>NZ_JBAWHJ010000342.1:0-15967 GCF_049593775.1 Dokdonella sp. | reverse complement strand
CCCTCTCGTTTCAAAGGCGACCGTTCTTCTTTCGCCGTCAGAGTATCGCGCTCGATTAGGTTCACTGTTGATTACCCGCCCACAGGAGATTCTCATGCAAGTAGAAGACCAATGTGCCAATCCCAGTTGCAAGTGCCGAGTCGATATAGCTGGTGCTTTCTGCGGTGATGGATGCCGCTCCCAGGCCAAGAGCACCGATGACTACTCCGTTCATTGCGAGTGCAAGCATGGCGACTGTGGAACGTCGACTCCGCAGACGATGGGAACCCCTGATCAATCGCGGAGCTAAGTCGCTGGACAAGACCGGCCTGATGTTCTGGTTCATGATGCAGATAGCCGTGCTATTGCGCTTTGCCACTGGCTGGCCAGTCGAGCGCCTTGCTGATGCGCAAGGGAATTAAGAAAGCCATGTGATCAGGGCTCGGCGCAATGTCTCGATGGACATAGACGGGCACACGACAAGTCTGGTTTTCCGTATGGAGGCGTTCTTGGGCTGATCGGACAGCATGCTTGAAACATCGATTTCCAGGTGAGGTTCCAATGGACGAACTCGATCTTCTTCAGTGGCCGGCGATGATTGTCACCCTGCTCGCCGCCTGGTTGGTCGCGTCGACGACGAAAAAGCGCCGCGATCAGGGTTTTTGGGTTTTTCTCGTCAGTAACTTGCTTTGGGTCTTGTGGGGCATCGAGTCTGAAACTTATGCTTTGGTTATCCTGCAAATTGGCCTCGCGTTCTCGAATATTCGTGGTGTGATCAAGAACCGATCTGGGGCGAGCGCCATCCAATGATTTCAATTTGTGGCCCCCGGTTCAACGCTTTCCGGCACCTGCGTAGAAAGCGCAATGTCGCCGGTTCGCGCTTGCGCGGGAAGCGCATCTCCTCGGCCGATACGACTTTTTGCAAGCTGCCTTCTCTCCAGGCTTCGATGACGCCCGGATGGATATAGAAGTTGCGGCATACGGCCGGGGTATTCCGTAGCGTTCTGGTGACTGTGCCTACGGCTGCATCGAGCAAGCTTGCAAGTGCTGGCTGCTCAGGAGGATCGGGGATAGTCGGCGACGATGAAAACCGGGGACTTCGCCAGTGTCATTGCGCAAGCTAGCCAAGCGTGACTTAGCCGCATGGGGCTCCGCGACCGGCGATTGACGCATTGATCGCTTCATCCGAGTTTCAGACCGGATCATCCGAATAGCTCGGCACAGGGGTGTCCATCGCGGAGCAAGCGATCACGAATGATCTCAGCGCCGATGGCGCATCCAGGGGATGCCGTTGCCACCGTACGCTATTGCGAAATGACCGCGCGGTCCGGTCCTGTCATGTGGGCCGAAGAAGGGCAGGCCATCCTTGGTTTCCGCGAATGTCCCAGCCCAGGCATAGGCGATATTCACTGGGATGTTTGGGAATTCTTTCGGTCGGCCTTTGTATTGGAGTGCGTCGACGGAGAGGTTAGAGCTGAAGCAGACGTTGACGCACCGAAGAAATGCCGGCCCAGGGATCACTTCCGCGTTTGTGGATCCATTCGACGGCGTTGCCCAGATTGATGGCGTCGGCGGATTCAATATGCTTCAGGTCTGACCACGCCAAAGGCATTGCTACACCGGCAGAATCGCGTGCTCGCAACGAATAGGACGCCACGCTCGTCGCGCCTCGACGGTTACGCATCCAGTCAACGAAAATCCTGTTCTTGCGGTTTTTATTGCCGGATACCGCCACGAACTCGCCCGGTTCAAGCCCAGCCAAGGCTTCTGATACCGATTTAGCGAAGTTGCGAACCTCTTCCCAAGCAGCTGCGGGACGGATTGGTACCACGACGTGCAATCCCTTACCGCCACTCGTGCGCAGGAAGGATTCAAGGCAGGCTACCTTCAATTGCTCGCGCATATATTGAGCGGACGCTGTGACGCGATCCCAGCTGACGGAAGGATGTGGATCCAGATCGAAAACAATCCGGTCGGCATTCTCGGGATCGCTCGAACGCGCACCCCAAGGATGAAACTCAAGCACATTCAATTGCACAAGCTCGAGCAAGCCTTGCTCGTCGTCTATGCAAAGATAAGGGTTTTCGTCATCCTCACTTTCACTCTCGGTGACGGCGACACCGTGGACATGATCCCCACTTCCTTCGCCAACATGTTTCTGGAAGAAGCATGCTTTGCCGGTGCCGCCGGGGCAGCGCACCACCGATAGTGGCCTTCCCGCAATCTCCGGGAGTATCAAAGGCGCCACCTCGAGGTAGTAGTCCGCGACGTCCTGTTTCGTGTGCTTCAATTTGGGGTAAACGACCCGATCAGGATGGGTAATGGTCACTTCATCGCATTCGCGTTCTGTCTTCGATTTCTTGGCTAGGTTAGGTTTCGCGGCGGAAGTTTTTTTCCGTCCCGCAGCCTTGCTCGTCGACCCCTTGGAGGCCGTCTGCTTGTTATCCATTTCAATTCCACCTTCCGCTTGTACCGAAACCTCCGTCGGCGACTTGTCCAGTCGGATTCCCTTGAAAGCAGGTTGCCGCAGCAGGCCCTTGCCGCCGATCCCCTGATAGAATGCTTCAATCACAAGTTTAGGCTTCACCCAGATCGTCAGGCTTCGGTCCTTGCGCGCCATGAGAGAAGTGTTTGCCGGCGCTTTCTTGACGACCGTTTTCTGAAGTTTGGCGCGCAGATCGATCAATTGCTCTGAACTCATGCCAGTGCCGACTCGACCCACATAGCGCAACCCTCCATCCGCAGTTGGCTTGGCTAGCAGCAAGGCACCGAGGCCTGCGCGACTGCCGTTCGGTTCGGTAAAACCGACCACGATGAATTCATCGGAAAGTCGACCTTTCGACTTCACCCAGGCAGCGCTTCTCGTACCGCTGTAGATGCTGTCGACGCGTTTGCTGACAATACCTTCGATGCCAGCATCGACCGCTTGGGAGAAGACGGCCGCACCACTGCCGACCTGATGATCGGAGTAGCGCAGCAACGGATGCGGATAGCGCCCAACACGATTGGCAAGCCACGCTTTGCGCTCTTGCAAGGGAACATCGCAAAATGATTGACCCTCGGCGTGAACTACATCAAACAGCATGTAAAGCACTGGCGCCATTTCCTCGTCGGAAAAGCGAGCCTGCAGGCCATTGAAGTCGACGGCGCCGCCGGTGAGCATGATGATCTCGCCATCCAGGCGGGCATTTTTCAGCTTCAATGCCTCAAGTGCTTCGACAAGCTCCGGCAGCTTCTCGGTCCATTCGTTCCCGTTGCGCGACCAAAGCTGGATTCGTCCATCAACGACGCTCGCGAGAATGCGGTAACCATCCCATTTGACTTCGTGAAGCCAACGGTTTCCGCTTGGAGGCGCATCGGCTGCGCGGCAGAGCTCTGGAGAGAAGAAACCTTCTTCGAGAGTTTCTCGCCTGGCTCCCGGTAGTGAAGGCGATCTCGACTTCGCAGCTGGCTTTCTTCCTGACACCGGCGAATCGCGTTCCATTTTCGTGTCACGCTTGGCAACTACCTTTTTGACTCTCGTTGCCGAGCTGACGAAATCATCGGCTTCGCTTGCTCCGGCGTACTCGTCGTCATGCTTGATCAGAAGCCACTGCTGCTTGCTGCCCTGCATGCGCGTGCGTACCAACACCCATGATCCTTTCAGAATCTCGCCATGCAAGGTGAACTTGAGATCGCCGTTTTCAAGTCCTTTGCGAGCGCTGCCCGTGGGCGCCCATGTTCCATGATCGAAGACATCCACATGACCAGCCCCGTAGTTGCCTTCGGGAATGTCGCCCTCGAAAGTCGCATAGGAAAGGGGGTGATCCTCAACCTCAACGGCGAGTCGCTTGACGGACGGATCGAAACTTGGCCCTTTCGGCACCGCCCAGCTCTTCAGCACGCCATCAAGCTCAAGACGAAAGTCATAGTGACGTCTGGACGCGTGATGGAGCTGGACGACAAAGATCCGGCCACCGCGCTTCCCGCCTTCGCTGGGCTCGGAAGTTTGCGAGAAATCTCGCTTCTGGCGATAGAGTGTCAATGACATGCGCGAGGTGCACCCGTGTCAGCCAATGCGGCTCGCATGGATATCACCCGGTAGATGAATCTGCCGATAATGACCGCATCCCATTGCCCGCGGTCTGACGAGATGTTGCGCTAGGATGGGCCAACTACAGCAGCGGAGATTCGTCATGGCCCGGCCCATCTGGAACGGCGTGCTTTCATTCGGATTGCTCAATGTGCCGATATCGGTCATGAGTGGGGAGCGCAAGATTGACTTGCATTTTCGCATGCTGGATTCGCGTGACAAGAAACCGATCCGCTACGAGCGTGTCAATGCCGATACCGGCGAAGAGGTGCCGTGGAAAAGTATCGTCAAGGCCTTCGAATACAAGAAGGGCAGCTACGTCGTGATTGAGCCCGATGATTTCAAATCGGCGGCGCCCGAGAGCCACGAATCGATCGACATTGAGGCGTTCGTCGACGCCGGTTCGATTGCCCCGGCTTTTTACGAAAAGCCCTATGTGTTGATCCCGGGCAAGAAAGCCGAGAAGGGCTACATCCTGCTACGAGACACGTTGCGAAAGACCGCGCGCATTGGAATTGGCCGGGTAGTCATCCGCACGCGTGAGTATCTTTGCGCGGTTTTTCCACAAGGTGATGCGCTAGTCATGAACCTGCTGCGCTACTCGCAGGAGATCGTCGATGTCGATGACTACAAGCTGCCTTCAGCCAAGCCGGAAGGCGCGAAAATCTCCAAAGCCGAATTCGAAATGGCGGAGAAGCTTGTCGAATCGATGTCTTCGGAGTGGAAGCCGGGTGATTTCAAGGACGAGTTCCGGGAACGCCTGGGCAAGGTCATCGAGAAACGCGTGAAAGCCAAGGACGTCACACCGACAATCGAGGACGAGTCCGAAGTGCCCGAAGATGCCACGACCAATGTCGTCGATTTCATGTCTCTGTTGAAGAAAAGCCTTGCGTCGAACAAGCGCACGCCGGCCAAGGCTTCTGCGAAAAAGAAGACGGCCGCAGGGAAGAAGGAAAGCAAACCCAAGAAAGCAGCGACAAGCAAGCGCAAGGCAGCGGCACACAAGAAAACGAAAACTGCCCGCAAGCGCGCATGAATCGGGTGCTGCACGATCATGGATGAGCCGTCGTGGCGAACCTTGTCGCGTGGCCGCTGTTTTGTCTATCTGCTGCCATGTCGTGAAGAGGATACCCAGAAGATCGGTTTTGCCCGAGATCCATGGATCCGCATGCGGGCATTTCACCCGCAATTTTTTGCGCTTTTCGATCTTCAACGCGGCGCTTTGATCGAGACAGATCATGTCAATGAAGCGCGTGCGATTGAAGCCCGGCTCAAATCCGACTTCGCTGCTGAACGCTGCGTCGCGCCGCTTGCGACGAGAGCGCGCGCAGGTGGCAAGCACGAGTGGTTTCGCGGAATCGATTCGCAAGCGATGGTCGAGATGCAGGCGATGAGTGAGACGCTGGGCTACCTGTTCCACACGCCTCTCGCGCCCTGGTTTCGCGAGGCCTGGATGAAACAGGTTGCGGTCATCCGCGATTGGAGCAACCAGCAGTTTGAGTGGGTTGAATCGTTGCACTTCAATGCAGATCCCGCGTTGGCCAAAGCTCGCGCTATTGCTTTGCGAAATCAGCTTGCCGGCTGGGACGCAATAGGCATTCCAGTTCAGGAGATTTTCGAGCCGCGACTTTGGCGCTGGTTTGTCGACGGGTTTCGCGATTGACTCGGCTCACTCCGTCGCTTTGCTGAATGTCCAGAGCGCGAATTTCGCTGGAACGCCTTTCGTTCACGCGCGGGCCATCGTTCGCTTTCCATGATCGCCGTAACCCCCGTTGCGGAGAACCATCGTGCCTTCGAAATCATCGTCAGCAAAACCAAACCCTTGGAATGTGCGCGCCGCAAGTACGGTCAAGCGTCAACGCGCCATTGCCGAGCGTGCGCAAAATGCCAATGAATGCGCTGGAAAGGCCGAGTCGAAGTCCAGTCCTGTGCAGGCAGGTGCGCGCAAGCAGCCAGAGAACCCGCTTCCCAAGCAGCATCTGGCCAAACCAGGTGTGGAAGCGGATCTTGCACTTGAGCCGAAGTTTAATGCGCCGGGCTATCGAGGCAGCGGAAAGCTTGAGGGCAAGGTCGCAATTATCACCGGAGGCGACTCGGGGATCGGACGCGCAGTTGCCGTGCTGTTCGCCCGCGAGGGGGCTGATGTGGCGATTGCCTATCTCAACGAACACAAGGACGCCAGGGTCACGCAACGCGCGATCGAAGCTGAAGGTCAACGCTGCCTGATTTCAGCGGGCGACGTCAGCGATAGGGATTTCTGCGAACACGTGGTCGACGAGACCGTCTCGACTTGGGGCCGTCTGGATGTGCTTGTCAACAACGCCGCCTTCCAGCAGAGCTGTTTCGATATCAGCGATCTTGATGATCGACATCTTCAGGAAACCCTGCAGACCAACATCGCGGGATATTTCAACATGGCGCGGGCTGCTTTGGCGCACATGGAGGAAGGTGCTTCGATCATCAACACCGGTTCGGAAACAGGTCTACTCGGGAGCTCACACCTGCTGGACTACTCTGCAACGAAGGGGGCGATCCACGCGTTCACGCGTTCGCTCGCTAGCAACTTGTTGAGGCGCGGGATTCGTGTAAACGCTGTTGCTCCAGGACCGGTCTGGACTCCACTCAATCCTGCTGATCGATCAGCGTCGGCAATCAAGGATTTCGGCAGCGAGAGTGACATGGGTCGACCAGCACAGCCAGAGGAAATCTCCCCGGCTTATGTATTCCTTGCTGCGCCAGCCTGCGCGAGCTATATCAATGGCGTAGTCCTCCCGGTAATGGGCGGACCAGGAGGATGACGTTGTTTGACCTTCAGATAAGCCATCGTGATGAACCCGTGCGTTGTGCAGGCCACGAAGCGACCAGGGGCGAAGTTGAGGCGCTCTCCCGGTTTTGGGTCATGTCCGATGTACCATTCGGTGAGGTTCGAGTCGGTCGCCGCATAACAAAATCGTTGGAGAGGCCAAGATCTTGATAGTCAAGGAAATGCCGGAAGTATGGTGTTCGCGATGGTTACTTGCACGATTGATGCTGGGCAGCCTTTTCGTGTTCTTTACGCATTCCGGGGAAGGCTGGGCATCGACGCCTGCTGACAACATGTCGTGCGGCACACGTGAGGCGGGCGATCAACGTCCTCGAATCGGGCTCGTGCTTGGCGGCGGTGGGGCTCGCGGTATTGCCCACGTCAGCGTGATACGCATGCTCGAAGAACTGAAGATCCCGGTCGATTGCATTGCGGGGACAAGCATGGGTGCGCTGGCTGGCGGCCTCTATGCCTCGGGCATGAGTGTCGACGACATGGAGGAGCTCGTTGTTTCGACGGACTGGAAGGGCTTGTTCAACGATTCCATTGGTCGGATTGACCGATCCTATCGCGAGAAGCTTGATGATCGTGACGGGCTGACGACAGTCGGCATCGGAATAGGCCGCAACAAGGTAAAGCTTTCGCCGGGGTTGTTGCAGGGGCAGCGCATTGTGGCGATGTTCGAACGCGAGACCGTCGCCGTGGTGGGGATTTCGGATTTCGATCTGCTGCCGATTCCGTTTCGTGCCGTTGCGACAGATTTGAATACCGGTGAGGCGGTCGTCCTTGATAGTGGGAACCTCGCATTCGCGATGCGTGCCAGCATGTCGTTGCCTGGAATATTCCAGCCCGCACTGCTGGACGGAAAGGTTCTCCTTGATGGTGGCTTGGCTGATCAGCTTCCCATTGACGTCGTCCGGGAAATGGGTGCCGACATCGTGATCGCGGTTGATGTAGGCACGCCGTTGTTGAAGCTGGCCGAGGATGCAAGCTTGCTGGATATCGTGTCCCAGATCAGTGGAATGATGACGGTCAGCAACACGCGCAGACAAGTGGATTCACTGACGGATGAGGACATTCTTGTAGTTCCGCCGCTTGGAAACGAAGTTGCAACCGGCGACTTCAACAAGGCCAAGGAGGCGCTGGCGATTGGATTCGAGGCTGCCGTAGCGGCTCGCACCAAGCTGGCGCGCCTGTCCATTCCGGATGCCGACTACCAGCGTTGGGTCGCGGCGCGACCGAATCGCGTGACCGAAATGCCTGTCGTCGAGTTTGTCAGGCTGGACAACTACACCGAATACTCTGATGAGGTCGTGCTGTCCGAGATCGACATTCCAATTGGCGAGCCCCTGGACATGGACCAGGTCGAACAAGGGCTGCTGCGCACTTATGGCCGGGGAACCTTGTCCAGTGTCAACTACGAACTGATCGAGGAAGATGGCAGCACGGGCGTCCTGATCAAGGCGAGGGCAAAGTCGCAAGGTCCCAACTACCTTCAGCTTGGACTGAACGTCAGTTCCAATTTTGATGGCGGATCGCAGAGCAACTTGCGTGCGGCACTATTGTTTTCCCCGCTTTCTCCGCTGGGTGCTGAAGGACGCATCTCCGCCGCGATCGGCAGCGAGCCGGAATTGAAAGGCGAATACTTCAGGCCGCTGGATGCAAAAAGCACCAACCTGATCTACGCCAGTGCCGGATACAACAATCCGAACATTCGCGTCTATGACGCGGAGGGGAACGCAACCTCGATCTATGACGTGGGGATCTTCTCCATAGAGGCCAGGGCGGCGCATGAGTTCAGCAACTACGGAATTCTTTCCGTTGGCCTGCAGCGGGCAGCGGGAAACGGTGATGTCGAGGTTGGAGATCCGTCTCTGGAGGGGTTCAGTTTCGACCAGAGCACGGCAGAAGTGTTGTACACGATCGACAAGGTCGACAGCCTGTACTTTCCCAGAAATGGATACTACGCGTCGCTTGGTTATTCGGTTTCCCGAGAGTGGCTGGGCGGCGATTCGAACTTCGACCAGTTGGATTTCGATGCATTTGGGGCAACCAGTTTCAACAAGCATGCCATTCAGTACGGCGCCCGCTATCACGTCACCACTTCAGGTATAGCTCCCATACAAAGTCTCTATCGCCTCGGTGGTCGCTATCGTCTGGCCGGATACAAGTTCAATGAGTTGACCGGCCAGAATTACGCGATCCTGATCGCGGGCTACACCTACAAACTCAATGAGTTCTTCGGGCGCTCGACAACCTTCGGCGGCAGCATCGAATACGGTAATGCCTGGGAGAAACGCAGCGACATGAGTTTCAGTGATGGTGTGCTCAATGCAAGCCTGTTCGCGGGTTTCGATTCATGGGTCGGGCCCATGCTGTTCGGCATCGGCATGAGGGAAGGGGGTGAACAAGTCCTCTTTCTGGATATAGGTCGAGCATTCTGAGCACACGAGCAAGGGTGCGCGAGATTGCTTTGAAGTTCGGGGCGATGTACGACGCATGACGATACATGGCCCGGGATTGGCAGGCCGTGCATCCACAATTCGCTGATGCCCGGGGGCCTTCCGCCCCGCTTCTGAATCCGCATCACGGAAATGCAAGGGTTCCTCATCCAGAATCGCGGTCTCTGGACACCAGGCCATGCCATGCCCCTGCCAAGATGGCCGCTTCTGATACTGCTGACCTTCGAGGCAGCTCACTGCTTCGCCCAGTCCAGTTTCGACTGCGCGTCTCCTGTTGCTCCGCAGCTCGCCAATCCCGTGGTCCTGGGAAACGGCAGCGCTGGGAGCGTAAGCACGAGCGCATTGCAAGCGGCGCTGGATGCCGGTGGCCCGGTTCGACTGAATATCGGGACTTCGACACTCACCGTGAACGCCGAATTGAGGGTGACCCGAGGTAGCAGCCTGGATGCCGCCGGGGCTACCCTTTCAGGTGGCAACCAGCGTCGCGTACTGCGCGTCGACAATCCGGGAAACCTGACTTATACCTTTGACTTGCTCAACGCGACGATCGCGAGCGGATCGACGCCGGGCGGATCCGGCGCCGGATTATGGAAGCCCACCGGCGGTCCGTGGCAAGCCGTATCCATTCGTGTTTTCAATTCGCGGTTTACCAACAATCACGCCATCACTGTCGCTCAGGATGATGGCGGTGGAGGCATATACGCCGTAGGTGCAGCAGAGCTGACGGTCGTCTCGACGCAATTCGATGGCAACACCGGTGCCAATGGCGGAGCGATCTATTCGCTTGGCTCGAGGCGGATCAATCTGTACGACAGCGTACTTTCCGGAAATTCTGCCACGGGCACCGGTGGAAATCCTGGCAATGGCGGCAATGCTGGTGCGATCGGTGTGGACGGTGGCGACCGCTTCGTGAACCTGTGTCGTGTGCGGCTGCTGAACAACCAGTCGAATGCCTATGGCGCCGGGCTGTTTACGACGGTCTACGACACGACCAGCTTCACCCGCATTCTTGACTCCACGATTCAGGGCAACAACAGTGCCGGCTCCACCAATGCGCATACGGGCGGAGTCTATCTCCAGGGCGGGCCATTCTCGATTCGCGGGTCGACTTTTCGCGACAATCAGGCTGCCGGCTATGGCGGACTTTCCATTTTCGACCACCAGACAGCTACTCTGATCCGTGCTTCAGGTGATATCAGCAACAGCACGTTTGCCGGAAACATTGCCCGCACCGGGCTGGGCGGTGCCATGAATCTGCAGGGCAGCGGCGGGATCGTCCTGCAAAACCTGACCGTGGCCAACAACTCGGCACTTTGCGATGTCTGTTTCGTCGGTGGCATCAATAATGGCAACGGCTTGCCGATCACGATGCGCAATACGGTGTTGCAAAACAACACCGGAGGCAATGCTTACAACCCCTGGACGATTCGATACCCGGTCAGTGGCAGCAACAACATTCAGTGGCCACAGACGCGGCCGGTCTCCAACCAGCAAGAAGGGGCCGTGACGCCCGGTGCGGTATTCGCCAACGCACAATTGTCAGGAATGGGAAGCAATGGTGGATTGACCGAGACCATGGCCTTGCCAGTTGCTTCCATTGCGGTCGATGCCGGAACGGCGGTTGGCTCGCTGGCTACCGATCAACGTGGAATGCCACGTGTCGGGGCAGTCGATGTCGGCGCCTACGAACTTCAGCCCGATCTGATTTTCAGCAGCGGATTTGACTGACCTGACAGGGCGCGCTGTATGAATTGATCTTGAAATGTGCGGGTGCGAAGTTGGCCCCTGTCGCTGCCAGCATCGGCGTGGATCATTCGACCCGTTGAAGGGTAGACTCAAGGCATCACATACCTGGGGGGTGCTTCATGCGATCGAAAACGTCCGGATTCTTCCTTGCTGCGCCAGCCGTGTTCCTGCTTGCCCTGGCCAATGCGCCGGCGAACGCGGCGGATCCAGAGACGGTAGTGCTCAAGGCCGCGCACCTGTTTGATGGCCAGAGTGGAAAGCTGCAGAGCCCCGGAGTCCTAGTGGTGCGCGGCAAGAACATCGTGGGGACGGGCAGCGGCGCGGAGATTCCGGCAGGCAGCCGCGTCATTGATCTCGGGAACGCCACCTTGTTGCCAGGCTACATCGATGCGCACACGCATCTGACGTTCGACAACAACGAGAACTGGGCGCAGGGTTTCTATGAGGGCATGCTCAGGTTTCCGGTCGAGCAATCCTTCCATGCCGCGCACAATGCGAAAGTCACGCTGCAGGCTGGTGTGACCACGGTTCGCGAAGTGGGTGCGAGCGATTTCATCGACATCGCCTTGCGCAATGCCATCAATGATGGGCTGGTTGAAGGCCCGCGCATGCTGGTCGCCGGCAATTCCCTGGGCTCGACTGGCGGTCATTGTGACGCCTCCCCGTTTCCGCCGGACAGGATCGCGTTGTCAGGTCCGCTGCAGGGCGTCTGCAACGGAGCCGACGAATGCCGGCAGGCAGTGCGCCTGCAGATGAAGTACGGGGCAGATCTGATCAAGATCTGTGCTTCGGGCGGGGTTCTTTCGGAATCCGATCCGGTCGATGTGCCGCAACTCACACCCGAGGAACTGGCAGCCATCGTCGGTGAGGCGCATACCTGGGGTCGCAAGGTGGCGGCTCACAGTCACGGTGATCTTGCCGCGAAGCAGGCGGTTGATGCAGGGGTTGATTCCATCGAGCATGGCAGTTTTCTTGAGACAGATACCCTGCAGGCCATGAAGGCGAACGGCGTATATCTCGTGCCAACGCGCATGACCCTGGTATGGGTGCTCGACAAGCTCGACGGTTACCCGCCGAAGATTGCTGCCAAGGGCAAGGCTGCCGGTGATTCGCATGACGCGATGTTCAGGAATGCAATGAAGATCGGCGTTCCCATTGCGTTCGGGACTGATGCCGCGGTTTATCCGCACGGAATGAATGCACGCGAGTTTGGCGACTACGTTGCGCTCGGCATGACGCCTGCGGATGCCCTGATGACCAGCAGCCAGGGGGCGGCCAAGCTACTCGGCGTGGAAAATGAAACCGGCACCCTGACGGCCGGCAAGTTCGCCGACATTGTTGCTGTACCTGGCAATGTCCTCGAGGACATCCGCGCAACCGAGCGGCCGATCATGGTGATGAAACAGGGCGCCATTGTTCGCGAAGCGGAGTAGCCGGGACCGGGCAGTCGCGCGAAGACAGTGCTGATTCGCGTGCAGCCTTGTCCGGTTCATCCCGCGGGTGGCCCAAGGCAACGACGTTCCCCTGCAGTGTTGTGGGGGAACTGTCCAGGCCTGCCGGATCCGGGCGCGGCACAGGCGATGCCGCTGATCGCGCACACCCACAGGCGAGGCATGGCGAATGATCCATGTCTCGATGCAGGCTTGATCACGCTCGATATGGCACCCATGTTCGGCAGATGAGCATCGATGTGACAGTTTCCGAGAGTGGTTTGGCTGCACGCTGGAAGGTGGTCCGCGAGCACGTGGATGCGGCGTGCCGTGCAGCAGGTCGCGATCCGTCCGAGGTCGGGATATTACCGGTCAGCAAGACCTTCCCGGTGGAAATCATCCGCGAGGCAGTTGCACTCGGACAACATCGGTTCGGCGAGAACAAGGTGCAGGAGATCAAGGCCAAGTTCGAGCCGCTTGCCGATTGTGCGATCAACTGGATCATGATTGGCCACTTGCAGACCAACAAGGCGAAGGAGGTCGCGCGCCTAGCCAGCGAAGTGCAGTCGCTGGATCGACTGGAGCTGGCCGAAGCACTGCACAGGCGTCTGCAGATCGAGGGCCGCACGCTTGATGTCCTTGTCCAGGTCAAGACCTCGATCGAGGAAACCAAGTACGGGCTACCGCCCGCTCAGTTGCCGGAATTTCTCGATGCGCTGCGCGCGTTCGACACGCTGCGCGTACGTGGCCTGATGACCCTGGCAGTTCATTCAGATGACGAGAGCGAGGTTCGCAGATGTTTCCGAATGCTTCGCGAATTGCGTGACTCTGCGCTCGCACATGGCCACGACGTGCAGCGACTGTCGATGGGCATGAGCGGCGATTTTCCGCTTGCCATTGCCGAGGGTGCCACCGAAGTGCGCATCGGCACGGCAATATTTGGCGATCGGGCCTACCCGGACTCCTACTATTGGCCCGAGGCAGCGAAGCCCTGAGCGACACGTTCCCGATAGGCATTCGCCTCTGGAACCGGGCTTCTTCCTCTTGCGTGCCTGTCGAGCGCGCAGCCAGCAAGAAAAGCACAGGATTCCAGTCCGTTAAATCTACGGCGTGCAGCGCTTTCGCGACTGGATCGTCTGGCCTGCGCGATCATCTGCGCGTCCTCGTCAGGCAGGCCTGATCACCTGGATTCCGGCGACAGGTAAACGGGCAGGTCCGTATTTCGCTGGAAGGCGAAGATCAGGTTGGTCTGAATATGGGCAACTTCCTCGCGCTCGGTAAAGATGCTCAAGGTCAGTTCGCGGAGGTGGTCGGCATCGCGGGCAACGAGGTGGACGAGGAAATCATCGGCACCGGCGACATGGAAGTGGGCAAGGATTTCAGGCTGCTTGCTCATGTGGGCGACAAAGCTGTCGATGAATTCACGTGAGTGCCGGCTCATGCGGACCGCGACCATGACTTGCAGGCCGATTCCGATAGCCGCCGGTAGTACTTCGGCGTGGTAGCCCTGGAGTACCCCCGACTCTCTCAGACGACGCACACGTTCCAGCGCCGTGGATTGCGCGATCCCGGTCTTTTCGGCCAGCGTCTTGTTCGGCAGCCGTGCATTCTTCCGCAATAGCCGCAGCAATTCGATATCTGTTCGGTCAAGCATCACAATCGGCCCGGTTTCTGGAATTAAATTCGGCTCACGCCTCGCAGGCCGTGAATTGTTTCATCATTGTGGCGCATTCGAAACAAATCCTGCCAGGAGATCCCCATGCGCCGTATCCAGACCAGCAGCGTCCATGCCGGCCGCGACGATTTCGCCAAGCTCGGCGTCCATGCTTCGCCGATTGACCTCTCGACCACCTATCCGGTACATGACCTGGCCGCAGGCACGGCCAGTTTTGACGCCCTGGTAGGTGGTGCCGCGCAGGCCGAGAACCCGATCTACGCACGTCTGCACAATCCCACGGTGGCACGTACCGAGCAGGCCATTGCCGAGCTCGAAGGATCCGGGAGTTGCGTGGCGTTCGGTTCGGGTATGGCAGCGCTCAGTGCATTGTTGCTGGCGCGTCGCGCATCGGGATCGCATGTGCTGGTGGTGCGACCCATTTACGGCAGTGCCGACCATTTGCTCGCCTGCGGCGCGCTGGGGCTTGAAGCCGAGTTTGTCAGCGTCGAAGACATTGCGGACAAGAGGCGTGATGACACCACCCTGATCATTGTCGAGACTCCGGCCAATCCCACCCTGAAACTCGTGGATATCCGCGCCGTGGTGGCGGCGGCCGGCGATGTGCCGGTCATGGTCGATTCGACCTTTGCCACGCCGATCCTGCAGAACCCGGCGAAACTGGGTGCACGTTACGTCCTGCACAGCGCGACCAAGTTTCTTGGCGGTCACGGTGATGTGATCGCCGGGGTAGTCTGCTGCGCGGATCAGGATGCGCTGGCCTTGCGCCAGATGCGTGCACTGACGGGTGCCTTGCTGCATCCGCTGGGTGCTTATCTCTTGCACCGAGGCCTGGCCACGCTGGCACTTCGCGTGGAACGCGCACAAGCCAATGCCATCGAAATTGCTGCACGCCTGGCATGCCATGCAGCCGTCGCCAAGGTCTACTTTCCCGGCATGGTCGGAAACGAAAACGGCCAGCTGGTCGGTGATGGCATTGCAGCCCAGATGCGTGGCCCCGGTGCATTGATGGCAATGGAACTGCATGGCGGCCTTGGGGCTGCGGCGGCAACCATGGCTGCAGTGAAACTGATCACGCCTGCAGTCAGTCTCGGTTCGGTGGACACCCTGATCCAGCATCCGGCCGGCCTTACCCATCGCGTGGTCGATGAGCAGGCCCGCGAAACCCACGGGATTACGCCGGGGCTGCTGCGCCTTTCGGTTGGCATCGAGCACGTCGAGGATCTCTGGAGTGATCTTGATCAGGCGTTGACGTGTGCCGTGGATTTCGCCGCACAGCGTTTGCGGGATGCCGCGTAGGGAAAACCGCCAGGCAACGCGCTACCACGCATCCAGCCGGGTTTGACTTGAGGTGAGAAAAGGGCCGATTGGCCGTTGGGTGCGCAGGCTCGCCACCAACCTGCGATCTCCGGAGCCCCGAAGTTGGGGAGCCGTGCGCTTGATGTTGTCCGTTTCCGTCACCATTTCGTATATCTGCGGTGCCGCTACACGATGACCATGCGGAGACGTATGTTGTTGTTGGGACAGGAGTAACTGGTTACCGCATCAGTGCTCGCGTATGATTGATCAACTCATTTCCGGTGGAACTACATGTTTGATTCGATAGTGACTTTCCTGACTCAGGGCCTTGTCAATGCGTCCTGGCCGATGCTGGTTCTCTACTTCATCGTTGTCTCGCAGTTCACGATCTTCTCGGTGACCCTGTACCTGCACCGCAGTCAGGCCCATAGAGGCGTCGACTTCCATCCGATACTGGCGCACTTCTTCCGTTTCTGGGCGTGGTTCTCTACCGCCATGGTG
>NZ_JBAWHJ010000341.1:0-5967 GCF_049593775.1 Dokdonella sp. | reverse complement strand
CGCCAGGTTGTTGAGCGCACTTGTCGTGGGTGCACCGATGCGCTCACCGATGGATAAATTTTCCTCGAATGCGGCGCGGGCGCCATCCAGGTCGCCGAGACCGAATAGCCCACTGCCAAGCGTATTGATGAAGCTCGCCCGACGCGCCGTCTCCGGCTCGCTTGCCGCGATCGCGCGCCGGCTATAGCTGATGGCCTGATCCCAGCGTTTGAGGTAGACATAGAGCGAGGCGAGATTGCCCAGCATGCCCGCCTCCTCTGGCAACCCCATTGCCTCGCGCGTGGCCTCCGAGGCCAGAAAGGCGCCCAGCGCTTCGTCCATCTTGCCCTGCTGCGCCAGTGCCACGCCGAGGTTGGACTGGCTGGATTTGAGATGCTCCGAGGGTGGCTGATCAGCTTGCAGATCGATCGCGGTGCGAATGGCCGATTCGGCCTGGGCAAATTTGCCGAAGCCGATCTCTGCCACTCCAATCGACATCCACGGCAGGGAGCGCCCTTTGCCCTCTGGAGCGGCATCGGAGATCGCCTGCGCACGGTTGCGCATCGCCGATTCGTCATCGGGCCAGCGCTTGCTGGCCATCAGGCTGGGCAGCCATTTTGAAAATACTTCCGGTGCGTCACCTGGTCGCAAGCGCCCGCTATCGAGCATGGCCTCGCACAAGTCAGCCAGTTCGCCGGGATAGCCACCCTTCGCCATCGCGGTGACAAGCGCTACCGCGGCGGCACTGGCATCCGGCTCGCGCGGGTCGTCCCACAATGCGCGCAGCGTTGCCATGGCCTCTGCCGGATCTTCGGTCAGCCGCGCGGTGGCCTGCGCCACCTTGCTTGCGTCGGGCAGAGCTGTTGGCGTTGCCGATTGATCAGCCTGTGCCAGGCCGCCTGAAAACATCACCAAAGCCAACACCATCGCCTGAATCAGGCCGGACACCGCTGCATTGACCTTGAGTGTCATCTTTCCCCCGAAGACCACCATTGACACCGCATGCTGCAGGAATCAGCGGCAAAGCGAAACAGTTGCGATGTCCGAGCGTGCTGGCAGGAGTTTGATTGCATGGAGCAACGGGCTACCTGCGGCTCGCCGGGACGCTCGTAGCGTGCGCCGTCCCGGTATCGTTGGGAAAGCCTCGACTCGTGACGTAGGATTCAATTGGGGTGGATGTCCCGGACTCGCTCTTTCGATTTCGATCCAATACGTACAGGCCGAGCAAAACAGATGAACTGGATCAGCAACTGGCTTGAAAATCGGCGACTCAAGAAGATGGCCGTCACCGTCGAGCAATGGGAGGCGGCTATTTCCGACTGGCACGTGGCGCATCGCTATCTCGGCGCCGAGCGTGAAGCGTTGCGCAAACTTTCATTGCGATTCATTGCGCGCAAGACGATCACGGCAGGCGGCGACTTCCAGCTCACGGACCCCATGTGTCTGAAACTCGCCACCATGGCTTGCGTGCCTATTCTCAAACTCGGATTGGACTGGTACGACCATTTCCAGACGGTCATCGTCTATCAGGACGATTACGTTTCGGATCAGCCCTACCGCAGCGACGATGGTGTTGTTCACTCCGGAACGCGTGGCTTGAGTGGCGAAGCATGGCTTCGGGGACCTGTGGTTCTGTCGTGGAGTTCGATTTGCGACTCCGGGCCACAATCGCGGCAAGGTCATGCCAGCAACGTGGTCATTCACGAGTTGGCGCACAAGCTCGACATGCTGCGGGATGGCGCCAACGGTGCGCCTCCGATGCACCCGGACATGCGACCGGGGGAGTGGCACGACACGTTCTCATCCGCATGGGGACGATTGCAGGTCGATGAGGAGCAAGGCCGGTCGCTACCGATCGATGACTACGCGCTTACCAACCCGGCAGAGTTCTTTGCGGTATGCAGTGAGTCTTTCTTCGAAGCTCCCGAGAACATGAAGAACACGATGCCGAAGGTCTACAGGCTGCTTTGCCAGTTCTACCGTCAGAAACCAGCACCGGCCGAGACTACAAGATAGGTGCTTATGTCGTTCATGGAGAGCGAGATTGTTCATTTCGCGGCTTGGGCCTTGAATTTCGAAACGGAACGACATGGCATCTACCGACACGATTGCCCGAACTTCCGCTTTCGATTCTCCAGGCCTGTTCAAGAGACGAGGGTGTTTCAATTCCCGGGTTTTCGACCGTTCCGCGCTATTCCTGCCAGGATTCGAGCGGTCAACTTCATGGTTGCGCGAGAAAGGGCATTCCACTACTGAATCGCTGACACTAGTCAAAGTTGTTGGCGAATATCACATCGGATGCCTGGATGATCAGGGTGGTGGAGTATGTGTCTTGTCCGCCATAGATAGTTCCTCCGTCGTCGTGCAAATTCACGGACGCTTCCGCCACGCCACTTGCCGTTGCGGACAATGCGAAACGCAGGTTCCCATTGTTGACATTGACGGTGGGCGGGCTAGCAAAAAATCCGGCTGGGACGCTGATCGGGGTCACTGTGAAATTCAGGACTTGGCCGGCTTCATTGGGGGGGCCGCGCGTGATGTCGGTGGCCCAAGCCGGATAGGTCAGCATTTGCCCCAGAGGCGCTGCTATCTGAGGTTGGGCCGTGTTGAAGCCGGGAGCGTCATTGACCGCATTCACCGTGATCGTTACATCTGCGGTGCTGCTGTTGAGCATGTCGGTGATCGTGTATTCAAAAGTCGCCGTTCCAAATGCATCCGGGTCATCCGTGTTGAACGTGAACGAGCCGTCTGCCAGCAGCTCGACCAGGCCGGGGGCATCGGTACTGTCGGCAGCAAAACTGCCAGCCGATGAAACTACCAGATCGTCATCGTCCACATCGTTCTCCAGCAGGCCGAGAAAGACGAAGACCATAAGCTCCTCGCCTTCCCGAACGCTGTAGTTGTCGTTGTTGGCGACCGGTGGTGGATCCGCACTGACGCCGCCGAACTCGACCGCGCCTATGTCGCAACCCGACAACAGATTCGGCACCCCGATCACGTCGATAGTTCGCAGGTTCGTCGCGGCATTCTGCGAATGTCGCTGGTCGATCGTCTGGACATTGCACTTCCCCCGGTCAAGGGCGGGACTGGTAATTTGCAATTGATGGGTCGGAGTGGGGCCGCCATTGTCCGCCAGCGGTGACAAGCGGGGATCGAGCGGCTGTGCATCGGTGCCGACCGTGTCATTGTTGGCGTTCGGCTGGCCGACCGGGAACGGAATGCTTGCGCCCTCATTGTTGCCGATCATGTTGAAGCCATTGCTGTTGTAGGTGCCCGCCAGATCAGGCGCTGCTGATTGAGACTGATCAGTATTTTCGGCTGAAATCGTGTTGAAGATCGTGACCGGCATCGATGCAGAACTGTAGATGCCGCCACCACCCTGATCGGGACCGGTCTGATCGAGATTGCTGTCAGACTCGTTCAAGGTGAAGGTGCTATGCCTGATCGCTACGTCTGAATAGTCACCGGCAAAGCCAGGCCCGCCAATGGACAATCCACCGCCAACACCGACTGCCTTGTTGGCTGAGAACGTACTGCGATCAATGGTCAGCTCCGAGACGCCCGAAGGCGTCGATGAAAGCATCAGGATCGCACCACCGGCCATGTCGTCCAGAGGTTGAGCCAGTTGCGTGTTGTACACGTAGTTGCCTGAAAATGTGCTTCCCTCGATAGTGACCTCTTGATGCGCGCCGATAAAAATCGCGCCACCACCGGCTGTATTGGCGTCGACGCCCGAGACGTAGTTGTACTCGAACAAACTATCCCTGATCACCGTGGTGTTGCTGTTGCCGCCGGTCAAGGCCAACGCGCCGCCGCCTTTTTCTGCGTTGTTGGCCAGGAAATGCAGGCGTTCGAGGGTGAGCGAGGCACCACCAACGTGACTGGCCAGAATGGCCCCGCCGTATTCGGCAAATGGCAAGCGTATGGCGCTGTAGGAGAAGCGCATGTCCGAAAGCGTGAACTGAGCAGCTGCCGCAGTATTCAGGATCTTGAATACGCGATTGAATGAGAACCCACCAAGGTCGAGCAATTCCATGCCCGGTCCCTTGATGTGAACAGATTCTGTCAGCAGCAATTCGCTGAATGGAGAGATGTAGGCGGGCAGGATCGTTGTATCGAATTCGATAACATCGACCACAGGTTGAGCATCGCCGGCGATGCATTCACCTGCAACCACGCCGGTTGACACATTGGTATTGGCGGCTTCAATCGCCTCAACGAGCATGCAATAGCCATCAACTCCCGATACCGGATCCATAGTGATGGTATTTACGGTAATTGTGGCTGCATGAAGTGTTGAAAAGGGAAATGCCAGGATGCTGGCGTAGATGACTGGTCGTAGTGCTTTCATGATCTGTTCCTTTCACAACGAATGGATGTGTGGCTGCCAAGAGCAACACGCCCGAACGCTGGAGCGTATCGGCGGTACTCGAGCGGGCTCACAGGAACCCCTCGAAGAAGTTGCCGTCGTTGCCGTTTAGAAATGCCTGACGCGTGGTCTGGATCAGACTGCTCGATCCGTTGGAATCCCCGGAACCGTTTTGAGCGGATGTGCGCAGATGTATCTGCGTGGCGTCGGGCGGATGCGCCTCCAGCGACAATCGGGGCGAAACTGCCGTCGGCATTCAGACGAGCGACGCGGTTGTGCTTGCAAGCACCGATTTCCGAAAGCGCACCGTCAATCAGGATGCGCCCATCCGCCTGTACTTCGACGGCGAAGACTGTGTTGTCGACCGTGGTCGCCGCGAACCCGGCATCGATTTCGCCATTGGCCAGGAGTCGTGCGATACGAACGCGTGCCGGCCCGGCGATGTTCGTGAACTGACCGGCAACGATCATATTGCCATCGGGCTGCATCGCCAGGGCTCGCACGGTGTTGTCCGCGTTCGCGACAAAGCCGTCCTCGACGTTGCAGGCCCAGGATGTACTGCAAGAAAGCAGCAGAACGCCAATCAACTGCAGACATCGAAATGACTTCATATAGTCGCTCCCTGAAGGAATGGGCCGAGCCCTACCGTGCCGTATGGCGCCGCCTGAGTCCTATGCAAACCATCAAGAAGTCATCAAAAGTCGATCGGATCATTGAAAAGTGTCGTGTTGCCTGCCTGGAGAGCGCCGAATTGCCTAACTGAACATCGATGGCAGTCTCGGTTCACTGTTCGGTTCAGTCCTCGCAAGTGCAATCCACACCGTCGCGGAACCGGCCAAGGGCAAGCCGGCGGTCGGCGGTGACTTCACTATGATCGGTGAGCCGCTGGCGGACTCCCTGGAAACGCGAGAGTTTTGCTTCTTGTTTCAATGACTTGACAACTTCCTGACAAGTGCTTGAAGAGTTCTGAAGGACTTCTGCTCCCCCACGTCGCATCGTCAGGCCCCTTGGAAGCTTGGGCGGAGAAGTGGCATGCGCACGATTGATCATCGATGGCTGGCGGGGCTGGCCCTCTTGTTTTTCTGCAGCCTTGCGCTCGCGACCAGCGTCGATGACGGATTCTCGACGAGCTTGAGCACGAATTTCGTCGGTGCGATCGCGGTGCAAGCCGACGGCAAGATCATCATCGGCGGCAACATATCCAGCATCAACGGGCAGCCGCGCCAGAGAATTGGCCGTGTTCATGCCGATGGCAGCCTGGATACAAGCTTTGCGGAGATCGCCGTTGACAACTGGATTTACGATATCGCCATCCAGGCCGATGGGCGCATCGTCATAGCTGGGAAATTTTCACAGGTTGGCGTGGCCACGAGGAAAGGCATCGCAAGACTCAATCCCGACGGGAGCTTCGACGCAAGCTTCAACGCCAACATCGGAGATGATGACAGTCTGAGCTGGGCGTACTCGCTGGCCTTGCAGCCCGATGGAAAGATCTTCGTAGGAGGAGGCTTCTCGCGGGTCGGCGGCGTGGAGCGACGCTATCTCGCGCGCTTGAACGTCGACGGCAGCGTGGATATGACCTACACGCCACCGTTATCCGGCCAAGCGACCTCTGGTGA
>NZ_JBAWHJ010000340.1:0-7441 GCF_049593775.1 Dokdonella sp. | reverse complement strand
CCCGTGGCGCCAAACCCGTCATTCTAAGGCAAATACAGCCGTTGCTGCGCATCATCGACCGATACCTGTTCCGTGAGCTC
Source organism: Dokdonella sp. (assembly GCF_049593775.1). GTDB lineage: Bacteria > Pseudomonadota > Gammaproteobacteria > Xanthomonadales > Rhodanobacteraceae > Dokdonella. Next base: position 7,361 of record NZ_JBAWHJ010000340.1, on the reverse strand, counting down.
GTGATGTCGTTCCTCGGCGTCAGCGCCGTTTTGCTGTTGATCAGCATCGGCGAAACGCTGATTGCGGTGCTCAACCAGATCGCACGCGGCAGCGTTCCGGCGGATCTCCTGGTCGCGATGATCGCGTTGCGCGCCATAGACAGCCTCAATGTCCTGTTGCCCCTGGCCATGTTCCTCGGTGTCCTGCTTGCGTACGGTCGCCTCTACCGCGACAGTGAAATGGCGGTCCTGAGCGCATCCGGGCTCGGCGCTCGCGGTTTGATGCGCCCTCTCTTCCTGGCTGTCGTCCCGGTAGCCATGCTGCTGGCCCTGATCGCCTTCTGGGTGGCTCCCTCCGCCGTTCGCCTGTCCCAGCATCTGGTCGACGAAGCGAACCGCTCATTGCTGATTGCCGGCCTGGAGCCGGGACGTTTCGTGTCGCTGCCCGGGCGCGAAGGCATCATCTATGTTGGAGGGATGTCGCCGGAAGGCGCCCGTTTCACGCGCATGTTCGTCGAAAGTGAAACGCTGGAAGCTGATGGCAGCTCCCAGATCAACATCATTACCGCCAAGCAAGGCGAGTTGTACCGGGACACTTCCGGTGGCGATCGATTCCTTTCCCTGGAGGACGGATTTCGCGTCGAGGGGCATCCCGGGCAGGATGACTACCGCCTGCTGCGATTCCAGCGAAACGACCTGCGCCTGGCCGAGAACGATGCAGTAGATACCTCCGATGCGGTCAAACGTGCCGCACCGACCACCGAGTTGTGGCGCAGCGAAGATACGGTTCAGCGTGCCGAACTGCATTGGCGCCTCGCTCCCGTCGTCTCCATTCTGTTGCTTGCCCTGGTGGCCTTGCCGCTGTCGCGTTCGAGTCCGCGCCAACCGCGCTACGCGAGCATGATCATTGCCGTGCTTGCCTACATCATCTACGCCAATTTCCTGGCCCTGGGCCGTTCCTGGATAGCTCATGGCAAGCTTTCGCCGTCAGCAGGGCTGTGGTGGGTCTACGTGCCAACCCTGCTGGTCGCGTTGTGGATGCTCTGGCGCAGCCAGCGCCTGCGTGGACGCAGGCGGGCGGCTACATGATTCGGCGACCCTACAAGCAGGTGGATCGGCTGGTTGCGCAATCTGTGATGGCCGCGGTCGGCATCACGTGGCTGGTGCTGGTCGGCTTTGACGCGTTCACGATCTTCGTGGGCGAATTGAGTGACGTGGGTCGCGGCGGCTACACGCTGGCCAAGGCGGCCAGCTACACCTTGCTCACGATACCGCGCAGGCTCTATGAAATGTTCGGCTATGCCGCCCTGATCGGCGGCCTGGCAGGCCTGGGCGGATTGGCGGGCAGCGGCGAGCTGACCGCACTGCGCGCTGCCGGCATGTCAAAGCTGCGCATCTGCGCTTCGGTCGTGCTGTCCCTTGTCGTGCTCACCGTTTTCGTCGTCGCCGTGGGCGAGACCCTCGCGCCGCTTGGCGACCAGAGCGCCAAGGCGCTGGCCCTGGCTGCGAAATCCAGCGATGTCACGCTGGCCAAGGGCGGTAGCATCTGGGCGCGTGATGGCGATACGGTCATCAACGCAGGGAGTGGCCGCGCGCATCAGTCCGAGCAGGGGCCGGCCGTGGACCTGAGTCGCGTCCGTGTCTTCGAATTTGATGCCGAGGGTCGTCTGTCCACGTTGTCCGTGGCTGCACGTGCCTTGCATGTGAAAGGACAATGGACGCTGTTCGATGTTCGCCGCACCGTGTTCGGAGAAGCCTCTGCAAACAGCACCACGGAAAAGGAGCTGGTCTGGCCGTCGGGCCTGGATCCGGACTTGCTCGCGCTCAGCATCGTCAAGCTGGACTATCTGAACCTGCGTGATCTCTCGCGCAACATTGCCTATCTCGAGCGCAATGGCCAGGATTCGCGTACGTTCCGCGAGGCCTGGTGGAGTCGGCTTTTCTACCCGGTCAACGTGCTGGTGCTCGCCTTCTGCGCCTTGCCATTCGCGTTCGGCACCTTGCGCAGTGGAGGCTTGGCCAAGCGCCTTTTCATCGGCATCGTGCTGGCCATCGGTTTCTACTTCTTGCAGCGGTCCGTGGTCACCATGGGTTCGGTCTACGGCCTGCCACTGGCGCTCGCCAATGCCTTGCCGCCCTTGCTGCTGATTGGTATGGCGACCGTCTGGTTCCGCAGGAATGCTTGATAGGCCGGGATGAGCAGCCATTTGGCTATAGAAAACGAGATTCGAGATTCGGGTGTGGATTTTCCTTCTCCCCGCGGGAGAAGCTGCCCACTGCGTCCGACAGGGTCGGACACGAACGGCGAATGCCCGCCCGGAGGCGAGCGCCATGGATGATGCGAATAAAGGGCGGATGAGGATAGGCACGCCGATAGAAAATCAGGGCGCTGCTGGTGGTTGCGAGTCGGGTTGCTCTGCGTAGGTTGGGCTGAGCGCAGCGATACCCAACATCCAAGTCACCTCAGCTCCCGTGCGGCGGCGCGGCTTGGCGATGTTGGGGTTGGCTGGCGCTCACCACCAACCTACGTCTTTCCTCAAGGTTCGACGCAGGAAAATCCCAATCACTCCCCATTCCCAGCTCCCGGCTTCTCAAAAACCATCCGAGTCTTCGCCATCACGTCGTGCCAGGCGCGGCGCCTGATATCGAACAGGCACCAGACAAAGCCGAATGCGGCGATCAGAGACACCAGCGCAAGCGGGAATCGAAGCAGGGAGCGTCGTGCATCAGGCGGATTTCCGTCTTCATCGACGATACGTACGCGCCAGGCACGCATTCCGATCGTCTGTCCGCCCCTCGACCATGAAACCACGAAGTAGAAGCCGGTCAGGCCCAGCAACACGGATTGCAGGACGACGTGATAGAGCGGTGGTTGCTGGACGACGTCGACGGTGCCGCCGAATATCAGCAATACAATTGCCGCGGCAAACATCCAGATCGCCACGAGTACGAGCAGGTCGTAGGACAGTGCGGCCATGCGCCGCCACAGAGGTGCGTTTTCAACCACGGTCTTGGGTGTGTGTCGGACGGGAGTGCGCTAGCCTCGCGGTTTGAGTCGGGCCATGCAACATCGGAGAAAGGTACAGGTGACTGCAGGCAAGGACATGAAAGCGGAATTGAACGAGCGGGATCGTGTGCTGATCGAGGCATTCCTCGAGCGGGCCTGGTCGGAATTGGGGCTTGCCGACAATACCTTGTCCGGTTACAGGCGGGATCTTGAAGCGTTTGCGCGCTGGCTGGGTCTGACTGCGCAAGGTGCCGATCTGCTCGGGTGCCGGCGCGAACTGCTTTATCGATACCTGTCCATGCGGGCAGAGACCGGAGGCAGCAAGGGGCGCGGGTTCAGTCCGCGTTCCACTGCGCGCCTTCTTTCGGCCCTGCGCCATTTCTACCGTCTGCTGCAACGCGACGGAAAAATTGCCGAAGATCCGACCTTGCTGGTCGATGCGCCGAAGCTTCCGCGCAGTCTGCCCAAGGCGCTGGCGGAAGGCGAAGTTGAGGCATTGCTTGCTGCGCCTGCGGAAAACCCATTGGGACTGCGCGATCGCGCCATGCTGGAACTCATGTACGCGACCGGTTTGCGTGTCACCGAGCTGGTCGGGCTGCGTGCCGACCAGGTCAACCTGCGCCAGGGTGTGCTGCGCGTGACCGGCAAAGGGGGCAAGGAACGACTCGTGCCCATCGGCGCCGAGGCCCAGCATTGGCTGCAGCGCTATGTCGACGAATCTCGGCCATTGCTGCTGAAAGGTGGCCGGGTCGATGCGCTTTTCGTCACCGCGCGCCGTGCCGGGATGACCCGCCAGATGTTCTGGACTCTGGTAAAGAAGCATGCGCTGGTCGCAGGTATCGCGAGCAAACGCATATCTCCGCACGTGCTGCGGCACTCGTTTGCCACGCATCTGCTCAATCACGGCGCTGACCTGCGCGCATTGCAGATGCTGTTGGGGCATAGCTCGCTCTCGACGACACAAATCTACACGCTGGTTGCCAAAGAAGGGCTCAAACGCCTGCACGCCGAGCATCACCCGCGAGGCTGAATGGTGCTTTCCGGGCCAGTGCCCGGGTTTCGCGGGTTCGCCATCCGTGCAAAAATCGCGGGCTTCGCTGGAACCTATACCGCCAGCCACGGTCACTGTACTGCTACTCGCCCTTGGGAACTCCCTGCGACATGATGCTTTTGCGCGCGCTTTGCGTCGTTTTTCTTGGACTCCCCTTCGTGCAGGCTTACGCTGCCGAGGGTGATGCCGCGCGCGCAACCATCCAGAAAATCGCGCCATTGCAGCAGATCAGCGCTTTCCGGAAATCGGCATTGCCAGGCTACTACGAGGGTGTAATCGCGGGGCAGGTGGCCTATGCGAGTGCCGATGGCCGCTACCTTGTGCGCGGCTCCGTTGAAGATGTCGAACAAGATGTCAGCCTCAGCGACTTGAGCATGGCAGCGCGGCGCAAGGAATTGCTGGCTGAGCTTGGCGATTCGGGCCGTCTCAGCTTCTCGCCAGCGGATCCGCAGTTTCGCGTCACCGTCTTTACTGACGTGGATTGTCCGTATTGCCGGCGTCTGCATACGCGAATCGATGAATACAATTCGCTGGGCATCGCGATCGATTACGTGTTTTTCCCGCTCAGCATCCATCCCGGCGCCGATCGCAAATCGGTTTCGATCTGGTGCTCCGAAAATCGCCAGCTCGCCTACACTGCTGCGCTGATGGGGCAGAATCCCGATGTGCCCGTTTGCGACAACCCGTTGACGAAGATGCGCGAAGCCGGCAATGCCATGGGGGTCGTGCAGACTCCCACCGCCATTGCGCCGGATGGCAGCATGATTGATTCCACCGTACTGCTGTCGCCACAGCGACTGCTCTCTAGCCTGCGCAAGCTTTCCGCAGATTCCGCATCATCCAAGCTGGCCGCTTCGGCGGCTGCCCGTTGAGTTCATTGCCGAGGTATTCCATGCGTCTTTTGTTCATTCTGCTAACCCTGTTCCTCGCGGTCGATGCCTCGGCCGCCACGCCTGAAGAAACCGTGCAGGCTGCCATGGCCAAGCTGGCTCCACAGGTCAAGATCGATATGGTTCAGGAGTCCGTCATCCCCGGCTTCTACGAGGCCATCATCGGCAGCCAGTTCATCTATGTGAGCAAGGACGGCCGCTTTGTCCTCGACGGCAGTGCAATCGATGCAAACAACCAGCGTGACATCACCGAAGCCGCACGCGCCAAGAACCGCATGGCATCGTTGAAGAACATCGGCCCGGACAAGCGCATCATCTTTGCTCCACCGAATCCGAAGTGGTCGGTGACCGTGTTCACCGATATCGACTGCCCGTTCTGTCGCCGATTCCATGAGCAGATTGAGGCCTACAACGCCGCAGGTATTTCGGTCGAGTACGTATTCCTGCCGCTCGAGATGCATCCCGGAGCGGACAAGAAAGCCGAAGCCGTATGGTGTGCGATCGATCGCAAGTCGGCGTTTACGGCTGCAATGAAGGGCGGCGATACCGGTTCTGCGACCTGCCAGAATCCTGTCGCGGAGTCGATCGACGTTGCACGCGCCATCGGTATCAATGGAACGCCCACGATGCTGGCGTCCGATGGCACCAAGGTGGCCCCCCAGATTGCCCTCGTTCCCGAAAAGCTGGCGGCAGAACTCGAACATCTGGCCAAGAATCCCGTCGCACCGTAACCAGTACGGCTCCGACTCCATCCAATAAGGTAGACCCCATGAAATTTCCACTGATAGCCGCCGCCCTCGCATTTTGTATCTGTACGCCGCTGGCCCATGCTGCAAAGGACGATGATTCAAAGGCTCGTGCCGCCGTGCAGAAGCTGGTCGGCAAGGCCCCGATCGAAGCATTCGAAAAATCGCCGATTGACGGCTATTACCAGGCCGCCGTCGGAAGCCAGTTGCTCTATGTCAGCGCGGATGGACGCTACATCCTGCAGGGCACCCTGTATGACGCCGATGCCAAGCTCGATCTGACCGCGATGCGTCTGGCCCGTGTCAACGTGGCCAAGCTCGACGCCTACCCGGAAGCCCAGAAGATCAGTTTTGCGCCGCAATCCAAGCCCAAGTACAAGGTTACCGTGTTTACCGATATCGACTGCGGCTACTGCCGCAAGATGCATTCGCATATTGCCGAGTACAACGAACGCGGCATCCAGGTCGATTACCTGTTCTTCCCGCGCAGCGGTCCGGGCTCGGCATCATTTGCCAAGGCGGAATCGGTCTGGTGCGCAAAGGATCGCAAGAGTGCGTTTACCGCCGCAAAGGCCGGTGCCGATCCGGCTCCGATCCAGTGCGACAACCCGATTGCCGAGGAATATGAGCTTGGCATGCAGGTTGGTGTCGACGGCACGCCCGCTGTTTTCGCCGAGGATGGCAGCAAGATCGGCGGATATCTGACGCCGGACCAGCTGCAGTCCCAGCTTGAGCGCGTCGCGGCGATGGCCAAGCCTGGCGCCTGAAGAGCAGACTGACAGGCGGTCGCAAATCACCGCGTATCAGCGGTTTGCGATCGCCTCGGGTTCTCGTCGGGCACCGCCATCGGCTATCATGCGAGGCCCCATGAGCGGCTTTTCCGACCGACTGCCATGATCGTTCTTGACGGCCAGCCGGCCTTATCCGCATTTCGAATTGATCGCCAGAACGCTGCATTGGCGCGTATCGCCAACAGCTGCGTGCTGCGCGCTGCCTGGCATGTGTATGTCGTTGCGGCGAAAGCCGAAAACGAAGTGGACATGGAAAGGCTGCAGCGCATCCTGCAAACCGGGTCCGCGAAGGCGCGTCCCGCAGCATTTTGGGTGGCTCCGCGCCTGGGCACGATTTCCCCGTGGTCGAGCAAGGCCACCGACATCCTGCATGACTGCGGTTTCGCGGTAAGCAGGGTCGAGCGCGTGATGGCCTACGACCTCGAACATGCGCCCCAACCGGGAACACAGGCTTGGACTGAGCTGCTCGCCGTCCTGCACGACCCGATGACCCAGTCCGTGGTCACTCAACGAACGGAGCTGGATCATCTGTTCGACGTCGGCAAGGTACTGCCTCTGGAGCGCGTCGAGCTGGGTTCAGCTGCGATCGCGGCACTCGAATCGGCGAACAGGAATCTCGGCCTTGCGTTGGCCGGCGACGAAGTTGAATACCTGGCGGAGAGTTACGCGGATCTCGGACGGGATCCGACTGATGCCGAACTGATGATGTTCGCGCAGGCGAATTCCGAACATTGCCGGCACAAGGTGTTCAACGCGGACTTCACCATCGATGGCAAGGCACAGCCGCTTTCGCTGTTCTCGATGATACGCAACACGCACAAGCAATCGCCGGCCCACACCCTGTCGGCCTATAGCGACAATGCCGCCGTTATCGCCGGCACCAACGCAAGCCGGTTC
>NZ_JBAWHJ010000339.1:0-11545 GCF_049593775.1 Dokdonella sp. | reverse complement strand
CGCATGGGTTGGGCCGAGACGAATGACAATGACAATGACTCGACGCAAGCCCCTTCATCTCCTCATCCCTGCACAGGCAGGATGCCGGAGCGAACTTTTGCCAGGCGAATGGCCCGAAAAGCATGCGGCGGAAGCAGCATGCCTTTCAGCTCCTCCAGGGCGTTGCAATAGTCGACAAACATACTGATCGACCAGCCAGGCGGCTGCTGCAAAGCGATTCCCGTCTACGCGGAAATGAGGGTGGACGACACTAGATTGGGCGACAATCGTCCCAGTCCCTCCCCCCAGCACCAGGCCGAAACGGGCAGCCGATTTCCATCACGCTAGTCGTCAGGCAACCATGACCTTCGACCTGTGCGTATTCACTGATTCACGCGCCTGAAAAAGTGTCCACGGACATTGAAAACTGTCCGTCCAGGCGTCCGAAATCGCATGCATGACTTATGTCATAGCAACTTAATTCGTTGATCCTGCATCTCATTCTCTGCAAGCGATGAAAACTTCCGGAGTGGCACGGTGCTTGCTCCATCATGTTTGCAAGACCCGCTTGCAGGAGACCCCCCATGAGTGTTCGCAAATCAACATTTAGAAAATCCACGACAACCCTGATCACCGCAGCGCTACTGGCTGCATTGAGTTTCGGCGCCAACGCGCAGTCGACAGCCCGGCTATCTGACAGCGCGCCCTATCAGGCGACCCTGATGCCGACCCTCGCAGTGACGGCCAATGCGTCCGATCCGTCTGCGCCACAGCGCTGGAGTCTCTCGAACGCGAAACCGGTAAAGGTGACTCTGTTGCCTGCCATGACCATTGGCGTGGAGGCTGGATCATTGGCCGTAACCAGACTGCCAACCGTCACGGTGCTGGCCGAGATCGAGCCTGAACGACCTGCCAGCTCCATTTTCGCGTCCATCGGGACACCGCCAGCTAACGCCTCGTACCTGCTCGCCGACTAGGCGGTGCATGGTTGGGACTCCGACACAGGGTCGGAGTCCCTGGCCAGGCGTAATCAAGCTGATGTCCAATCACGCGGTGGCTCAGGGCAGCTCTGGCGACGGAACACCGGTGGACTGCAGCGCGCGTCGTGCGGCTTTCCTCTCTCGACGTCGCTCGGCCATCCGAGCAAAAACCAGATACAGCGCTGGCGTTGAAAACAGTGTCAGGCTCTGAGAAACCAGCAGCCCGCCAATCATCGCAATACCCAAAGGCTGTCGCATCTCGGAACCGACACCGAAGCCGATGGCCAGCGGAAACGCTCCGAGTATCGCGACCATCGAGGTCATCATGATCGGACGAAAACGCACCAGGCATGCCTCGCGAATCGCCTCTGCAGGGGTGCGACCACCATCGCGCTCGGCGTGCAACGCGAAGTCGATCATCATGATTGCGTTCTTCTTTACGATTCCTATCAGCAATACGATCGCAATCACGGAGACGATTGAAAGCTCCGTGTTGGTAACGAGCATGGCCAGCAAGGCTCCGACACCGGCTGCAGGCAGCGTCGACAGGATCGTGACCGGATGGATCAGGCTCTCGTAGAGAATGCCAAGCACCAGATAGACCGCAACGATCGCGAACAGGATCAGCAGCCCCTGACCTGACTGCTGCTGCTGGAAGCGGCGGAAGTTGCCCGAGCCTTCGACCTTGATGTCGCCTGGCATTCGCATGTTGCTGACAACCTCGTCGATCAGCGGCTTCACTTCACCCATGCTGACATCGGCAGCAAGGTTGAAGCTGATATCGAAGACCGGAAACTGGAAGTCATGCTGGATCGACATCGCTGCGGTGCCCGGCTTGATGTGGGTCAGCGCACTCAAGGGAATCATCGCACCGTTGCTTGCGCGAACGTGCAGGGAGTTCAGTGTGTCGAGCCCGGGCGTTGCATCCGCGACGGCATTGAGGACGACCCGGTACTGATTTTGGTCCGAGTAGATGGTCGAGATCTGGCGTTCGCCGAATGCGTTGTACAGGGTGCTGTCGATCGCGCCAATTGAAACGCCGAGCCGCGCGGCAGTATCGCGATCGATGATCAGGTTCTGCTCGACACCGCCATCGTCCAGCTCGGTTCCGACGTAGCTGAACTGCGGCAGCTTGCGCAACTCGGCGGCAAGGCGCGGCCCCCACGTCAGCAAGTCATCGTAGTTGCTGCCCTTCAGCGAATAGCTGTACTCGGAATCACCGCCGCGCGGGCCACCGCCACCGATATCCTGCACCGGACGCAGGCGCAGTTTGATACCCGGCAGATTCTCGGTTTTCGCAGCCAGCCTGCGCATGACCCTGGATGTCGAGATGGAGCGACCGTCGCCCAGCGGTTTGAGATTGATGTACAGGCTGCCGCGATTGCTGCCCGCGCGGAATCCGCCGCCGCCCAGCGATGAGCCGAGACTCGCGACAGCCGGGTCGGCGGCAATGACATCGGCTACCTTGCGCTGCAGCTCGACCATGGCGTCGTAGGAAATCGACGCGCTGGCCACCGTGGTTCCCTGGATCATGCCGGTATCCTGCTCGGGCACGAATCCGAATTTGAGAAAGGTCGCCAGCCAGATAGTCAGGAGTACCAGCACCAGCGGTTGCAGGCTCATGGTGCGCGGATGCCTGAGCGACCAGTCCAGCGCACGCGCATAGGCATTGAGCATGCCGGCGTGCATGCGATCGATGCGCTGCACGAGGCGCGATGGCTTTTCTTCCTTGTGGGTCGGCAGATAGCTTCCGCACAGGGACGCCGTCAGGGTCAGCGAGACAACAGCCGACATGGCGATCGCCGCAGCAATCGTGACTGCAAACGAATGCAGCATCATGCCCATGAATCCACCCATGAACAGCAACGGAAGAAACACCGCCACCAGGGACACCGTGATTGAGACGATGGTGAATCCGATCTCGCGCGCGCCATCGAGCGCGGCCTGCATTCGTGTCTTGCCCATGTCCAGGTGGCGCACGACGTTCTCGATGACGACGATGGCGTCATCAACGACAAAACCGATCGAGATGACCAGGGCCATCAGGGTCAGGTTGTCCAGCGTGAAATCGAAGATGTACATGACGATGAAGGCGCTCGACAGCGACAACGGCACGGACAGCCCTGCAATGACGGTTGGCGCGACGCGGCGCAGAAACAGCAGCATGGTCAGGATGACCAGGCAGATGCTGATCATCATGGTGATCTGGACTTCGTGGATCGAGGCACGAATCGTCGCGGTTCGGTCATTGAACGGGGTCAGTTGCACACCTTCCGGCAACCAGCTGCGCATCAGAGGCAACTGCTCATAGATGCTGTCGACGGTATCGATCACGTTCGCTGTCGATTGCTTGGTGATGGCCATCAGGATGGCGGGATCCCCGTTGAACCAGGCAGCCTGGTCCTTGCTTTCCTGGCCGTCCCCGATGGTCGCGATATCACGCAAACGGATGGGCACGCCATTCCGTACTGCAACGATCAGGTCGGCGAATTGGCTGGCTTCGGTCAGGGCTCCGTTGGCAGCTATCGTCATCGTGCGCTGGCCATCGCCGAGGAAGCCCTGAGGTGAAGTGACGTTGGCGGCGGAAATCGCGTTACGCACCTGGTCCGCAGACAGCCCCATCGAGGTGAGCTTGGCCATGTCGACATCAACTCTCACGGCCGGCGTCGCGCCACCAGCCAGTGTGACGTCAGCCACGCCTGGCAACTGGCGTACGCGCGGCGAGAGCATGGAGTCAGCCAGGTTGTAGAGTTCGGCAGCCGTCCGTGAGGTGGATGTCAGGGACAACAGCAAGACCGGATCGTTGTTCGGATTGGCCTTGCGATAGATCGGAGCGGTGGTCAAGCCACCCGGCAAATCCGGCATGGCCGCATTGATGGCCGCCTGCACGTCACGAGCCGCGCTGTCGATGTCCTTGTCGAAATCAAAGAACAGGATTACCGACGCCCGTCCTTCCATGCTGTGCGATCCCATCGAATCGACACCCGCGATCTGACCCATGTGTCGTTCCAGCGGCGCAGCAACCGTCGAAGCCATGTTCTCGGCGTTCGCACCAGGCTGGTTGGCAACGACAAAAATCACCGGGAACTCGACATTCGGCAACGCAGCGACGCCCAGTTGGAAATAGGCAATCACGCCACTCACGAATACGCCGAGTGCGAGCAGGAGGGTGCCGATGGGACGGCGGATGAAAGGGGCGGAGAGGTTCATCTCGAGGACCCTGCGCGGGTGACGGTCGGGCTCGACCTGGCTTGTTTCAGGTCGCTTCCGAGACTGACGCACTCAACATGCTCTGTTGACCATGCGCAGACAGGTGCAGGATTGCCATGACTCCGATCTCCTTTTGCCGTCTTCCCGGCGAAAGCCGGGATCCATATTTTCGCCTTTCCGTGATTGGTACGCTGCTTCGCAGCGCGTTCCAGGTGCAAAGCCTTCACTCGCCTGTCGGCGAGCGAGTGATAGCCTTCTTGATATACCGCGCGCGCAAAGCACTCACCACGCGAAAAGCTGCGGCCAGCTCGCCGGGAGGCGAGTGATAACTCGGCTGGGATGCCGTGCCGCGTAGCGGCGCAAGAGCAACAGTGACTCGAAAAACCGCATGGCGCACGATATCCAGACGGCCGCATCGCGCCTGACGGCCCTCCTGCGAAAGAACGGAAAGGAGCCAGCAAGCTCATGCCATCCCCCGCTCTGCAACCAGAGTGCGCCGCTCATTCCAGGCGGAGAACCAGTCCGAAAGCCTTTCCATCTGCAAGTACAACACCGGCGTCGTGTACAAGGTGATCAATTGCGACAGAAGCAGGCCACCCACGATCGAAACACCGAGCGGCTGACGCAGTTCGGATCCGATGCCGGTACCGAGGGCCAGTGGCAACGCGCCAAACATCGCCGCGAACGTGGTCATCAGGATGGGGCGGAATCGCAGCAATGCGGCGCGACGGATGGCATCGTGCGCATTGGCGCCGGTGCGGCGCGCCTCGATGGCGAAGTCGATCATCATGATGGCGTTCTTCTTGACGATACCGATCAGCAGGATGATGCCGACGATGCCGTCGATGGACAGGCTGAAGCCGCACAGGCTCAGCGCGAGCAAGGCACCGACGCCGGCGGGCGGCAGGGTCGAGATGATCGTGATGGGATGGATATAGCTTTCATAGAGCACGCCAAGCACGATGTAGATGACCACAAGCGAGGCGAGGATGAGCAGGACTTCGTCGGTCATCGATGCGGAAAACTCCGCAGCCTTGCCGATGAACTTGCCGCGGATCTGCGCCGGCATGCCGATGGATTGCTCGACGTCGGCAATCGCCTCGACGGCGTCGGACAGCGAGTAGCCGGCAGCAACATTGAAGGAAATCGTTACCGCCGGCAGCTGATCCTGGTGGCTGATCACCAACGGCGCATTGATCACCTTCGCGTCAACCAGCGATGCCATGGGGATCACGCCGCCTGCGCCAATGGCAATGCCGGTATTACCCTGCGAACCGATTCCGCTCGGCGTCGCCGAGTTGCTGGAAGTGGCCTGCCCCAGCGTGGTCGCGTTGCTTCCCGACAGGACACTGCTGCTGCCACTGCCACGCACGCTCAATCGATTGAGCAGGTCGCCGCTGGTCCTGAATTTCGGATCCACTTCGAGGACGACCCGATACTGGTTCAGCTGCGTGAAGATCGTCGAAATCTGACGCTGGCCGAAGGCCGAATACAAGGTGTCATCGATGGTCTGGATCGGCACGCCGAGCCGGCTGGCCTGGTCACGATTGATGGTCAGGTTGAGCTGCAGGCCGTTGGCCGCGAGGTTGTTGTCGACGTCGGCCAGCTCCGGACGCTGCTGCAGGGCCGCGGTCATGCGCTCGGCGAAGCGGCCCAGCTCTTCTTCGTCGACTTCGGTCAGTGCGTATTGGTACTCGGTCGGCGCAACACGATTGTCGAGTGCAATGTCCTGGACGGGCTTCAGGAACAGGGCGACTCCGGGAATGCGGTCGATTGTGCCCTGCAGTCGCGGCATCAACTCGTCGAGCCCTCCGCGCTCCGAGCGTGGCTTGAGCACGATGCTGAGCTGGCCCTGATTGAGCGTCGGGTTGATCGAGCCGGCTCCCACGAAGGCTGCAACCCCGTCGACCGCCGGATCCGCCCGCAGCGCCTCGGCAACTCGCTGGGTTCGCTCCAGCATGGCTTCGAAGGCGATCGTCTCATCCGCTTGTACGACACCGGTGATCATGCCGGTGTCCTGCTCGGGCAGCAGCCCCTTGGGCATGGTCACGAACAGCAGGACAGTCAGGGCCACGGTCGCTGTCAATACGAGCATGGTCAGCTTCTGGTGTCCGAACACCCAATCGAGGCTGCGCGCATACGCAGCAACCAGACGGTCCCACCAGTCGCGCGAACCCGAACGTCCGGGCGATTCCTCGTTGTCCTCGTGCGGCACGTTCTCGCGTCGCAGCAGGTAGGCACACATCATCGGCGTCAGGGTCAGCGAGACGATCATCGAAATGCCCACCGCAATCGACAGCACGATGGCGAATTCCTTGAACAGGCGGCCCGTGACACCCGGCATCAGCAGCAGCGGCAGGAATACCGCAATCAGCGAAACAGTCAGTGACAGGACGGTAAAGCCGATTTCCTTCGCACCGACTTCGGCGGCTTCCTTCGGGTCCCTGCCCTTCTCGATATAGCGGACGATGTTCTCGATCATCACGATGGCATCATCGACGACGAACCCGGTCGCCACGGTCAACGCCATCAGCGAGAGATTGTCGAGCGAGAACGCGGCAGTCGACATCACTGCGAAGGTACCCATGATCGACAGCGGCACGGCGATGCTGGGGATCACGGTCGCCCACAGCCGTCGCAGGAAGACGAAGATCACGGCAATGACCAGGCCGATCGTCAGCATCAGGGTGAATTCGACATCCTCGACCGAAGCGCGGATCGTCACCGTGCGATCAGCGAAGACATCAAGATGCACGTTGGCCGGCAGCAAGGCACGCAGCTCCGGCAACAGCAGCTTGATGTTGTCGACTGTCTGCACGATGTTCGCACCAGGCTGGCGACGGATATCCAGCAGTACGGCAGGCTTTCCATTGGCCCAGGCGGCCAGCTGATCGTTCTCGACACCGTCGATTACCTTCGCCACGTCGCCCAGACGTACGGGCGCACCGCCCTTGTAACTGATGATCGTGTTGCGGTAGCCGTCGGCGTCGGTCAGCTGGTCATTGGCACCGATCGTGAAGGATTGCGAGGCGCCATTGACCGTGCCCTTGGGCCCGTTCACGTTGGCCTGGGTCAACACCGAGCGCACGTCCTCGATGGTCAGTCCCTGGTTCGCGATGGCCGCAGGATCCACCTGGATGCGTACGGCCGGACGCACATTGCCGGCGATGCTCACCAGGCCCACGCCGGACACCTGCGAAAGCTTCTGCGAAAGGATGGAATCGGCGAAGTTGTTGACCTCGCGCAGCGGCAAGGCATCCGAGCTCATGACCAGGGTCAGGATCGGCGCATCGGCCGGATTGACCTTGTTGTACACGGGCGGGTACGGCAGGTTGTTCGGCAAGGTGCCGCGACCGGCATTGATCGCCGATTGCACATCCTGCGCAGCCGCGTCGATATCGCGATCCATGTTGAACGTGAGCAGGATCGTGGACAGTCCCGCGGAGGAATCCGAAGTCATCGTGCCGAGGCCGGAGATCTGGCCGAACTGTCGTTCCAGCGGCGTGGTCACCAGTGCGGCCATCGTCGACGGGCTGGCGCCGGGATATTGCGTGGTGACCTGGATCGACGGCGCATCGATGTCGGGCAAGGCCGATACCGGCAACAGGCGATAGCCCATTACGCCGAGCAACAACACACCGGCCATCAACAGGGATGTGGCGATCGGCCGGCGAATGAAGAGTGTCGAGAAGCCCACGTGTTTCAGTTTCCTTGGACTGACTTGCTGCGGACGGATGATCCCGAACCCGAAACAAGATTGTGTATCTGATCCTGCCGGCCTTCAGCAGAATGGGAGATCGTGCTCACCGCCGTCCGCGTTCGCCACGCTTGCTTTCGCCTTGCGGCACCGGCGTTGGCGCGGCGACCTCGCCCGGTGCCATCGGCGACACCTTGCTTCCGGTCTTCAGGCGAAACTGGCCTTCGGTCACCACGCGATCGCCGGCCGCGAGGCCGCTGATGACCAGCACGCCGCCGCCCTCGACCGCACTGGCCGTCTCGACCTTCTGCATCTTTACCGTCGAATCGCCCTGGACAACCCAGGCGTACTCGCCATCTGGCCCCTGCTGCACGCCTGTCGCGGGAACCACCACGCCATCGCGGATCGTTCCCACGCCGAGGCGGACATTGACGAATTGCCCGGGCCATAGCTTGCGATCGGCATTCGGAAATTCGGCCTTGAGCTTGAACGTGGCCGTGGTCGTATCAATCGAATTGTCGATGACCTTGAGCTCTCCTTCGGCTATGGGCGTGGAATCCTGGCGCGACAGAGCAGTGACCTTCAGCGGAGTGGCGTCTGCCTCGCGCACCTTTGACATGTCCTGCTGCGGCAAGTTGAAGATCACGTTCAGTGGTCGGGTCTGGGTGAGCACGACGATTGCGCTGCCATTCGCCTGCAGGAGATTGCCGACATCGACCTGGCGGATACCGGCCAGCCCGTCGATCGGAGCGATCACCTTGGTGAAACTCAACTTTGTACGCGCGTCGTTGACCGCGGCCGCGTCCCCGGCAATCTGTGCTTCCTGCTGGCGGACGGTCTGACGCTGGTTCTCAAGGTCCTGTGCCGAAACGAACTTCTTTTCGATCAGATCCTCGTAGCGCTTCAGGGTGCTTCTTGAAGCGGCCAGCTGCGCCTCATCCTGCTTTTTCTTTGCCAGAGCCTGATCGAGCGCGGCCTGATAGCTGCGTGGGTCGATCTGGGCGATCAGATCACCTTTCTTGACCTCCTCACCCTCGGCAAAATTGACCGATTGCAGTTGCCCGCTGACCTGGGCGCTGACGGTCACCGTGTTCAATGCCTGAACCGTACCCAGGGCAGTGAGGTATAGCGGCACGTCTTCCGTGGTGGCCTGCACCACCGTGACCGGAATGGGCGCTTCGGTGCCACCACCGGCGCCTCTGCGGTCCTGATCCGTACCACCCGTGCCGATGAGCCTCCAGGCGATGACACCTGCCAGTACGAGGACGATGACAATGAAAATCAGTTTTCCGCGCGACATCCGCAATCCCTATTTGTTGGTCCAGCAGGCTCGGGACAACTCCCGTATCGCCCATCTTCACAGCATGCGGCCAGACAATCCGGCCATCTGCAACCTCTAAAGCCGCGCTTGCCGTCCGCTGCACACCCCAGATCAAGGCTCAAGTTGGGACTGACAGCATGCCAAGAAGATTCCCTGCCAATGGTGAATAAATTGAGAAGATTCTGGCAGCAAGGCCCAACCCCGTGGAATCATGCCCGGAAGAATCAACTCGCAGCCAGTCGCTGGACTCCGGCCCGCGCCAGTTCACCGAGGCCATCGCCATCGGCTTCCAGGTAGGCAATCAGTTGCCTGCGCATGCGCGGATCCCAGAACTTCCTCAGGTGATCGGCAATGCCGTCGATGCCCGCTTCCCGATCCGGCTCGGATTCGAAATAGTTGGCGATGTCGTTGGCCATGGCCACCAGCCTATGTGCATCCATGGTTCAGCTCCCGCTGTGGCCTATGCGCTGTGGGTGGGTATAGACGACGTGGCTGGTGGCGCGCGCGAACCCGACCAGGGTAACTCCGGTCGATTCGGCCAGGTGAATGGCCAGCGACGTCGGCGCGGAAATGGCGACAACGAGGCTGATGCCGAAGGTGGCCGCCTTCTGCACCATCTCGTAACTCGCCCTGCTGGTCAGGACCAGGAAGCCTTCTTGTAGCGGAGTCGAGCGGGCGACCATCGCACCTATCAGCTTGTCCAGCGCATTGTGCCTGCCGACATCCTCGCGCACGAGCACCAGATTGCCGCCGAGATCTGACCACGCGGCAGCGTGAGTCGCGCCGGTGCGGCTGTTCAGGGGTTGCGCAGCATCCAGGGCTGCGAGAGCCCGGTGCAGGGTTGCGCCAGGCACGACCGGACCTTCGCCAACTGGGGCCGGATGACGCACGACATCTTCGAGCTGCTGGGTCCCGCATAGTCCACAACTGCTTCGACCGCTCAGGTTGCGCTGACGTTGGGCGATGGTCTCCGCGCGAATGTCGGGGATTCGCACGCCGATCTCGATCCCTTCAAGGCGCTGATATACGACGATCGACCTGCATTCATCCGCAGATTCGATGATCGCTTCGCTGAGGCTGAAACCGAGCGCGAAGTCCTCCAGGTCCATCGGAGTCGCCATCATGACGACGTGGGCCTGTCCGTTGTAATGGAGGGCAACCGGGATTTCGCTGGCGATCCAGTCTTCGTCGAGAACATTCGTGCCGAGATTGAACCGCTCGACATGCCGACGCACACAAACCGCCTCGCCATCGCCAGGGATCGGGCTTGTCGATGAAGTGGTTCGGGATGGCATGCCATTCGCCCGTTACGTGCCGAAAGAAACAATAGCAGGCATTCACCGACTACTTGAAGCGCCCCCTCTTGCAAGCACCGGCAAGACGCAAAGAGTCATCAGCGCAAACAGCCCTCCTGCGACGAAGGTGGCGCCGGCGCCCCGGTAGTCCCACAGCGCGCCCGCGAGCACGCTGGCCACCAGCAAGGCGATGCCGGCAACCAGGCTGAACACGCCGAAGCCGGTACCGCGAAAGGTGGATGGCACGGTATCGGCCACCATGGCCGAAAGCAGACCCTGGGTCAGGCCCATGTGCAAACCCCACAAACCCGCACCGACGAAAACGGCAGTCGGTCCGCTGGCCCAGGCAAGCACGGCATCCGCTGCGACAAGAACCAGCATGCCGGCAGCGAAAAGTCCTTTGCGAGTCCAGCGATCGGAAAGCACGCCGACCGGCCACGCCGACGCCGTATATACGAGGCTCATCACGACCAGTACGAGCGGGACAAGCGTATTTGACAGACCCAGCTGGGATCCGCGCAGGATCAGGAAAGCTTCACTGAAACGCGCCAGCGACAACAGGCCACCGAGCACGACGACCATCCAGAATGGCCGCCCCAGGCTGGCCAGCCCGGCTCGCGTGATCGGCATTCGTGCGCTGCGCTGGGTTGTTTTCGGCTCGCGTACGACGAATACGATCAAGGCCACTGCGACGATGCCTGGCAGCACGGCGAACCAGAGAACGGTGCGTATGTCTCCGAGGAAGAAGGCCATCAGGCCGACGGCCAGCAACGGGCCGACCACGGCCCCGGCCGTATCCATCGACTGGCGCATGCCAAAGGCTGCGCCGCGAACTTCCTGCGGAGTCACATCCGCAATGAGCGCGTCACGGGGCGCACCCCGTATGCCCTTGCCGAATCGATCAAGCAGGCGCGCGGAGACAATGACACCGACCGATCCGGCCAGCGGAAACAAGGGCTTGACCAGGGCGGCCAGGCCGTAGCCCAGCAGCACGAGTGGCTTGCGCTTTCCGAATGCATCGCTGATGTAGCCGGAAAACACCTTGGTCACGAGGACAAGCGCT
>NZ_JBAWHJ010000338.1:0-8688 GCF_049593775.1 Dokdonella sp. | reverse complement strand
GCCGGTTACGCTGATGTCGTATGCACCATCACCGCAAAGCGCGCCACCCTGGCCACCGCAACCTGCACCGGCCGCATAGAATGAATCAACGTACAAACCATACGTGCCCGGCGCGAAAGCAAACGCGTTGATCGTCTCGGCTGCTCCACCCAACGTGGAGTCAGAACCGGTGACGCAGGTCGTTCCAGTTCCACAGGTGCTGAGAACGTAAATGGCCGGATCATAGGTCGCCGTCGTCGGAGTCAGCGTAATGGCTACGCTGGCGCCAGCGGTGGTTGTGAACGTATAGATCTGATCGGGTCCGTTGACGGCGGTGTAGTCACTGCATCCAGCCTGCAGCGCCGCAACAGTGTTCGTGGCACCTACGGTGGTACCGGAATCACTGAACGGCAGCGCATTAATGTTCGGAGCAGTGGCACAAGTATCACCACCGGCGAACACTTCCGGCGCACCTGGCGAGACGATGTTGTTGCGCTCGTCAGCCTTGGTCAGGAATTGATCGGCCGAAGCGGCACCAACCACCAGGAAATTTGCAAGAACTGCCACCAGAATTTTAGTTTTCATAATTTTGTCCTACCCCAAAGGTTGTATTCGTCACGTTAAAAACACCAAGTAAAACCCGCCGGCACGTCATGGTACCCGCGCGCAAATCCAGCTTGTCCCTGCTGCACGTATTCCAAGACTAAACCATGATGCCCTGAAGAACAACGCGCTGGACATCGATTTCCGCGTTCAGGAAGCCAATCCCGGGGCACTCGCGGACGATCAGACGGCTGGCCAGAACCTCAGCGCGGCAAGCCACCTGGCCCACCCATGCCGCCCATTCCCTTCATTGCCCCCTTCATTTGCCTCATCATGCCCTTCATGCCCCCGCTGCCCAGCTTGGACATCATCTTCTCCATCTGCTGGTACTGCTTGAGAAGACGGTTGACGTCCGCCGGCTGCTGACCTGAACCACGCGCAACGCGGGCCCGGCGTGATCCTTTCAGCAAATCCGGGTGCCGGCGTTCTTTCCGGGTCATCGAATTGATGATGGCAATCATGTGAACGACCTGTTTGTCGTTGACCTTGGCCTTGACCTGCTCCGACATGGCGCCCATGCCGGGAAGCTTGTCGATCAGCGAAGCCATGCCGCCCATGTTGACCATTTGCTCGAGCTGGCTCTTCATGTCGTTCAGGTCGAACCGTTTGCCCTTCATGACCTTTTCGGCCAGCTTCTGTGCCTGCTCCTGGTCGACCTTGCGTTCGACGTCCTCAACGAGCGAAAGCACATCACCCATGCCTAGGATGCGCTGAGCCAGGCGATCGGGGTGGAAGGGCTCCAGCGCATCGGTCTTTTCGCCAGCGCCGACGAACTTGATGGGTCGCCCGGTGATGTAGCGCACCGACAAGGCTGCACCGCCACGCGCATCGCCGTCCGTCTTGGTCAGGATCACGCCGGTCAGGGGCAGCGCGTCGGAAAAGGCCTTGGCGGTATTGGCTGCGTCCTGGCCGGTCATGGCATCGACCACGAACAGTGTCTCGACCGGATTCAGTGACGCGTGCAACTGCTTGATCTCTTCCATCATTTCGGCGTCGACGTGCAGACGACCGGCCGTATCGACGATCAACACATCGGCGAAGTTCTTTTTCGCCGCATCCAGTGCAGCCGCTCCGATATCCACCGGGCTCTGATCGGGAGTCGAGGGATGGAACAGTATTTCGCACTGTCCAGCCAGGGTCCGCAATTGCTCGATGGCTGCAGGTCGATAGACGTCGCAACTGACGACCATGACCTTCTTCTTGCGGCGCTCGCGAAGGAAGCGCCCCAGTTTGGCTACGGTGGTGGTTTTGCCGGCACCTTGCAGGCCAGCCACCAGCACGATCGCCGGGGGTGCCGCAGCAAGGTTCAGGTCGGTGTTCGCCGACCCCATGACAACGGTCAGCTCATCACGGACGACCTTGATCAGGGCCTGGCCCGGGGTCAGGCTCTTCATGACCTCCTGGCCGATCGCGCGTACCTGGACGCGCTGAATCAGGGCCTGCACGACAGGCAAGGCTACATCGGCCTCGAGAAGGGCAATGCGCACTTCACGCATTGACTCGCGGATATTGGCTTCGGTGAGGCGACCGCGACCACGCAGGCGCTCGACGGTCGATGAAAGGCGTTGGCTCAGGGATTCGAACATGAATGGATTTTTCGAGGTGTAGTCAGTCTTCAAGTATATCAGCGCGCCACCCGGGCATTGGATCCGCAGATTGCCTGTCGATCAGGCCACGTCCATACATTCACGGACCCGCGTGCCTGTGCCAAACTCTTCCCATGCCGACCCAACTTCTCAGCGCCTTTGCGATTGCCGATTACCTGATCGCTGCCATACTGCTTGCGTTGCCGATTGCCCGGTTGCCGGTATCTGCACGGGGCATCGGAATGGCGCTGGCCGCATTGGCCGTGGTCGTCCATGCCACGATCCTGTTCGGCTTGCACCGTGGTGGACTCGACCTGCACTTCTTCGCGTCATTGTCGCTATCCGGACTCGGCATTGCCGCGTTGACCCTGCTGGTGAGCCTGTTTCGCCCGATCGCTGCACTGGGCGTGCTTGTCTTTCCCCTGGCTGCCTTGTTCCTCGGACTGGACGCGTTCGTCGCCGGGCCAACCACGGCCCAGCCGATGGAATGGCAAATCAAACTGCATGCCACTTTCGCCCTGCTAGCCTATAGCCTGCTCAGCATCGCCGCCTTGCTGGCGATCCTGCTGGCCTTGCAGGAGCGCGCGCTGCGCAGACGCAACCTCGATTCCGGCCTGTTCCGCGCCCTCCCCCCCCTGACCCTGACCGAGTCCTTGCTGTTTCGGCTGATTGCCGTGGGATTCGTCTTCCTGACCCTGACTCTGGTCACCGGTGTCGTATTTGTCGACAACCTGTTTGCCCAGCATCTGGCGCACAAGACCATCCTCTCGATCGCATCGTGGATCGTGTTCGGCGTGCTGTTGTTCGGCCGCTGGCGCTGGGGCTGGCGAGGCAATCGTGCAGTCCGGCTCACGCTGGCCGGCATGTTCGTCCTGCTACTGGCCTTCTTTGGCAGCAAGTACGTTCTTGAAATGGTCTTGAATCGGGCTGGCTGATGGGGTGATTTCCGGTTCGACTAGCCCCCTCTCCACTTGGAAGACGGAGCAGGAGAACTAGATTTCAGTGAGCGCTGACAACGCATCCCCGAGCCGGTCAGCCGGAATGATGCGGAGATCACCGATGCGCAGGCTTTTCGGCGCATTCGCCTTGGGCACGATGGCGTGACGGAACCCGTGCGTGGCTGCTTCACGCAGACGCTCCTCCCCGTTGGGTACCGGACGGATCTCTCCGGACAAGCCGATTTCGCCGAATGCGACCAGCTTCTCAGGCAACGGGCGATCGCGAAAGCTCGACTGCACGGCCAGCAGAACAGGCAGATCTGCAGCGGTCTCCTGCACGCGTATGCCACCGACGACGTTGACGAAAACGTCCTGATCGAAGACGGCTGCACCGCCGTGCCGATGCAGGACTGCAAGCAGCATGGCAAGCCGATTCTGCTCGAGGCCCAACGTCACGCGACGCGGATTCGGCAATGCCGACGCATCGACCAGTGCCTGCACTTCGACCAGAAGAGGTCTTGTGCCCTCGCGCGTCACCATGACCGCACTACCCGGTGTCGGTTGCGCATGGGTGGACAGGAATATCGCCGACGGATTCGGCACTTCCTTGAGCCCCTTCTCGGACATCGCGAAGACACCGAGTTCATTGACTGCGCCAAATCGATTCTTGAAGGCGCGAAGGATGCGAAAGCGGCTGCCGGATTCGCCTTCGAAGTAGAGCACGGCATCAACCATGTGTTCGAGCACGCGTGGCCCGGCGATACCGCCTTCCTTGGTCACGTGCCCGACGAGGAAGACACTGGTACCAGACTGCTTGGCGAATCGAACTAGCTGGGCGGCCGCTTCGCGAACCTGGCTGACCGAACCCGGCGCGGCATTCAGCGCCTCGGTCCAGATGGTCTGGATCGAATCGATGATGAGCACTTCGGGCTTGCTGTTCGCTGCGTGCCCAAGAATACGTTCGATCGATGTTTCGGCGAGCGCTTCCAGCCCTTCAAGGGCTATGCCGAGTCGACGACCGCGCGAAGCAACCTGAGCCAGGCTTTCCTCGCCAGTCACGTACAGGCTGCGCATGCGTGAACCAATCGCTCCCAGCATCTGCAACAGGAGGGTCGACTTGCCTATACCCGGATCACCGCCGATCAATACAACCGAACCACTGACAAGCCCACCTCCGAGCACGCGATCGAGCTCGCCAATACCGGTTGCACTGCGTTGCTCGGCCTCACCGCCGATGGAGGCCAGGCTGGTCACTTTCGGCGCGTCGGTTGCTCCCGCATAGCCGCCGCGTCGGGCGCCGCTCGAGGCTGATTTCGATGCAGGCTCGAGCACGATTTCTGCAAGGGTGTTCCAGACACCACACTCCGCGCATTGCCCCTGCCATTTGGAGTGCTCGCCGCCACACTCGGAGCACACATAAGCGGTCTTTGCCTTGGCCATTTCAGTCGTGGTCCTCGAGGAAACGGACCCGCCTCGTCATGCCGCAGACCAGCTCATAGCCAATCGTGCCAGCGTGCGTTGCGACCTCCTCCACTGGCAAGTCGGGCCCCCACAAGGTGACGGCGTCACCCACTCCGGCATCGGCATGTTCCCGCAGGTCGACCGTGGTCAGGTCCATCGAAACCCTCCCGATGATCGGCGCCGGGCGACCATTGATCAGAACCGGCGTCCCGTTGGAGGCCGATCGCGGATAGCCGTCACCATAGCCAATCTGGATCACACCAACATCCATGTCCTCCGGGCAGGTCCAGGTCGCTGCATAGCCGATTGCCTCGCCCTTGCTGACACGGTTGATCGCGACGAGTTTGCTCGACAATGTCATCGTTGGGCGGAAACCGAAATCACTACCATTCTTTCCGGCAACTGCGGAAAGGCCATACAACAATCCACCCGGCCGCACCCACTGGCCGCGCGCCTGGGGCCACCCCAGCACGGCGGCGGAATTCGACAGCGACCTCTCACCAGGCAAACCGGTGACTAGCGCATCGAACGATGCGATCTGTGCTGTTGTCTGCGGGCGGTCGAACTCATCGGAACTGGCGAAGTGAGTCATCAACCCGATATCGGGATCGACATTGGGCAAGGCGAGCAATCGAGTCCGTGCCGCATGCGCCTGCCCTGGCGCAAAACCCAGTCGATGCATGCCTGTGTCGATCTTCAGCCAGACGCGCAGCGGACGTGGATTCTTGTCCGCGGCAAGCCAGTCGATCTGCACCGCATGATGGACCGCCGATTCAAGCCCCAGTCGATGCATTTCGGCGATGTCGGCCGCCTCGTCAATTCCCGACAACACGACAATTCGTTGGGTCATTCCTGCAGCGCGCAGGCGCTGGCCGTCGGCGATGCAAGCCACGCCAAACGCATCGGCCTCATGCAGCGTACGCGCCACACGCTCAAGTCCGTGACCGTAGCCATCGGCCTTGACCACGGCCATGACACGGGCGTCACCCGCCATTTCCTTCAAGCGGCCGAAATTTTCCCGCAGGGCACCAAGATGAATCGTCGCGCTGGTTGCTCGACTCACTCGAAGTGTTCCGTGTAGCGGTCCGTGGCCAGGTTCTCAAAACGTGTGAACTGGCCAAGGAACGCCAGCTTGACCGAACCGGTCGGACCATTTCGCTGCTTGCCAATGATGATTTCCGCGACGCCCTTCTCCGGCGAGTCCGGGTTGTAGTACTCATCACGGTAGATAAACATGATGACGTCGGCGTCCTGCTCGATTGCGCCGGATTCGCGCAAGTCCGACATCATCGGCTTCTTGTCCGTGCGCTGTTCGAGCGAACGATTGAGCTGGGAGAGGGCCATGACCGGGACATTGAGCTCCTTGGCAAGGGCCTTCAGTCCACGCGAAATTTCTGAAATTTCGGTGGCGCGATTCTCCTTGTTTCCGGGCACCTGCATCAGTTGCAGGTAGTCGATCACGATCAGGCCCAGATCGTGTTCACGCTTGAGGCGCCTGGCACGTGCGCGCAACTCGCCGGGAGAAAGCGCCGGCGTATCGTCGATGAAGATCTTGGCTTCGCTTAGCATGGTGATGGCACTGGTCACGCGCGGCCATTCTTCTTCGGCCAGCTCTCCGGTGCGCAAGTGTTGCTGATTGATCCTGCCCATCGAGGAGATCAGGCGGAATGCCAGCTGTGAAGAAGACATTTCCATCGAGAAAACGGCAACTGCCTTTTTCGTGCGCATTGCAGCATTCTCGGCCATGTTCAATGCGAGCGCGGTCTTTCCCATCGAGGGGCGCGCAGCAACAATGATCAAGTCCGAAGGCTGCAGGCCAGTGGTCATTTCGTCCAGATCGGTGTAACCGGTCGGCAGGCCGGTGATCGTGCCCCGGTTCTCGTAGCGGTGATGCAGGATCTGGAACGCATCCTTGACCGCCGAGCGCATCGAGACAAAGCCCTTGCGTCCGCGTGATCCTGCCTCGGCGATGCGGAACACGTTCTGCTCGGCGCTCTCCAGCAATTCCTGGCTGGTGCGCCCTTCAGGCTGGAACGCACTTCCGGTGATCTCGGTGCCGGTATCGATCAGTTGGCGCAGCACGGACCGCTCGCGCACGATATCCGCGTAGGCAACGATGTTGGCGGCACTCGGCGTGGAATTGGCCAGCTCCATGACGTAGGCAATGCCGCCGACTTGTTCGGCCAGTCCCTGGGTCTCGAACCATTCGCCCAGGGTCACTGCATCGCAGGGCTTATCCTTTTCGCTGAGTGCGCTGATCGCGCGAAAGATCAGCCGGTGGTCGCGTCGGTAGAAGTCATCTTCCGAGATTCTGTCTGCCACCTTCTCCCACGATTCCGGAGCCAGCATGAGTCCGCCGAGTACGGCCTGTTCTGCCTCCATCGAATGCGGAGGAACACGCAATGTCTCGATATTGGGAGCCGGCTTGCGTTCAACACTGGTGACCATGAGGGATGCCTGAGTCCGATGCCGCGGCTATGACACAAGCGCACGGATATCATCAATTCAATGAAGTCGACTCCGTGGGCCATCCGCTGAATCGGTTGCCGGGAGCTCGACTGCGTGGACGTGAAACGAAAGTGCACGTCGATAGCTCAGGATCATACGCAGCCAGGCGTCTCATCAATAGAGAACAACCCTGTGCATAAGCTGTGCATTGCGAGAGCTCCAATGAAAACGGGCGCCCAGGGCGCCCGTTTCAATCATTCGACTCCGGAATGGATCAGTTGTCCGGAACGACGACCACCTTGACGGTCGTGTCGACATCGGCATGCAGGTGAACGCGAATCTCGAACTCGCCGATGTGGCGGATCGGACCTTCACCCTGAACGACTTCATTCTTGTCGAGGGCGAAACCTGCAGCGGTGAAGGCTTCGGCGATGTCGCGCGGACCGACAGATCCGAACAGCTTGCCTTCGGTGCTGGCATTGGCCTTGATGACAACCGTATCGGCACTGTCCAGCTTGGCCTTGCGCGCTTCGGCGGCACCCATCAGCTGGTTTGCCTTGGCCTCGTACTCGGCGCGACGAGCTTCGAATCCTTCCAGATTCTCTGCGGTTGCCGGCACAGCCTTGCCCTGCGGAACCAGATAGTTGCGGCCATAGCCGGGCTTCACGTCAACCTTGTCACCGAGGTTGCCGAGGTTCTTTACTTTCTGCAAAAGGATCAGTTGCATGGGAAAACTCCAATTCGTTAGCGCCGGATCATTCCGGCGCAGCTTGCGCTGTCCGAATCGGCCCGCGTTGAGGCGGGCCGGAAATCAGATCAATGGCTGTCGCTGTAGGGCAGCAGTGCGAGAAAACGAGCGTGCTGTACAGCGGTTGCCAACTGGCGCTGGTAGCGTGCCTTGGTACCGGTGATGCGGCTCGGGACGATCTTGCCGGTTTCCGTGACGTACTGGCGCAGCAGGTTGAGATCCTTGTAATCGATCTCGACAACACCTTCAGCGGTAAAGCGGCAGAACTTCTTGCGGCGGAAAAACTTGGACATGGGAATACTCCGGAATGAAGGGTCGGTTACTCGGCGCTGGGCGCAGGAGTTTCGGCATCAGCCGAATCGCGCTCGCTACGCTCGGGACGCTCCGAGCGATCCGAACGGCTCGGACGATCGTCCGAATCATCACCAAAACCACCACCATCATCATCACGACGGCGACGATCACCCTTGTCATCCTTGTTCTTCATGATGGCGGACATTTCCGTGACCGCATCGTTGCGCTTGATCACCAAATGACGCAGCACGGCATCGTTGAAACGGAAGCCGGAAAGCAGCTCGTCAAGGACGGACTGGCTGACTTCGATGTTCAACAGGACGTAATGGGCCTTGGCCAGGTGCTGCATCGGAAACGCGAGCTGACGGCGTCCCCAGTCTTCGAGGCGATGGATCGTGCCACCATCGGCTTCGATCATCGTCTTGTAACGATCGATCATGGCCGGCACTTGCTCACTCTGATCCGGATGGACCAGGAACACGACTTCGTAATGACGCATGTTTATTCCTTTTGGATGTCCGCACCCGAGGTGCGGGGACAGCCTCCCGACAGACGGTGAGGCAAGAGACTTCGCCCATGGCAGCAGCGAAGGGGCGCGGATAGTAAGGGATTAGAGCGTACGGAGCAAGAC
>NZ_JBAWHJ010000337.1:0-8487 GCF_049593775.1 Dokdonella sp. | reverse complement strand
CGGCCATTGCCTGGACTGCGACCGGCTGTCCGGCGGTCCACCCGTGCACGGAAAAATAATTGGCTACGCTACCGACGATATCCGGCAGCGAATTCCACAAATCGATGCGGCCATCGCCGTCATAATCAACGGCGTAATTGGCCACGCTTGTGGGGATGAACTGACCCCAGCCCATGGCACCGGCATAGGAACCCACCAGCTCATCGATCGGGTAGGCCATGCGCGAGTCGCCCAGCAGGAACAGCTGACGAAGTTCACCGCGAAAGAACTTTGACCGCGGCGGGTAATGGAACGCCAGGGTAACGAGCGCGTCGAGCACCTTGTAGCTACCAAAATTCCGGCCGTAGCTGGTTTCCACACCAATGATGGCAACAATGATTTCCGGCGCCACGCCGAACTCGCTGGCGGCACGCTCAATCAGTTCACGATTGTCCTGATAGAACGTCACGCCGTCATTGAGTCGCTTGTCGGTCAGGAATATCGGACGGTAGTCTTTCCATTGCTTCGTCGCCTCCGCCGGGCGAGAAATGGCATCAAGGATGCTCTGCTTGACACTCGCCTTCGCCAGAGTGGCGAGCACATAGGTTTCATCGAGGCCGGCATCCTGATTGAGTTCGCGAGCAAACTCGATGAATTCAGGTTCGACTGCCGCTTGCGAGCGGGCGACCACTTTCGACGCCTTCGCATTGGCCGCCGTGGCCGTACCCGTGATTGCCAAGGCAAGCGCCATGGCGATGCCTGGAATGATCCAATGCCGATAATTCAAAGTAGGAAAGCCTGAGTGAAGACAACAAATAGGGTATCGCGTTGGATGCTCATGCGGCTACTCGCCTGCGATGGGCGTGAATCGACATCAGAACTCCGAAACCGGCCAGCAGCGAGACTGCCGAGGTTCCTCCGTAGCTGACTAGCGGCAATGGCACGCCCACAACCGGCAGGATGCCCGTGATCATGCCACCGTTGACCATGACGTAGACAAAGAATGCCATGCTGATCGAGCCGCCGAGCAGGCGCGAATAGGTGTCCTTGGCATTGGCCGCGATCCACAGACTGCGTCCGACGATGAATACATACAACGACAACAACAAGAGGACGCCAATCAGGCCCCACTCCTCGGCGAAGACGGAAAATATGAAATCGGTCGTGTGCTCGGGCAGGAATTCAAGCCTGGACTGGGTACCCTTGTGCCACCCTTTCCCCCACAAGCCACCTGAGCCAACGGCAATCTTGGACTGAATGATGTGCCAGCCAAGGCCGAGCGGGTCGGACTCGGGATCAAGCAGCATGCGCACACGGTTGCGCTGGTATTCATGCAGGAAATGCCAGGCAACCGGTGCCGCCGCCGCCACGCTGCCGATCATCAGGCCAATGCGCCACCAGGCCAGGCCGGCGAGAAATACGACGAACAAGCCGCTCGCGACAATCAGCAAGGCGGTGCCGAGATCCGGCTGCTTGGCGATCAGACCGGCCGGAATGACAATAAGCACAAGCACGCCAGCAAGGCTCATCCAGCCTGGCGGCAGCGGACGCTGGTTGAGATACCAGGCCACCATCATGGGCAGGCTCAACTTTAGCAATTCTGAGGGCTGAAAGCGGACGAATCGAAGATCCAGCCAGCGGTCTGCTCCGCGCCCTTCACCGAGGATAGCGACGAGGATCAAGAGAACGATGCTGCCGGCATATAGCCAGGGCGTCCAGTTGCGCAGACTCGAAGGCGGGACCCTCGCAATGGTGACCATCAGGATCGCACCCAGCAGCAGGCGAATGCCCTGAGCCATGGCCTGGTCACGGTTGAGATCGCTGGCGCTGTATTGCGTGGCAAGGCCAATCATTGCGAGCAGGAACAATGCGCCCAGCAGCGGCAAGTCGAAACGCGGGCGCCTGACCATCGACGCAGTGCGATGGCGGATGCGGTTGAGTACGTCTGGCATCACGGAACGGAATCCACGGTCGGCTCGACCATCGCCGGGGAGTCCGAAAACAACCAGGCGTCGAACATGTGCCGTACAACCGGGGCAGCATCGCGGCCACCACCGCGCCCTGCTTCAAGCGCGACGATTGCAGCAATTCGGGGCTCCATGGCAGGCGTGAACGCTTCGAAGAGAACCTGGTGGCGTTCCTCGGCAACCTGTGAAATATGCTCCCATTTCTCGGTTGTGCGCGAAAAACGCTCGGCTGTGCCGCTCTTGCCTGCGATCACGTAGGGGAAACTGTTACCCATGGTCCTGGCGGTACCGGTTGGCCCATTGACGACGGCAATCATCCCGGCACGAACGGCGTCCCAATTTGCCGGATCACTGAAGAATGTTGCCCCTCCGGGCTTTGGCTTGACGCGCTTGGGAGTATCGCCAATCCCTTCCTGGGTCGCGTAAAGCAGCTGCGGCTGATAGGAAATTCCTCCTGCTGCCAACATGGCCATTCCATGTGCCAACTGCACGGGTGTCACGACCCAGAACCCTTGCCCGATTCCTGCTATCACCGTTTCTCCGGGATACCAGGGTTCGTTCATTCGCCCCCTCTTCCAATCCCGGGATGGCAAGACACCGCTGCTTTCGCCGAGCAAATCGATTCCCGTCGGCGCGCCGAAACCGAATTTGGCCATGGTCTCGGTCAGGCGATCGATCCCCATGTCCTGGGCCAGTGAGTAGTAGTACGCATTGACCGACTGGGCCAGGGACTCAACAAGGTCAACCCTGCCGTGGCCGCCCGCACGCACATCGCGATAACCACGTTTCTGGCCCGCGATATGGAACTCTCCAGTAGATAGAATCGTATCCGAAGGACGCCTTAGCCCGAGTTCAAGCCCGGCTGCCGCCAGAAAAGGCTTGATCGTCGAGCCGGGCACATAGCTACCGCGCAAGGCGCGATCGAGCAGTGGCTTGTCCGGCGAATGCAGGAGTGCGTTGTAGTCTGTCTGGCTGATGCCGTTGACGAAGAGATTCGGATCGAAACTCGGCACGCTGATCATCGCCAGCACTTCGCCATTGCGCGGATCGATGGCGACTGACGCACCCGGCCTGCCGGCAAAGGCGTTCACACCTGCCTCCTGGATGCGCGTGTCGACGGTCAGGTAGATGTTCTGACCTGGCGTGGGTGCGACACGTTCCAGCACGCGAAGCGGGCGGCGATCCGCATTCACTTCGACCAGCTCATAGCCGGGCTCGCCGTGTAGCAGATCCTCGTAGGATCGCTCTATTCCGGTCTTGCCGGCATGCGTTGTACCCGCATAGCGCGAAGCATCCAGTCGCTTCACGTCAGCGGCATCGATGCGGCTGACATAGCCGACCAGGTGGCCGAATGTCTTTCCCTTGGGATAGAAGCGCGTCAGGTACGGCACGACGTCAACGCCGGGAAAGCGCCAGCGATTGACAGCGAACCGCGCTATATCTTCATCAGTCAGCTTCAGGCGCAAAGGCACGCTCTGATAGGAGGGCTTGCTCTTTACCAGAGCCTTGAAACGATCGATGTCATCACTGCTGATGCCTATCGTTTCCTGCAGGTCTGCCAGCAAGGCCCCCATGTCGGCAACCTGCTCGGGAACGACCTCCAGTCGGAACGCCGCGATGTTTTCGGCGAGCAACACGCCGTTGCGGTCATAGATCAACCCGCGGGCCGGCGCAAGCGGGCGTGTCAGGATTCGATTTGCGTCCGACCGGGCCTGGAACTCCTCATGCTGGGCAACCTGGAGAAACCAGAAACGAAAGCCCAGGATGGCAAGCGCGGCGAAGATAATGAAGAAGCCCGCCAATGCGCGTCGCACGAATTGCGCGGCTTCACGGCGCGTATCCTTTATCGGCCTGTAGTTCATGATTCCTTCGATCGAACACGCGCCCGCAGGTCGTCGAGCAGAAGGAAGACGAATGGCCAGGCCAGCATTCCGAATAGCGGCGCGATCCAGAACCCGCCGGTCGGAACAGGGTCACCGGAGAAGCCCCGGATCATCAGGACGACGATTCGATCATTCAGCAGCAGAGCGAGCACTGCGAGGGATTGCTGGCCGATGGGAAAGAAGCGCAACCGGGAACGAAAACGCAGGACGATGAACGTCAGAATGATCAGTCGCAAAGCCTGTTCGCCGAGCAACTGACCAGCCAGAATGTCCCCACACAGGCCAAGCAGGAAGGCGAATCCTAATCCGATTCGCTCAGGTGCTTCGATAGCCCAGTAGATCAGCACGAGGGCAATCCAGTACGGCTTGAATGGCAATAGCGCCTGTGGCAGTGGTGTGAGCTGCAATACGAAGGCCAGAAGAATGCTGGCGACAAAGATCAGCAACTCTGCGCGTTTTCTGTTCATGGCGTACGCGCCCCTTCCGGCATGCGCTGCGCAGGATCAGCTGGAACAACGTCAGTGCCGGGCGGCTCTGGGGCAGGCGGCCCCATTGGCTGCGGCAAATCCTGCAAGAGCAAGACTTCTCCGCTTCTGTCCAGTGCGGCGGCCGGCCTCGCGATGGCTGCCGCGAACATGCCACTTTCATCGTTGCTTATCTCGAGGATTTTCCCTACTGGAAATCCGACCGGAAAACGCCCACCCAGGCCGGATGTCACCAGTGAGTCGCCCACCTTGATATCTGCACTCATTGGCACATTGGGGAGCTGCAAACGATCGATGGCTCCGGTGCCGTAAGCGATCGTGCGCAACCCTGTGCGCTCGATCATGACCGGAATGGCATGCGTAGGGTCTGTCACCAGCATCGCCACGGACGTTCCCGGCAAGACCTCGACGATCTGGCCCATGATCCCGTGTGCGTCCAACACCGGTTGGCCCACTTCAATGGACTGGGCCGCCCCCGCATCCAGCACGATTCTGTGCCTGAATGGGTCGAGATCGATGTCAATGAGTCTCGCCAGCTGCACGCCAAGCCCCAGCTCATTCTGTACATCAAGCAGCTTTTTCAGGCGATCGTTTTGCGCCGAAAGGGCGGACATCCGATTGAGTCGAACCTGAGCCAGCAACAATGCCTCGCGCAGGTTTCGATTCTCGTCTACCAAATGACTCTGGGTGGCTATCGCCAGGCGGCCTGCCCGCGCCACGTCGGATGGCAAGGCAGCTGCGCGATAGACGGGTTCAACGACGACACTGGCCATTGTGCGCAGTCGTTCGAGATAGCTACCGCGGTGATCAATCACCATGACGATCATGGCGAGGGTCAAGTAAGCAATCAGGCGCAGTGTGCTGACTGCGCCTTCGGCAAACAGGGAAACCTTGTCAGGAGCTGCAAGCGCCATGCGCGCGGGTCACCTGAGCCTACTCGTGGGCGAAGAAGTCACCACCGTGCTGATCAACCAGCTCGAGAGCGCGTCCACCACCGCGAGCAACGCAAGTCAGCGGCTCATCCGCAACGTGAACGTGCAGCCCCGTCTCCTCGGAAAGCAAGCGATCAAGATCACGCAACAATGCACCACCACCGGTGAGCACGATGCCACGTTCGGCTACGTCCGAACACAACTCCGGAGGCGTCTGTTCCAACGCACTGCGAACCGCGCTGACAATTCCCGAGAGCGGTTCGTGCAGGGCTTCCAGTATTTCGTTGGAATTGACCGTAAACATGCGCGGCACGCCTTCGGCCAGGTTTCGGCCGGAGACCTCGATTTCCTTGACGTCTGATTGTGGAAAAGCGCAGCCGACTTCCATCTTGATGCGCTCGGCTGTTGCTTCTCCGATCAAGGTGCCGTGATTGCGACGCACATAGTTGATGATCGCTTCATCGAATCGATCTCCACCAATACGTACCGACTGGGAATAGACAATACCGTTGAGCGAGATGACAGCCACTTCGGACGTGCCTCCACCAATATCCAGCACCATTGAACCTCGAGCCTCTCCGACTGGAATTCCGGCGCCAATCGCCGCGGCCATTGGCTCCTCGACGAGAAAGACGTCACGTGCGCCTGCACTTTCGGCAGACTCCTTGATGGCCCGTCGCTCCACCTGAGTAGAGCCGCAAGGCACACAGACGAGTACACGCGGACTTGGTCGGAACATGCGCGAACGATGCACCTTGCGAATGAACTGCTTGAGCATCTCCTCGGTCATCGAGAAGTCCGCGATGACACCGTCCTTGAGCGGTCTGACCGTGACGATGTTGCCTGGGGTGCGACCCAACATCTTTTTGGCATCGGATCCGACCGCAGCGACGCTTCTGGGGCCGCCTGGCCCACGATCCTGCCGTATTGCCACAACGGATGGCTCATTGAGCACGATGCCCTGACCGCGAACATAGATCAGGGTGTTGGCCGTGCCGAGATCGATCGACAGGTCATTTGAAAAGAGACCGCGCAAACCTTTGAACATGAGAAAGCTTGACCTGAAAAGTGGAGCCGCAAAGAACGCGACAGTTTAGAGACGGCCTTCACCTCAGGCAAGCCAATTCGCCGTTAAAAATCGCTTATCTGGCGCGTTGACGATGCTTGTTCGCTGAGTTCCTTCCGCACCAGAGGGGTGCCTGCCGGACGCAAACTGGCCAAACCGCCTGCGGAATTGCTCCTGCGAGGATGCGCCCCCAGGAAAAGTCGGGCAAGATTCGGCTTCTTCGCCAGCCGCTCCTGCCACCCGGAACCCGGGTCAAGCAGCTACGGATGTGCAATCTCGTCATTATTCAGGGGCATTCAGATGTCGGCTTTGATTTGCGGTTCACTTGCGTACGACACCATCATGGTTTTTCCGGATCAGTTCAAGAATCACATCCTTCCGGACAAGGTTCACATCCTGAACGTGTCGTTCCTGGTGCCCCGCATGCGTCGGGAATTCGGCGGATGTGCCGGAAATATCGCCTACAACCTCAAACTCCTTGGCGGGGAGCCGGTTCCAATGGCTACTGTTGGTCAAGACTTCGCACCCTATCGCGAGCATTTCGAGGAGTACGGAGTGCGGCTTGACCAGGTCAAGGAACTGAGCGACCTGTTCACGCCGCAGGCCTTCATCACTACGGATCTCGACAACAACCAGATCACGGCCTTTCACCCCGGCGCCATGATGCGCTCCCACGAGAACCACGTCAGAGACGTCGAAGGCGTCGAGTTCGGAATCGTCAGTCCGGACGGTCGGGATGGCATGCTGCAGAACGCAAATGAGTTCGTCGAATGTGGCATCCCGTTCATTTTTGATCCCGGGCAGGCGATGCCACTGTTCAACGGTGAAGAGCTCCGCCACTTTGTCGAGCAAGCGGACTATGTAACCGTCAACGACTATGAATCCAGCCTCCTGCAAGAACGGACCGGCTGGAACGAAACTGACATCGCCAGCCGCGTGAAGGCCTACATAACGACATGTGGACCACGTGGCGCGAAAATCCATGCGGATGGAAAGTGCCTCGATATACCTCCCGCC
This sequence comes from Dokdonella sp., assembly GCF_049593775.1. Classification (GTDB taxonomy): domain Bacteria; phylum Pseudomonadota; class Gammaproteobacteria; order Xanthomonadales; family Rhodanobacteraceae; genus Dokdonella. The sequence continues at coordinate 1,158 of NZ_JBAWHJ010000337.1, read as the reverse complement.
CATGAACGTCGGGTCACTGATCCGACGGGCTGTGGCGACGCATTCCGCGCGGGATTGATACACGGAATCATGAAGGGGTATGACTGGGTGACCATTGGCCGCATTGGCAATCTGATGGGTGCGCTCAAGGTTGAGCATCCCGGCACGCAAAACCAGCGCTTCGACTACGGGCAGTTCTCCGACCAGTTTCGACAGCAGTTCGGGTATTCCCTGGCGTGAGCCATTGACTGGTATCCGCGATCGGCTCCTCATGCACTGACTCGTGCGGTGACGCCCCCTGTCGTGGTTTACCGCGACTGCGTGCCTTCAACGGCTCTAGTACTCAAGTCTTGCGCGCAGCCCAACTCCTGGCAATTTCTCGCAGGAGGGGCGTCTGCGGCATTGGACGCAATAGATCCGCGCATACGAAAACCCCATCTGCTTGTGCAGATGGGGCTTGATAGAAGATGCTCAGCGGTAACCAACACCGAAGCAGCGACGCGAGGAGCGCCCAAGAATCCCGCGCCGCAGTTCGTGCGTTTTCATGCTGCGCAGGCAAAAGAAAACCCCGCCTGCGATGCAGACGGGGTTTCAATTAAGCGCTCAGCGGTGACCTACTCTTGCATGGCTTGAGCCACACTACCATCGGCGCTGCTGCGTTTCACTTCCGAGTTCGGGATGGGATCGGGTGGTTCCACAGCGCTATGTTCGCTGAGCAAACGGTGGAGACAGCGCAATAGGATGCGCCAGTCTCGCGTTGGGTCTTGGGACGTAATAAGTCGTTTTGGCTCGAGAGTGTTCAGTGTTGCTGAGGCGTAGCGGTGCATCTTCTTCAGATCACACCTTGAAGCAACTTGGAGTTATATGGTCAAGCCGCACGGATCATTAGTAGTGGTTAGCTCGGCATTACTGCTATACACACCCACCCTATCAACCACGTAGTCTTCATGGTTCCTTTAGGAGCCTTATGGCTCGGGAGGTCTCATCTTGAGGCGCGCTTCCCGCTTAGATGCTTTCAGCGGTTATCGCTTCCGAATGTAGCTACCCGGCAATGCCACTGGCGTGACAACCGGAACACCAGGGATTCGTCCACTCCGGTCCTCTCGTACTAGGAGCAGCCCCTCTCAAACCTCCAACGCCCACGACAGATAGGGACCGAACTGTCTCACGACGTTCTGA
>NZ_JBAWHJ010000336.1:0-3132 GCF_049593775.1 Dokdonella sp. | reverse complement strand
CTTTCAGGGCGCGCCCATCGAGTGGCCCCAGTGCGGACCGGGTTTCAGGGTCCAGGCTCAATGCGTGGTTGAGCGCCTTCTCGAGCCCGCGCCCGAGCACCTGTAGAACCGGATTGGGCGTACGTGGCGCTTCTGAAGTTTCGGAAATCATCATCGGCGCATTCTAAGCCATCCGATCGGGAACGACCGTGGGGTCCGTTGCTGCTTCGCTCTCCGGGATGCGTAGGCGTTCTCAGCCGAGGGTTTGAGGAAGTGTGGCGAAATCAGTCTTCGACGGGAGCCGGTTGCGGAATGATTTCCCTCCACCCGAAGCCCAGCAGGCCGGGATGAACATGCACGATGACAGGCCCGGTGTCCTTGTCTTTCCAGGCGCTGCGCAGCCGACGATAGTCGAGCCAGTCAATCCTCAGGGAGTCGCTTTGATGATGTGTTCCATCGAGGATCCTGAAGCTGACGCGATGGATGGGCCCGCCCTTGCGCTTGTGGTGCGTAGCAAGAACAGCATCTTCCACCGCAAACGTGTTGTGTTCGGCAAAATCCAGATTGATGTTGATCGCCCTGATCAGGGCGAAGCTGCAGAGGGGGATACCAATCGCTGACAGGAACAACCACATCGCGAGCGCTCGATGCCGGTTGGAAACGCGGCCGAGATGCCTGAAAGCCCAGATTGCCAGTGCGATGTATGCCAGCACGCTGAAAATCGCACTGAACCAGGTCAGCGCTGCGGGCTCGAACAATCGCTCCGAACTCATGATCCAGATCCAGCTGGCCGAATAGCCCCCGAACGCAAACAGCGTCAGGCCAACCCGGCGAACCACGTCGGCGGGAATCCTCGAGGCCCGAGCCGGACGAGTCGGGCTGGCGGGCAAGGTCCGGATTGCCTGCAGAAATGGCATCAACCAGGCGACACTCTCCTCGCGGAGTTGCCCCGTTCGACGAACCGAGCCCACGCCGATATAGAGACTCAATTTGCCATTCCCGGCATCCATCGAAATCAGGCGCGCCCCTTTGCGTTCCAGCCGCCCCAGGAATGAAACAAGCAAGGCACGCAGCTCCTTGTTCTCCCAGAGCAGGTTGACCAGCGATTCGTCATCGCTGTCGAGAAAAAACAGTTTGTCGTATATCGGATCCCTGGCCTCTGGCTCGGCGACCAGCCGAATGCCCTTGCCGAATCGGTCGAACCAGTTTTCGCGACGCAGTCTGAAGAAGCGTGCGGCCGGCACGTCGAAGTCGAGCAGCAGCCTGCCCAGCGCTCCAATCCCGGAACGTTCCTCGTGGTAGCCGTATCTCTCGCCGCCGAGCGAATCCACCTGCCTGGGGTTCAATTGCGCAAACCACTTGTTGCCGCGCCAGATCACGAGTGTCAGGCACGTAATCAAGCCCCACCAGGGCATGAATCCCCACATCGAACGATCCTCCCCAGCCGAAGCCACGCCAAAACCTGTCCGGAGTTGCTCTCCGACATCGTGACCAACGCTCACGGGCGGGACTAGCGCACAGCCCGGCGTGCGCATTCGCTTCTGCTCAGGTTGTCCGGCTTTGCATGCGTGAGCGAGTCAACGCAGTGAACAACCGACTCATGCCTTCGGCGGTGCTCAGTTTCGGGGAGTAGCCGAGATCCCGCTTGGCTGCTGCCAGGTTGAACCAGCTGGCGTGGCTGAAGAGATCAAGCAGGTAGGGATTGATCAGTGGCGAGGCACTGTCGGCACCGGCGCGTGCCGCTGTTGCGAGCGCTCGCGCACTGAGTGCGGACATGCGACGCTTTTCGGGTGGAAATCCGCCGGCGCGAAGCAGGGCATTGAGAAAATTCTCGATGCTCATGGGTTCGCCCTGACTGATGAAATAAGCCTTGCCGGCAATCGGCGATTCCGGCGCCAGCTTGTCGATTGCCAGAACATGAGCCAGCGCGGCGTTGTCGACAAGGCAGGGGTCGATCTTGCAGTCAGGTTCACCGAACAGGCGCAGCTTTCCGCGGCCGGCCAGATCAAGCAGGGCTGGCAGCATTCGCCTTTCACCCGCACCCCAAAGCAGGTGTGGACGCAGGACACAGGTGCCCAGCTGCGCATTGCTGGCTGCCAGTACACGCTGTTCGGCCAGCGCCTTGGTGTGGGCATAGGCGGAAATCCAGCGGGCAGGGTAGGCCTGGCGTTCGTCCACGCCGGCAAGATCCTCCTGGCCGATGACGGCGTTGGCGCAGGATGTCAGCAGCAAGCGCGGCACGCCGACCAGTTCGCAGGCGCCAAGCATGCATTCGGTTGTTCGCACGTTGGCATCATGCAGGTCTTCGATGCTGGCTAGCGGATCGCTGCAACCCGCCGCATGAACAATCGCTTCGCAGCCGTCTGCAGCGGCACAAACATCCTCGAATGCAGTCGCTTGCCCGTGCACCTGCTGCACGCCAAGGCTGGCCAAGCCGTTGTTTTCGGTACGCACGAGAGCACGTACCTGATGGCCGCCGTCCACCAGCGCGGTGGCAATGCTGCGGCCAAGAAAGCCGCTCGCTCCAGTCAGAAGAATCTGCATGTCTTGAACACTGTGCTCGTCATCGTGTCGCGCGGCGACACCCCCTTGTCTGGAGTGTGCAGCACTGCAGGATCAAATTCGAGTACGCAAGGTCAAATCACCCGACCAACGCGTTCGGGTACGCGCGAGATTTCAGTTTTCCTTGAGCGGAAACGTTTCCAGGGCTTCGCTGGATCGTGCATTGGCATCGCGCGCTGGTGAGGCCGGCGCGGATGAGCAGGCGTAGGCACCCCAACTCTGCTCGCCATCGCTGGCGTCGGCGAGTGGCTTGATCGTATTGGCATGCATGGTCGCCGCCTCGTTTCGCGCCATGACTTCGAGCTCGTCATTGACCTTGACCTGGCTGCGATCCATCGGACCGACCTTGCCCAGCACCGATACGGTGATTCGGCCGAGATCGCGGCAGGCGCTGACATCATCATTCCAGGCGACCCGAACGTCGCGGCCCGCGGAGTCGAGCTTGATGCCCCAGCTGCAGGCGGCCAGTGGTGTGATCAGCAGGAGGGGAATCAGGAATTTCATCGCTGCGCTCGTCGGGGAGTGGGGTTCATTCTGAATGGGAGTGTATGGAGTGGTTGCTGAATGGATGGTTCGAATTCAGGTCTAGTT
>NZ_JBAWHJ010000335.1:0-2139 GCF_049593775.1 Dokdonella sp. | reverse complement strand
GTTCGCCTGCCTTTCCTTTGAAGTGGGGCTTGCCGCATTCAACGTCGTCGAGGCGGGCGTCGCGGCCAGCAAGCTGCAGTGGTGGGCCGAAGAGCTGGCCTTGCTGTCATCCGGCACGGCTCGGCATCCGCTGACACAAGTGCTGGAAGATTCCATCGTATTGAGCGCGCTGCCGGCCCAAGCCTGGCAGGAATGGATAGGCGCTGCGTTTGCGCAGCGTGAGGTCGCTCCGGCGCGAAACCTGAGCGAACTGCTGACCGGAGTTCGCGCGTTCCATGAACCACTGGCTCGAATCAAGTCGGCGCTGTATCCGAATCTTTCCGTCGATGCCGAGGCGCATGCGGGTGCTTTGTGTCACGTCGTTCTGGAGAGCGTTCGCCACGGTGAATCCAGTGCTGCCGAACGCTTGCCCATTCCTCTGGATTTACTGGCCCGGCACGGATTGTCGCGTACCGGAATGGGCAGCGCCGGTCCGGAACGCGATGCAGTCTTGCGTGATCACTTCGCTGAGCTTGTCCAAGCCATGATTGGGACGGATCGCGTGGGCTTGTTGCCCATGACCGCAGCCAGTCTGACCGCCGACCTCAAGCGCTGCCGGGTAGCCGGGCGATCGGCCAATCCGCTGGAAACCGTTGCCGGCAATCTCGATCGGCTGCCGTTTTCCGCCGTCTGGGCCTGCTGGATTGCGGCCCGCAGGGTGCAGCCAGCTCGCTGATTTTGTACCCTGACGGCACTTGATCTGAGCGTAAAACTGCCCAACATGCGTTGTTCGGGCCAATTGATCGTTGCTCGACGTCAGACGACCACCGGAACTCCAGATGACAACCAACACCAATACCGCCCGACTCATGCCCGATATTGCCAGCCAGGCCAAGGCTGACAATGCCGGTCCGCTGGATTGGGTTGGCATGGATGAAATCGCGGTACCGGTGCGGCTTGCCGATGCCGACGGCGTGCTGGTGCAGTCACCGGCCCGCGTGGCTGCCTACGTCAATCTGAACCAGCCCGATGCACGCGGCATCCACATGTCGCGCCTGTACCTGCATGTTGATCAGCATTTGTCGCGCGAGCCATTGACGCCGTGTTCATTGCGTCGCCTGCTGCGTGATTTTCTGGAATCGCATGCGGACTTGTCTGACCGGGCACGTATCAGCGTGCGCTTTGACCATATGGTGCGCCGACCCGCACTGGCCAGCGACAACAGTGGCTGGAAAACCTATCCGGTGGAAATCAACGCGAGCATGCACGAAGGTGTATTCGCCTTTGAGCTCGAGACCGAGATCCTCTACTCAAGTACCTGCCCATGCTCGGCTGCATTGGCGCGCCAGTTGATTCAGGAACAATTCGCTTCCGATTTCCCTGCGGATCGTCCGGTCGACCATGCCGCCATGCTCGAATGGCTGGGTAGTGAATCCGGCATCCGCGCTACACCACATAGCCAGCGCAGCAGCGCGCGCGTGCGCGTGCGCCTCGGCAATGGTTTTGAATTTCCGATCGTCGACCTCATCGACCTGATCGAGAGAGCGTTGCAAACGCCCGTGCAAACCGCAGTCAAGCGCGAAGACGAACAAGCCTTTGCCTTGCTCAACGGCCAGAACCTGATGTTCTGCGAAGACGCCGCCCGCCGCATGCGCAACGCACTCGACCAGGACGAACGCATCGTCGACTTCTGGCTGCGTGCATCGCACCTGGAAAGCCTGCATCCGCATGATGCGGTGGCCTACGCGACCAAGGGTATCGACGGCGGCTTTGTTGCGTAGATTGCTTCGGAGTAATTCACCCCGCTGAGCTTGTACCCTGCGGAATTCGCCGTTGCGGCGACCCTGACGCTAGCGGCTCGTCGTTCCAGCACAGGCTGGGCCCAGTTCCTTGCGTACCAATCCGCCCCGGGGAAAAACCTGTCCAACCGGACGCCCCGAAATCGAATCAACGATTAGCGATCAATCTGTGCGTGAGCACCCAAGCCTTGAACGCTCAAGTCCCGCACCAACCAACGCTGCGCAATCAGTACTTCTTGCCCGGCTTCTTGCCCTTGTGGGGCGGCCCGATTCGGGAATGTTTCGGCGGTGGCTTGTTGCCGGGGTACGAAGTCCTTGGGCCGCGATCGCCTGAATCGTCGTCACTGCCACGCGGTTCGCC
>NZ_JBAWHJ010000334.1:0-8632 GCF_049593775.1 Dokdonella sp. | reverse complement strand
CTCCAAAGTCGAGTTCGATACCAGCCAGCGCATGAGTGTGACTACCGACGCGATCTCTCTCATCATCCTGCCCGAAGGTACCTGGATGCGCAGCGGTGGCGGAGACTGGTCCAAGCCGCCCATCGACATGAGCGCCATGGTCAAGCGGCTGGTGCCGTCCACCATCGAGGAGGTCAGGGCCGGGACGAGCAACGTGAAGGATCTGGGCATGCAGTCCGTTGATGGCCAGGAGTTGCGCGCGATCAGCTACGATGTCAATACGAAAATCATGGGAATTGCAGTGTCTTCGCAGAATGTGGCGTATCTCGATGCTTCGGGTCACATCGTTCGCTCGGTCAGCGACGGCGAAGCCATGGGGCGCAAGAGCCATACCGTGCAAACGATCCGCTACGATGATTCGATCCGGATCACTGCGCCCCGCTGAAGCGTCACTCCTGGCCTAGCCGCGATCCAGGGTGCAGCGCGCGAGCAAGCCTCGCGCCAGCATCGTGTATTCCTTGCGGCGCACCAGCAAGCGCCACTGACTGCCACCCATCTGGCGCCAAAGCACGGCAGACCTGATGCCAGCCAGCAACAACGATCGGATCTGTTCAACCCGGCGCGGATCTGAAAGGTTGACCGGATTGCCATGCACGACGATGCGCGGCCTAAGGTTCGAAAGGGTCTGGCTGTAGAGCTCGGCGAGGCGTGCCTGCACGCTGGTGTGGGCGACGCCCAGGTGGTCGACCTGGCGCTGGATGGATTCAATACCGGCGCGCAGCTCGCCCAGCATGCTGTTGCGACCTGAGAGCTTGCGCTCGAGCCTGAGTACACCGACAACCAGTTGCGAGACGACTAAGTTGCGATTGTTGCTGTCGAGGTTTTCGACCAAGACCTCCATTCCGGTCTTGATCCCGGAGAGCCCGCCAAAGACATCGGCGGCGCTGTCGCTGTCGATCCGGAACAGGCTGGCCAGGCTGGATTCGATTGCTGTGCTGTCACCACGGCCTTCATTGGCGATCGCAGCAACCTGCGAGCAGGCCTGAAACACGCCAGCGAGCGCAATTACACGGGACTCACGCATGCGCAGCAGCCGAACTGACTGCTGAACCTGCGCAACAGAAGTGACATCGGACACGAATGACGCAGCTCCGGCTTGGGAGGGCGAGCGGCCTGCAGGCGAATTCTTGCGGATAAGGTGTCAAGACAACTTCCAGTTCAGGGGTAGAGGGTGCTGCTGGCTACGCTGGATCAATCCAGCCGCCAAATGCCGCGTTGCTGCATTCTATGACGCCGCCACCCAGGCAGACCTCGCCATCGTAGAACACAACCGACTGGCCGGGTGTGATGGCGCGTTGCGGCTGGTCGAACTCGACCCTGCATCGATTGCCGTCAAGCTGAACCAGACAGCCCTGGTCGGGTTGCCGGTAACGCGTCTTCGCCACACATCGAAACTCTCGGGCGGGCGCGGCTCCCGCCACCCAGGTCGGTTCGCTGGCCTGCAAACGTGTCGACAGAAGCCATTCATTGGCATTGCCCTGGACCGCGTAGAGAATGTTCTGACCGACGTCCTTGCCAACTACATACCAGGGTTCGCCGGTTGAATCCTGCCGACCGCCAATGCCAAGTCCGCCGCGCTGGCCCAGCGTGTAATACCAGGCACCCTGGTGTTCACCGATGCGGGTGCCTTCGGGCGTGCGGATTTCGCCGGCTCGTGCCGGGATGTAGCGCCCGAGAAATTCGCGGATATCGCGCTCACCAATGAAGCAGATGCCCGTGGAGTCCTTCTTTGCATGGCTGGGCAGCTGTGCCTCACGGGCGATGCGGCGCACTTCGGGCTTTGGCAGTTCGCCTACGGGGAACAACGTTGCTGCAAGTTGCTCCTGGCCCAATGCATGCAGGAAATAACTCTGGTCCTTGTTGTCGTCGACGCCTCGCAGCAACTGCCATTGACCATCCGTGAATGCATTTCGTGCGTAGTGGCCTGTCGCGATGGTCTCCGCGCCAAGAGCCCTGGCGTGCTCCAGGAAGGTCTTGAACTTGATCTCCCGGTTGCACAGGACATCCGGGTTCGGCGTGCGCCCGACGCGATACTCCTCGAGGAAGTGCTCGAATACCTGGTCCCAGTATTCACGGGCAAAATTGCGTGCGTGAAACGGAATCCCGAGTCGCGCACAGATCGCCACCGCATCCTTGCGATCTTCATCAGCCCGGCAGGGGCCGAGGCGTTCGTCTTCCTCCCAGTTCTGCATGAACAGGCCGGCAACATCCGCGTGCGATTGCGACAACAGCATGGCGGCAACCGAGGAATCGACGCCGCCGGATACGCCGACCATGACCAGACCCTTTTCCATCCGCACTAGATCGATTCAGTGCCGGGAGTCAGCCGGGAAATGCTGTCCAGCGGAAGGCGTCTGCCGCCCAGCCAGTCATCGATGCTGGAAAGGATCAGCGGGCTGCGCAGGCGAGGGCTCGCCGCGGCGATTTCCTCGCGGTTGAGCCACAAGGCGCGCAGAATGCCGTCATCCAGCTGGTGCGAAGGGTCATGCCTGAGCGGACGCGCAGCGAACGTGAAGCGCACGAACTGACTGCCAGAAGCGGAGCTGGTCCATTGCTGGATGCCCACAAGGCAATCCAGTTCGACATGCCAGCCTGTTTCCTCGAGGGTTTCCCTGATTGCAGCAGATTGCAGGGTTTCGTCGGGCTCAAGGTGGCCGGCCGGCTGATTGATCACGGTTCGGCCGTGCACGATTTCCTCGACCAGCAGGAAGCGGTCATCCTGCGGTACAACCGTGGCTACGGTTACCCGCGGACACCATACCCTGGGCTCGTCTGTGAGTGTTTGCGTCTCTTGAATTGCCATGCTCATCGGCGCGCAGTTTACAGGAGCCGACACGATCCGAGTCTGCGGATCACTTGAACGAGGTTCGGTGGAACCTATACTGGTTGTCATCAACGAGCCTTGTCCATGCCCATGTCCCAACCTCCAGAACACGAAAACGACCGCGAACACGGTCTTGCGGTCGAAGTAGCGCCGCCCGAAGTGGCCAAGCCGCCGCTTTATCAAGTGGTCATTCTTAACGATGACTTCACGCCCATGGATTTCGTGGTCGTGGTACTGGAGACGTTCTTCACGATGGACCGCGAACGCGCAACCCAGGTTATGTTGCATGTCCACACGCGCGGAAAGGGCATTTGTGGCGTATATACAAGGGAAGTGGCGGAAACGAAGGTGACCCAGGTCAACGAGTTTTCACGGACGCATCAGCATCCTTTGCTGTGCACCATGGAAAAATCCTGAGCCACCCCACATATCCCATGCATTAGTCATCCACCGAGGCAACCCGGATGTTCAGCAAGGATCTAGAGCTCACCATCGGCCAGTGCTACAAGGAGGCGCGGGAGCAGCGCCACGAATTCATGACGGTCGAGCACTTGTTGCTCGCATTGCTGGAGAATCCTTCAGCGATACAGGTACTGCGCGCCTGCAGTGCCGACCTGGACAAGCTCGGGCGCGATCTTCGATCGATCATCGCCGAAACCGTTCCTGTCCTGCCGCCGGCTGACGAGCGCGATACGCAGCCGACGCTTGGGTTCCAGCGCGTATTGCAACGCGCGGTGTACCACGTCCAGTCCTCGGGCCGGAAGGAAGTGACCGGCGCCAATGTGCTGGTGGCCATTTTTGGCGAGAAAGACTCGCATGCGGTCTATTTCCTGAGCCAGCAGGAGGTCAATCGTCTTGATGTGGTGAATTTCCTGTCCCATGGCATCGCCAAGATGAGCGACGAATCAGTCGATCCGGCGGGTGCCGAACAGGCAGCCCGAGACGGCGAGGGCGGTGAGGAGCCGCGTGGCAATCCCCTCAACGAATTTGCAAACAACCTCAATGAACTGGCCAGTCAGGGCAAGATTGATCCACTGATCGGGCGCGAGCTGGAAGTCGAACGGACCATCCAGGTCCTGTGCCGTCGGCGCAAGAATAATCCGCTCTACGTCGGCGAGGCCGGTGTGGGCAAGACGGCGCTGGCCGAGGGGCTGGCCAAGCGCATCGTGGAAGGGCAGGTTCCGGATGTCCTCAAGGACGCCACGATTTACGCATTGGATCTTGGCGCCCTTGTCGCCGGGACCAAGTACCGAGGTGATTTCGAAAAGCGTCTGAAAGCAGTCATCAACCAGCTCCGCAAGGAACCTGGTGCCATTCTGTTCATCGATGAAATTCACACCATTATTGGTGCCGGTTCCGCATCCGGCGGCACGATGGATGCCTCGAACCTGATCAAGCCGATGCTTGCATCGGGCGAGATGCGCTGTATCGGATCGACGACGTTCCAGGAATATAGGGGCGTTTTCGAGAAGGATCGCGCTCTTGCACGACGTTTCCAGAAGATTGACGTGGTTGAGCCCAGCGTTGCCGACACCGTGGAGATCCTCAAGGGGCTCAAGAGCCGCTTCGAAGAACATCACCATGTCGAGTACACCGGAGAAGCGTTGAAGGCGGCTGTGGATCTCTCGGTCAAGCATATTTCTGACCGCCTGCTGCCAGACAAGGCCATCGATGTCATCGATGAAGCCGGAGCGCGCCAGCGGCTGTTGCCCGACGATCAACGCACGGGAACGGTTGATGTTCCCGAAATCGAGTACATCGTTGCGCGCATGGCTCGCATTCCACCCAAGCAGGTTTCCGCTTCGGATCGTGATGTGCTGCGCAATCTCGATCGCAACCTCAAAATGGTCGTGTTTGGCCAGGATTCGGCCATCGAGGCCCTGACCAGTGCCATCAAGATGGCGCGTTCAGGCCTGGGTGACCCGAACAAGCCGATCGGCAATTTCCTGTTTGCCGGGCCGACCGGGGTCGGCAAGACCGAGGTCACTCGCCAGCTTGCCCTGCAGCTTGGAGTCGAACTGGTTCGTTTCGACATGTCCGAGTACATGGAGGCGCATTCCGTCTCGCGCCTGATCGGCGCCCCTCCCGGCTATGTCGGGTTTGATCAGGGAGGCCTGCTGACGGAGCAGATCGTCAAGCATCCACACAGCGTGCTGCTCCTCGATGAGATCGAGAAGGCGCACCCGGATGTCTACAACGTGCTGCTTCAGATCATGGACCGCGGTGCGCTGACCGATACGAATGGCCGTGAAGCGAACTTCAGGAACGTGATCGTCGTCATGACGACCAACGCGGGTGCCCAGACAGCAGCCCGGCGCACGATCGGATTCGTCGACCAGAACCATTCTTCAGACGCGATGGAAATCATTCGCAAGGCCTTCACGCCGGAATTCCGCAATCGGCTGGATGCGATCGTGCAGTTCGGAGCGCTGGATTTCGAACATATCCTGCGTGTAGTCGACAAGTTCCTGATCGAACTGGAAGCGCAACTGCAGGACAAGCAGGTATCCCTCGACATCGATGCCGAAGCCCGCAAGTGGCTGGCAGAGAATGGATTCGATCCGCAAATGGGTGCACGGCCGATGGCCCGCGTCATTCAGGACAACGTCAAGCGCGCACTGGCCGACGAACTGCTGTTCGGCAAGCTGGCCGAGGGTGGCAAGGTCAAGCTGACCGTACAGGATGGCAAACTCAAGGTGGAGTCGGAAGCTGCCGTAAAGCTGCCGGCCGTGGTCGAGTAGCGAGAGCTTCGATGTTGCCGTCTGTGATCCTGCGGCATGTTTTTGCAGGCATCGACATGTTGGGCATCGCTTTGCTCAGTCCAACCTGCGAAGCGGCAGGTCTCGCCGGAATTTCGCAGGTTGGTGGTGAGCGCCAGCGAACCCCAGCGCTACTGTCAAGCCATAGCCGATCGAGCCGCCGTGGTGCAGGGGTCGGCCGGCAGATGGAATGCCGATCCGTCGATGCGGGTTTCGATCAATTCAGGTGGTGAGTAAAGCGTGTTGTTCTTGAGAGAGGTCTGGCTCAATTGACCATTCGGCAAGGCAGCGACACGGTAGCGCTCCAGGTAGTAGTCGTCTTCCGTGTCCACGCTGATCCCATCGACCTGCAACGTCCGCGCAGTCTCGATGCCGTCAGCGAATTCCAATGTCCCGCTTTCGAGCAGGATCCAGAGTTCGCCCTGGTTGCCGCAACGTCGAAAGTGGATGACAACTGTACCGTCGGCAATTCTTGTCAGATATTGTCGCCGGGACGTCCGTTTGACGCCTCGTTGCTATTGCCTTGCCAAACGCCCAGTAGCGAAGATCGACTCGGAGCGCCGGCCGGATGATGGGCACACACTGAAACCATAAGCGCCAGCAAGCTCAGCAGAGCAAACGAGCGCTTCATGTTCGCTGTGTGTCTTACTTCATCCGGTAGGTGATGCGACCCTTGGTCAGGTCATAGGGAGTCATCTCGACCTTGACCTTGTCGCCGGTGAGGATGCGGATGTAGTTCTTGCGCATCCGGCCCGAAATATGGGCGATGACCACGTGGCCGTTTTCCAGCTTTACGCGGAACATGGTGTTCGGAAGGGTCTCGAGGACCGCACCTTCCATTTCAATGACGTCGTCTTTTGACATTTTTCCCTGGGCTTCATACTCGGAGTGGCCGAGAAGGCGCGGAATTCTACACGATCAGGGCTGATTATATCGAAGGGATCGGCATGAATAGCGATATCCCTTCAGGATTGGTGCGCCAGATCGGGCTGCAGACACCGGATTTCCTGCGCGCTGCGTGGATCGGAAGGCCGCTGGACGCTCACCACGACGGCTGCTGGCCGGGCGAGGTATTGCCGAGGTTCCTGATCGTGTTCTTGCCGAACCACGCAGTCCAATTGCCGATTTCGCCCGGTTGCCTGACCAAGCTGGCGATACATTCGCCGAACTCGCCACGGCTGATCTCGAAGGCACCCAGGGACTCAAGGTGGCTCGAGCTGACTTGAGCGTCCAGCAGGGAAAATCCGTTCGCGTCCAAACCCTTGCACAACGCCAGCAAGGCCAGCTTGGACGCGTTGTCGCGCAGGCTGAACATGGATTCCCCGAAAAACATGCGGCCTACGGCAACTCCGTAGATGCCGCCAATCAGGATGTCCTGATCCCAGATCTCCACTGAATGGGCATGTCCCTCGCGATGCAGGTGTCCATAGGCGGCCAGCATGGCTTCGGTAATCCAGGTGCCATCACCATCGCGACGGGGGGCGGCACAATGGCGCATCACCGCGTCGAACGCCGTATCTGCGCGAATGGTCCAGTCACAGTTCCTGACCCAGCGCTTGAGTCGCCGTGGAACATGGGGAGTGGCGGTCGCGAGCACCATGCGTGGATCGGGCGACCACCAGAGAATGGGCTGGCCTTCCGAATACCAGGGAAAGATGCCTCGCGCATAGGCCTCCAGCAATCGCTCGGCACTGAGGTCGCCACCGAACGCAAGCAAGCCATTCGGTACCTCAAGTGCCTGTTCGACGGGCGGAAAGGAAAGGTCTTTCCGGCTCAGTTGGGGCAAGGTGATCATGCGGCGGCATCATCGGCGGCAGTAAACGGGGAGTGCTGCATCAGATCCTGTCTGTAGTCCGCCAGTGCCAGCGTTTCTCGGTGCAATGCATCACTGATGGCTTGGCTGAACCTGGGATCGGCGATGTAGTGGAAGGAACGCGTTGCGCGCGGCAGGAAACCTCGTGCGATTTTGTGTTCTCCCTGGGCGCCAGGTTCAAACCACTGCAGCTTGTGTTCTATGCAGTATTCAATGCCCTGGTAGTAGCACGCCTCGAAATGCAGGCCTGCAACCTGCTCGTGAGTGCCCCAGTATCGTCCATAGAGGGTGTCGCCTCCACGCAGGCACAAGGAAGCGGCAATGATCATGCCGGCCTTGCGACAGAGTACGGCGATGATCTGGCGCGGCATGGATCGGCCCAGATGACGAAAGAACGATTCCGTCAGGGCAGGGTGGTTGCCGTGCGCCTCGAAGGTCGACAGGTAGAGGTCGTGAATAGCGCGCCAGTCTCCCGGATCAAGCTCTTCGCCGTGGCGAATCTCGCAATGAACGCCGGCCGCCAGTACGCTACGCCGTTCCTGGCGGATGTTCTTGCGCTTCTTTGGCTTGAGCGCGCCAAGATACTCCTCGAAATCACTCCAGCCGCGGTTTCTCCAGTGGAACTGCCAGTCCATCCTCGGCAGCCAGCGAGTGCCCGAAAACGCAACTGCACCGGACGAGTCGACGAAGTTGAGATGCGCGGAAGAAAGCCCGTTTGACTGAACGTGGTGTTCAATCGCCGAGATCAAGGCTCGACGACGTAATTCGCTGCCATCGCCGCCACCCACCAGCAATCGTGGTCCGGTGACCGGTGAATAAGGCACTGCGCAAAGGAGTTTGGGGTAGTAGTCCAGACCATTGCGCTGATAGGCGCCCGCCCAGGACCAGTCGAATACGAATTCGCCGTGCGAATTGCCCTTGAGGTAGATCGGGGCGGCAGCGACCAGCGTGTCGTCCTCGTACAGCCCGATCGGACACGACTGCCAGCCGAAAGCGGACTGGATGCAGTCGTGTTCTTCCAGCCCGGCAAGAAAGGCGTGGGATGTGAACGGATGATCACTGCCGACCAGGTTGTCCCACGCCTCGACGGCGATCTCGCGAACGCCGTTGTGCATGCGGATTTCAGTTGGCGCCATGGGCTTGGCTACGCGTGCTTTTTTCGTAGGAAACGGCTTCAGCCGTGATGCTTCACGTTGT
>NZ_JBAWHJ010000333.1:0-2052 GCF_049593775.1 Dokdonella sp. | reverse complement strand
GTGCAGACATGCATGACCCATTTGGAGCTGAAATGGGGTTCGCAGGACATTGACGGCGTGACGATGTACGATTGCCTTCGTCGCCTCAGCCGGAGTCAGGTGAAATGACAGGTACGAAATTCTGGGTGTCCAAAGCGATGCTCGCTGGCATGCTGCTTGGATTGGCTGCTTGCGGTGGTGGCGGTTCGAACTCCTCCACGCCGGCTCCACCGACCCCGCCAGCGCCCCCGCCGACGCCACCGCCTCCGCCACCTCCGAGCCTGGATCCGGAATACAAGGCATCGGCGAACACCCCGTTTGTCGCGGGCTGTGAGGGTGCAGCTATCGGTGGAACGCGCTACGCGAACGCCGAAGTCGAACCGCATTTCGCAATTGATCCGAGCAATCCCGATCGTTTTTTCGGCGCATGGCAGCAGGACCGCTGGTCGAGTGGTGGCGCTAGCGGCACGATTGTCGGCGTGTCCAATGATGGCGGACAAACCTGGGTACGCAGCGCGCCGGCGTTTTCCCGGTGTGCCGGCGGCACGCCAGCGAATGGCGGCGACTATGAGCGTAGCAGCGACCCCTGGGTAGCCGTTGCCCCCGACGGTACAGCTTACGCAATAGTCATTGCTTTCAATGGTGCAGCACTTGCATCCGGTTCCGTGACCTCGGTTCTGGTCAGTCGCTCCACTGATTCCGGCCAAACCTGGGGTGCGCCAACCACACTCGTGCGCGAATTCAACGATGTATTCCACGACAAGGAAGCGATGACGGCCGACCCGACCGATTCACGTTTCGTGTATGCGATCTGGGACCGGATCTCGGTGGCGAATTTTGGTCCAACATGGTTTGCGCGGACCGTTGATGGCGGCCAAAGCTGGGAAGCGGCTCGACCCATCTTCGATCCGGGCCAAAACAACCAGACCATTGGCAACCTCATTTCCGTGCTGCCCAACGGCACTCTCCTCAACATCTATACGCGAATCGACGCTGCGCCCAACGGCGGCTCCACCGCCTACCTTGATGTCATCCGTTCGACCGACAAGGGGGCCAGCTGGTCAACTTCGACGCGCATCGCCAGTCAATTGACCGTGGGCACGGTTGATCCCGAAACCGGACTGCGCGTACGCGATGGCGGACTTGTGCCTTCGGCAGCCGTTGCACCGAACGGTGATGTCTATGTGGTTTGGCAGGATTCGCGCTTCAGCAATGGTCTGCGTGATGGCATCGCAATTTCACGCTCCGAAGATGGCGGGTTGAGCTGGACGGCGCCTGCGCGCGTGAACAGCGACTCTGCAGTCTCCGCATTTCTTCCAGCAATCACCGTACGTGAGGACGGAAAAGTTGGCGTTACCTACTACGACTTCCGCAGCAATACATCTGACAACAGCACCTTGCTGACCAGCATATGGCTGACCCAGTCCGATGATGGATTGAACTGGAGCGAGAATCAGGTGGCCGGTCCATTTGATTTGAGCGAGGCGCCATTGGCGGCCTGGGGACCGACCACAGGATACTTTCTCGGTGACTACCAGGGGCTTGCCAGCAGCGGTTCGGTGTTCGTACCGTTCTATTCGCGCAGTGGAACCGGCGGAAACACGAATCGCACGGATATATTCGCCGCACCGGCAGTCTCTGCATCAAGTAGTGTTTCTGTGGCACTCAAGCACACGGCGGCAGTAGCGGCCGCTGTTGTTGTAACACCCGAATACCAGCATCGCATCGCCGACAACATCGAGAAGATCATGAAGATTCGCGTGCCCGGGAAAAAAGAAGGATCCGGTCGCGTCGATTGATACTGACAAGCAGCATCAGCTCATCGCCGGAAGCGGCTCCAGCTGCGATGCCTGTGTCGCAACCTGTTGAAGTACATCGGGCATGAATCTCTCTCTTGCGAATAGCGCGCGGCACGCAGCTATTCTGCAGGAGGCCGTTCAGGGGCGATGCTTCCCGGCACGATGCAAGAAGTCGGCCCGCGAGTGCGAACGATGGATGGCGAGGGTGGGCATCAGGCCTACGCCCAGAACGAAGCGACGCGCTCGAATACCCAGTACATGGCCAACACGCCGA
>NZ_JBAWHJ010000332.1:0-8546 GCF_049593775.1 Dokdonella sp. | reverse complement strand
GCATATAATATATTAGACATATACGAAATAAGGAAATCGAACATCTCGATATGATCGATAGGCGTCGGCTATGGCAGCCGCCATGGCGTTACGCCGCGCCGGCAGGCCCGGTGTTTTCGATGCCGACCTGATCCTGGTCAAGGCGCGGATGAGAATCGTTCGTAATAATGCGATCGAGGCGGCGGCTCCCCTGGATGAACCTGAGAGGGCCGCGTTGGCGGTTTATCAGCAGCGGAGCAGGCGAATGAACGCACAGGTCTACTTGAACGGCTATCCGAACGCCCGCACGATCGAGGCGGAAAATGTGAACCTCGGTTTCATCATGGAATTCGGCAATCTTGAAACCAGCAGCATGCGTGCCGCACTTGCCGAGTTGCCGGTTCTGCTGGCCAGTGCACCGCATCGGCTGATGTTCTTTGCGGGCGCCACGGCGATCATCGGTTCGATGTTGTGGTGGGCTTGCGTGCTGGGCTCCGGCGTTTACGGCGCCGTATTTCCAGCGTCGCCCGTACCGGCCGGCTGGGCGCATTCAATCTTCACCCAGTACGGAATGCTGCCGTTCTTCATGTTCGGATTCCTGCTGACAGTCTTTCCGCGCTGGATGGGTCAGCCCGCCCTGGGCAAACGCCACTACGTGCCGGTGTTCATTGGCGTGTTCGGCGGCTATCTGTTGTCGCATGCGGGATTGCTCGATCGAAAACCGCTGCTGCTCGCCGGCCTTGTCATGATGCTGGCTGGCTGGACCTATGCCCTGTTCGTTCTCGGAGGCATCCTGGTTCACAATGGCGCGAAGGATCGAACAGCGCTGTCGTGCTTCAGCGCACTCGTGCTCGGATTCCTCGGCCTGGCGGCCTTCACTGCGTTCGCCTTCGGTGCTTCGCCGGAGCTGGCACTCGTTGCGATCAAGACCGGTACTTTTGGTTTGCTGCTGCCGATCTACTTCACGGTCTGCCATCGCATGCTGCCGTTCTTCAGCGCCAGTGCGATCGGTCCCCGCTATCAGATGTTCAAGCCTGCGTGGAGCCTGCCAGTCTTCTGGGTGCTCGTACTCGCTCACCTTGGATTGGAGCTGGCGCGGCTGCCGCAATGGCTGTGGTTGGCCGATGCGCCACTGATGGCATTTTTCCTGACCCACTGGATTCGCTGGCAACCCTGGAAATGCATGCGTCCCGGCTTGCTTGCCGTCCTGCATGTTGCAGCGTCCTGGCTGCCAATCGCGTTCGGACTGTATGCGTTGCAAAGTCTGCTGCTCTTCTTTGACAGCAACATCTTCCTTGGGCGCATGCCCGTGCACGCGCTGACCATCGGCTTCTTCGGCTCGATGTTGGTCGCCATGGTTACGCGGGTCACCCAGGGCCACTCGGGCAGGCCACTGGAAATGGGGCGCATACCGTGGCTGACGTTTGTCCTGCTCCAGATCGTCGTGCTGATTCGCCTGTTCGCCGAGGTGGCGCAAGATGCAAGCGGATGGCTGGCGATCGCAGCGTTTGCGTGGCTTGTCGCCTTTCTGCCCTGGGTGTTGCGTTCCCTGTGGATATTCCTGACGCCGCGCATCGACGGCAATCCGGGTTGACGACGTGTCTGATGCAATGCCCTGGCTGACTCTCGTCCTGGTGCTGACTGCTGCCGGCATCTGGGCCGTGATGTTGCATCTGAGAGGGAAGACCAAGCAGGCAATCCAGCATGCGGAGCTGGAGCTGGAGTCGACATCAGACGTGGCGCAGGAGCCAGTCGATTTCGCGGAGCTCGCAGCGCTTCCCGAAATCGTGCAGCACTATTTTCGCCATGTGCTTGTCGATGGCCAGCGGCGCATACGCCTGACCCGACTCCTCCAGCGCGGAACCCTGCGCACTTCAACGCGCAATCCGCGCTGGCTGACCTTTGACGCCGAGCAAGTGATCGCACCGGCGACGCGCGGCTTCCTCTGGATTGCACGTGTGCGGATGCTGCCGTGGATCAGCCTGCAGATTTGCGATCGATTCATTGCTGGTCGTGGCATCGGTGAATTGCGCATGTTCTCTGCGGTACGCATCGCCAGTGATCACGATCATCCCGAGCTCGACGAGGCGCAGTTGCATCGCTACCTGGCCGAAGCCGTGTGGTCGCCGACCGCCTTGCTGCCGACTTCCGGTGTGCGCTGGACCGCGCTCGACGATGAGTCGGCCCTGGCCAGCATCACGGTGCAAGGAATCCATGTGTCACTCGAATTCCGCTTCAACGCGCGCAATGAAATCTGCTCGGTTCACTGCCCGGGACGCTGGATGCGCACGCGTTCGGGCTACAACAAGGTTCCATGGCAGGGCCGTTTCGCGGACTATGTCCAAAGCAACGGCATGCGCGTGCCCCTCGCGGGAGAAGTTGCCTGGCTCGAAGACTCGGACTGGCAGTCTGTCTGGAAAGGGCGCATCGAAGAAATCAGACATGAGCTGGCGTGATCCCGGAGTGATCCCCCGTTTCAATTCCACCTACCGACGACAGCACAGCCGATGATCGAGTTCTATCCGCAAATCAAATACGTTCATATCGTCGCCGTGATTCTTTCCGGCAGCCTGTTTGCGATTCGTGGCCTGCTCATGCTGGCGCGGTCGCGCCACACCAACAACATCGCGCTGCGGATCATGTCCTGGACCATCGACACGACCCTGCTCACCGCGGCATTGATGCTGATCACCTTGCTGCACCAGTACCCGTTCGTGCAGGGCTGGCTGACGGTCAAGGTCGTGCTGCTCGTGGTCTACATCGCGCTCGGCACGTTCGCATTGAAACGAGGCAAGACGCGCGCGGTGCGCGCCTGCTATTTTCTCGCTGCGCTGGTTGTCTACGCGTTCATCATCAGCGTTGCGCTCGCGCACTCACCGTGGGGAATTTTCTCGCGCTGGATTCAGTGAACATCCGATCAGCGAGCCAATCATGATCGACAAAGTGCGGGGCAGCTTTCGCTGGCTGCTGCCGGCACCGGCCATATGCAGGAGGAGGCTTCAGCCTCGATGCTGTTCGGCACGATGCGGCAAGGGCATCATGGCTGAAGCCAACAACGAAGCGGCAAAGCGGGATAGAGATCGAAGTCCGCGCCGGTGACGAGATCGACCAGTCATTCGGCTGCGGAAAAACCCGTACGAAGCGGTTTCAGCCGCGATACTCCAAGAGACTCCCGTCGGCCCGTCAGGGGCGATGCACTTCGCACGTCTCGGCAAGAGCATCGCCCCTGTCGCGCCTCCTGTAAATCATGAGAGTGCGCGACAGACTGCTCGCCCGAACTCATGAATAATCCGGGCTAGTAGCGGTAGTCGACGCTTGCCCAGATCTTGCGCGTGTCCGACGAAAACCCATCGGCCCGGTAGTCCGC
This sequence comes from Dokdonella sp., assembly GCF_049593775.1. GTDB lineage: Bacteria > Pseudomonadota > Gammaproteobacteria > Xanthomonadales > Rhodanobacteraceae > Dokdonella. Next base: position 5,200 of record NZ_JBAWHJ010000332.1, on the reverse strand, counting down.
GTATTTGAGCAATCCCTTGAAGTGCTTGCCGAACGGATACGAGACAGAAGCATCCCACTCCGAGCCGTAGTCGGCACTGCCATCATCGGCATTGAAGTCATGCCAGGTGATCGCCCATGCCGCCTTTTCGATCTTGCCGCTGGCGCCAAGGTAGCGATCATCGAGGCCATTCAGCGGAGTAGCCAGGAACTTGTCTGCCCAGCCATTGAACTTGTGCAAGGTTGCATACGGTGTGCTGAATCCGTAATCGCCGTCGCCGCCGAGCACTTCCCAGCCTGCGGTGAACCTGATGCCGGCCACTTCCAGGCTTGGCTCGATCAGCCAGTAGTTGGCGCTGACGTTGCGCGGGTTATTGGTCCAGTCCGATTGCCAGGCGTACTCGGTTGCCCAGCCCAGCGTGACCTTCTCGAATGCCTGGGATCCGGTCCAGCGCAGGCCATAGGTCTGTGTCGAATTCGTTGCGATGTCGTCGTTCTCGACCAGGTAGGCGTAGCCGGTCAGCTGGCCGAGCGGCAGTTTCTGGTCGAGATGGAACAGGTTGCCGTTGAGTGACCACTCGCGAAGCAGCGGGTTGGGGTTGTCGTGGCCGAACACGCGCAGCACCCGATCGAGATATAGGTAGCGAATGACGGGCCCGGCGCTTGTTGTCGTGGTGCTGAACGAGAAGGCATCGAAAGTCTGCTCATTCTGGCGCCAGCCGACATCACCGAAGAATCGCTGGTTGTCGATGTTGACCTTCTGCCGGCCAAGCGCCGTGTCGATGCGTTCGTCCGCGTAGCCGAGGAAGGCCTGATTGACCTCGCTGGATTCGGGATCGGCAACCACCGGGTACTCGGTCTTTCCATTGGCCGTGCTGTTGTACTTCTCGCCGGCGAACGCCTCTACGTGCTCGCCATCGGCGTAAAGCTGCCAGCCAGGGGCGAATACCCAGCGATAGCCGAGCCGGATGCGCAGGGTATCGGCATCCGCTTCCTTGTTGAATGCAGCGTCGTCGACGTTTTCATGTCGGTAGCGGATATCGATGACCGGTCCTGACGGCAGTGCCTCGACCGCCTGGCCTGTCACTGGCAAGCCGATCAACAGCCCGAGAATGATCGACGCGTGAAGCCGAGCCCTGCCAGTACGAATGCGTGTTCGGATCATCGGAATGTCCTTGAGCGGGCCGGTGCGGCCGGTATTTCCGCCAGATTGCCCCTGCTGGCCATCCATCTCATTGACCCGGATCAAGCCCGCTGAAACATGACGGACCGGCGCGACCGGTTGCCGCAGGCTGCTCTGGCCCGCCAGCGGCGTGAAACTGCGGTGAGGGGTCGCGCAAAGGCGGACTTCCGTGAATTCATCGGCGTGGCTATACTTGTCCGTCAATTTTGGCGCACCGGTGCCTGCTCCGGGCGCTCGCAAGAGGTGGCTTCGTGACCAATCCTGTTCCCCAGACCGACGCGGTCTTTCTAAAGCACTTCGCCCAGCTGATCACATTTCTGGTCGTGCTATGCGTGCTCCTGATCGCCTTGGGTGCCTACATCTACAGCGATAATCCCTCGCCGGTGAATCCGGGCGCGGCCAAGGTTACGGACCAGCGTATTGCTCCGGTCGGTGCCGTATACGCCGGTGACACGGGAGCTGCAGCCATTGCCGCTGCGGCCGAAGCCGCGAAAGCCGCGGCTGCTTCCGAGGTGGCGTATGGCGGCACCCTCGATGGCTCGGTCATTTACGGCAATCTGTGTCATGCCTGTCACGAGACGGGGGCCGGTGGTTCGCCCACGCTGGCCGACAAGGCAGCATGGACATCGCGCATAGCGCAGGGTGAAGAGACCCTGGTGAAGCACGCCATTGAAGGCTATACCGGCAGCGCCGGAATGATGCCGGCAAAGGGTGGCAACCCGGCCCTGACCGACGAACAGGTCACGGTTACCGTGGAATGGATGATCAGTCAGGTTCGCTGACTGATCTGCGGACATCGCCCATGTCCAGCCGACGCCGCCGCAAGGCGGCGTTTTGCGTGGTGCCGAAGCATCCTTGATGGGCTAAGGTTCCTGCATGTCCGATAGCCGCCAGTTCCGCCTGGACGATCTCCTGATCGATCTGGATCGCCAGCGCGTCGAGCGCGCGGGCGAAGCGCTGGAGGTGAGTGGACTGAGCTTCCGTTTGCTGGAATTCCTGCTGCTCCAGGGCATCCGCGTAATCGAGTTCGACGAATTGATCGCCGGCGTCTGGGCACCTGCCGTCGTTGGCGAAGAGACGGTAACCCAGCGGGTCAAGTTGCTTCGGCGCGCGCTCGGGGATGATGGGCGCAGTCCGCGCTACCTGCGTTCAGTTCGCGGAATCGGCTATCAGCTATGCAGTCTGCCGGTCGCAATGGAGTTCGCCGGATCGAGCGACACCGGCTCGCCGCCACCCGAACCGACTCGCCGATGGCGAAAAGCGCTACAGGCCGTGACGGCGCTGGCAATCGTGGCTGTGGCAGGGGGACTTGCCTGGCATGCCGCCAGGAAGCCGGATCCCGAGTTGCAGGCAGGCCCGGTGATCATGTCCGAGAATGCGCTGCAGCGCGCCCGGTATTACGCCGGCATCGGGCAGGATGCCAACAATGAGCGTGCGATTGCACTGTACGAAGAGGTCCTCGCCAGCGAGCCTGCGAATACGGAGGCGATGGCGGAGCTCAGTCGCGCCTTGGCTGCGCGCATGTGCCTGTACAACCGCGGCACGGATTCCGCAAAGCGTGCCGAAGCCGTGGCCCGCACTGTGGTGGATCAGGATGCCAGCGACAGCGTGGGGCACCATGCACTGGCCTATGCGCTCGACTGTCAGGGTCTGATTGACCAGGCACTGCTCGAGTATGAGCGCGCCTACGCCCTGGATCCGGCGTCACGCAACGACAGCCTGGCGTCGGCGGCGTTCCTGTACGCAGAAAAAGGTCGCCTGGCCGATGCACTCGGGGCCAATCTGAAGGTGTCGGCGGACCGCGCCAACTTGCGCTTCCTCGATATCCAGGTTGCCCGTGTCCTTGAACTGCTCGGATTCAAGGCTGCGGCTGAGCAACGTTACGAACGCAGCTTTCGACTGTATCCGGACAACGTCTATTCGAATGCCGACTGGCCGCGCAGCCTGTTCCTCCAGGGCCGTCTTGGCGAGGCCGAAGCAGCCGTCGCAGAAGCTCTCGAACGGCCGCTTCACCCTGATCTGCTGATCCTGGCCGGGCAGCTGGCTCTGCTGCGCGGTGAGCAATCAGCCGCGTTGGCGGCATTCGAGAAGGCTTCCAGCCTTCGCCCGCATCTGAGCTGGCCGGAAACCCTGTTGCACGTTTATTCCGAAGGCCCTCGGGACACTGTCTGGCTGGAGACTCAGCTCCAGCAGATTCGCAAGGGAATCGAGGCGGGTGACCGCGCGCCGGTTGTGCAGATGGAAGTGGCCGTGCTGGAACTGAGTCTCGGGCATCGCGAAAGGGCGCTCGATGCGCTCGATTCCGCTATCGAGGCGGGCTTCGTCGATCAGGCTTATTTGCAGGTCTCGCCATTCTTCATCGAGCTGGCAGGGGAGCCGCGTTTCGTCGCCGCACTCGACGCGATCGGGCGCCACGTGGCGCGTGAGCGCGCCACGGTTCTCGCCGCAGACTGGTTGCCAGCCGACCTGTTGTCGGCGTCAAGGCAACCCTGATCAGCATTGCCTCAGGGCATCGCCTTGAGCACGATATCGCGGAAGATCTCCTGCGATTGAGGATGCGCGAAGCGCTGGTTGTAGGCATTGCTGGTAACGACGGCAACCAGGTCCAGTTCGGGTGAAATGAAGACATAGTTGCCGCCATTGCCCGACATGGCCCAGACGCCCAGCTGCTTGCCATCGTGCGGGAACTGAAAGCGCCAGATCTGGTAGCCATAGTCGGCGTCGTCGCGCGCCTGAACCTGCACGGTCAGCATTTCCTCGACCCAGTCTTCGGACAGGACGCGCTTTCCGTTCCACTGCCCGGAATTGCGCAGCAGTTCGCCAAGCTTGGCCAGGTCACGGCTGCGGAAGCGTGTGCCGCCGCCACCCATATAGGTGCCATCGGGCGCCTGATTCCATTGCGAGGCCTCGATCCCGAGCGGCTGTTCCAGCACCTTGCCGGAAAATTCCCCGAGCGTTTCGGTGCTGGCCTTCTCGACAATGGCGCCCAACAGGAATGAACCACCGGTGCAGTAGGAAAACGAGCGGCCATAGGGGCTGTCGGCCGGTTTGGTGTCCCAGGGGGCAAAGCCCTTGATTGGCAGATCCAGGACGAAACCGATCCAGTCTTCACTCACGTACATGCGTTCCTCGTTGCCGGACGAGAACTGGTTTTCGTCGTTGCACTCAAGCAGCGAACTCATGCTGAGCAAATCCTTGATGGTAATCGCCTGTTTGCGCGGATCCGGGTTCTTCGGTTGCGCGCGCTCGGCAAAGAACGCGAAGGCGGGCGCCTGTTCGTCGGCAATGAGTTCGCGATCCATGGCCGCGCCCATCAGCATCGCGGTGACCGTCTTGGTCAGCGACCGCGTGTCATTGAGCTGGTCGCGCGAGCCGCCGTTGAAGTAGCCCTCGTAGACCAGTCGGCCGTCGTGGGCGACGACCAGGCTGGTCGTGCCTTTCCAGGTGCCATCGGCGATTTTCGCCTCGGCGCTATCGAACAGTTCGGTGTTCCAGCCGAGTTTGCCGGCATCACCGACGCGCCAGCCATCCTCGAGCAGTTCGGGTGCGGTCGGCGTGGCGGCCTGTGCGCCGGCACATAGTGCGGCGGTTGCGAGCAGTAGCAGTGCGGATTTCATTGGCGTCCTCGGGATGGGTGGAGAGTCGCCAGTACGCCGCATTGGCGAATGAAGTGTCGGAAGAGCGAATGAAGTTTTCTGAATCCGACTTTCGGCAGCGTCGGATCCCGTGTCCCGAATGATTCGGCCCCGTCCACAAGAGGGCCCCAGACCTCAGCGCACCAAGATGGGGCGTCACAGGGGAGCTATGCACCAATACGATGCATGCCACGGCCTCCGATCAGCGACAGAACTCTCCAAGTTATTGAATATTCGTTGTTTGTGCGGCGCAGCAGATCTGGCATGCAGGTTGCAATCACTCACTACCTACATTCATTTTCATTCGAGGTTTTCCATGTCTGCAGACAAGGTTCTCAAGCTGATCAAGGACCAGAACATCCGCTACGTCGATTTTCGATTTACGGACCTGCGCGGTGTCCAGG
>NZ_JBAWHJ010000331.1:0-2732 GCF_049593775.1 Dokdonella sp. | reverse complement strand
TGCACAGGGCAGCAGACTCATTGACCGGAGCCATGTCATCGCAATGCCCGGAAACGGCCACGGTGGCCGCTGGCATCTCCATCAGGCAGGCGGTCGCAGCTACCGCCACCTGCTGGAACAGCAGGCAGAACGTGGCAAGAATGGCGAATACGAGACGCATGGGGGTGATCATATACCCAAGGGAGTCGCGAGACCGTGGTTTGACTCCCTCTTGCCAGGGGGAGGGAGACTGGCGCCAGCGCAACAACCTGAACCGGCAAGTTCGCAATAATTCAAGCGCCTGTCACCATTTGCAGGCATAATATGCGGCTGCCGATTTTCCGCGGCCCCTTATTCCCTTCCCTGCGACGGCCCGATACGAGGTCGTTTGGTATTTCCGATGTCTATCGAAAAACTCCGCAACATCGCCATCGTGGCCCATGTCGATCACGGCAAGACCACCCTGGTTGACTGCCTGCTCAAGCAATCCGGCACGTTCAGCGAGCGCACCGTGCTTGCCGAACGCGTGATGGATTCCAACGACCAGGAAAAGGAACGTGGCATCACGATCCTGTCCAAGAACACGGCCATCACCTGGCGCGACAACCGCATCAACATCGTCGATACCCCGGGCCATGCCGACTTCGGCGGCGAAGTCGAACGCGTGCTTTCGATGGTCGACACCGTGTTGATCCTGGTCGACGCGATGGACGGTCCGATGCCGCAGACGCGCTTCGTGACCCAGAAGGCTTTCGAGATGGGCTTCAAGCCGATCGTCGTGATCAACAAGGTTGACCGTCCTGGTGCACGCCCGGACTGGGTATTGAACGCGACCTTCGATCTGTTTGATCGCCTGGGCGCAACCGACGAGCAGCTCGATTTTCCGGTTGTCTACGCCTCCGCCCTGCACGGCTATGCCGGGCTCGATTCCGATGTGCGTTCTGGCGACATGACTCCGCTCTACGAAGCGATCATGAAGCACGTCTCGCCACCCCAGGTCGATCCCGACGGCCCGTTCCAGATGCGCATCAGCCAGCTCGACTACAGCAACTACGTTGGCCTGATCGGCATCGGCCGCATCCAGCGCGGCAAGGTCCGCACCAACATGCAGGTCGCCGTGGTCGACAAGGACGGCAAGAAGCGCAACGCCAAGGTGCTGCAGGTGCTCGGCTTCATGGGCCTGGAACGCCGCGAAGTCGCCGAAGCCGAAGCCGGCGACATCATCGCCATCAATGGCATCGAAGGCTTGAGCATCTCCGACACGATCTGTGCGCCGGATGCGCCCGAACAGTTGCCGGTGCTGCACGTCGACGAACCGACCATCAGCATGACTTTCCAGGTCAACAATTCACCATTCGCCGGCGTCAAGGAACACAGCGGCGGCAAGTTCCTGACCAGTCGCCAGATTCGCGAGCGCCTGATGCGCGAAACCTTGCACAACGTCGCCATGAAGGTCGAGGAGACTGAAGATCCGGACAAGTTCAAGGTGTCTGGTCGCGGCGAGCTGCACCTGTCCGTACTGATCGAGACGATGCGCCGTGAAGGCTACGAGCTGGCGGTATCCCGTCCCGAAGTCATCATCAAGGAAATTGATGGCGAACTGCAGGAACCCTACGAACAGCTAGTCGTCGATCTGGATGAACAGTTCCAGGGCGGAGTCATGGAACGACTCGGCAATCGTCGCGGACAGCTGTCGAATATCGAACTTGACGGACGCGGTCGTGCGCGCCTGGAATACATGATTCCGGCCCGCGGACTGATCGGCTTCCAGACCGAGTTCCGCACAGTCACCGCCGGCACCGGCCTGCTCTTCCATGTGTTCGATCATTACGGCCCACGCTCCGAAGGCGCGATCGCCAAGCGTTCCAATGGCGTAATGATCTCGAACGGCCAGGGCCCCTCGCCCGCTTACTCGCTGATCAGCCTGCAGGAACGCGGACGTCTGTTGATCAGCGAAGGCGACGAAATCTACGAGGGCCAGCTGGTCGGCATCCACGCCAAGGACAACGACCTTACCGTCAACGCCCTGCGCGCCAAGCAGATGACCAACGTGCGTGCCGCCGGCAAGGATGAAACCGTGCAGCTGACGCCGCCGATCAGGATGTCCCTGGAGCAGGCTCTGGAATTCATCGAGGATGATGAACTCGTCGAAGTCACGCCGAAGCATATCCGCTTGCGCAAGAAGAATCTGACCGAGAACGACCGCAAACGCGCTTCGCGCTCCGCTGCCTGAGTGGTCGCACGCAAGCCGATCCTTGTCGCCTGGAGTGGCGGCAAGGATTGCCTGATGGCACTCGATCGGCTGCTTGCTGATCCGCAATGGCAGGTTGTCGGCCTGATCACCACGCTGGATCGAACGAGTGATCGCGTCGCAATGCACGACGTGCGCGGCGACGTGTTGCGGGCCCAGGCCTCCGCCCTTGACCTGCCTCTCTTCGAGATGGCCATCGACTGGCCCGCCCCCAACGACGCATATGAATCCGCCCTTGCTTCAACGCTCGGGATGGCGCGCAAGCATTCCACTGAGCTGGCCCATGTGGCGTTCGGCGATCTGTTCCTCGGCGACCTTCGGGAGTGGCGCGAGGCGTCACTGAAACGGATAGGGTGGCATGGCATTTTTCCTCTCTGGGGAAGTCCCACCCGCGAGCTCGCCGAATCGTTCATCGCCAATGGCCATCAAGCCATTGTCTCCACCGTCGACCTCGAACAACTGGATGAGTCGTATTGTGGTCGCCCATTCGACAGTGCCTTCC
>NZ_JBAWHJ010000330.1:0-3988 GCF_049593775.1 Dokdonella sp. | reverse complement strand
ACCCTGGGCCTGTTGCGCCGCTGGATGCATTTTTCCCGACCCTGCTGGATCCCGGTGCCCCGCCCCCTGGTCACTCTTGCGACCTGGTTTGGCGACCGGATCAACGCGGGGCCACTGGGCCGGACGATGGGCGTGATGCTCGAACGCGGCAATATCGGTTTGGCAGATGCGCATGCACTCATCGGCAACACGACTGGGTTCAGCCCTCGCTCCGTACGCAAAGAGTTCGAGATCGCTGCCAGTTTCGTGCAGGACCGCTGGCACGCCCGACTGAACGGGTTGCGTCCAGTCCTGTGGTTGATGCTTGTGGTGATCTGGATCGGCTCAGGTATTGCGGGCCTGCTTGCCACAAGCAGCGACTATGCGCCGATACTCGATGCATTGAAGATTCCCCGAGCGCACCAGTTCAGCCTTGTGGTCGCCACGAGCCTGCTCGATCTTGTGCTCGGAGGTGCGCTGCTGCTGCGTTGGCAGCCGAGGCCCGTTCTCTTCCTCATGCTGGGGTCGGTAGCTACCTACACACTGCTGCTGGGCGTGATGGCAAGCCATCTCTGGCTGGAACCGATCGGTGGACTGATCAAGAATTTCGCGCTTGTCGGCTTGCTCCTGGTCTGCCTGGCCATTGAGGATGATCGATGATGAACACGTATCTATCGCTCAAGCTCTTGCATGTCCTTTCCTCGACACTTCTGTTCGGAACAGGACTGGGTACGGCGTTCTACCTGTGGCGCGCCGACCGCGGTGGTGATCCGATCGTGGTCGCCAGCGTGGCGCGGCAAGTGGTCTTTGCCGACTGGTGTTTCACGACACCGGCCGTGATCGTGCAGCCGCTGACCGGGCTTGCACTGGTCCATTTGCTCGGGATTCCGCTGCAAACCTCATGGGTGCTGGCGAGTATTTCCCTGTTCGTCCTGATCGGAATTTGCTGGTTGCCGGTGATCTGGATCCAGATCGAGATTGCCCGCCTGGCAGCTCTCGCAGTGCATGAGAAGACCGGACTGCCGGCGCGCTATCACCAGCTCATGCGTATCTGGTACCTGCTTGGCTGGCCCGCATTTCTTGGCGTCCTCGTCGTGTTCTGGCTGATGGTATTCAAACCGGCACTCTGGTAACTCGATCGCTGGAGCCCTGCCAGCGACGTGTATCATGATCGGGTGATAAGCAAATATCAGAATCTTCGGTGAGTGGACGAGAGCCGGAAACCTCGACCGACAGTTCCTGGCGATCCACAGCGCGAGCCATGTTTTCTCCGTCTCAATGGCTGCGACGCGCGCTGTTCTGGTCAGGAGCCATCGCCGTCGGGCTCGCAGCTGTAGGATTTGCCAAGGCGGCCGACCAGGCCTTTGCGCTGTTCCAGCATATCGTCCGCCACAACAGCTACTGGCCGTTCCTGCTCACGCCCCTGACGTTCGCATTGCTTGCATGGCTAACCCAGGGAGCACTCAAGCCGACGCGGGGGTCCGGCATTCCGCAAGCCATCGCGGCACTCAAGCTGGAAGACGACGCGTTCAGGAACAGCTTGCTCAATCTGCGCATGGCCATCGGAAAGATGGGACTCACGTTGGCCGCGCTGGCGGGCGGTGCTTCGATCGGACGCGAGGGTCCAACCGTACATGTCGGAGCCGGCCTCCTCTATTCGATGGGACGACGCTTCGGATTCGACGATCCAGCCGCCAGCTCACGTTTCATCCTGGCCGGATCGGCAGCAGGGCTTGCCGCCGCCTTCAACACGCCGTTGGCAGGCGTGGTGTTTGCCATTGAAGAAATGAGCGGTGCATTCGAGCATCGCATGAGTGGGATCCTGCTTACTGCCGTCATCATTGCCGGTGTCGTATCGCTTGGCATTCTCGGCAACTATGCCTATTTCGGTCAGTTCGACATCGGCCTTCCGCTGGGCCGGGCGTGGGTCGCCGTGCTCGCCACAGGTGCCATCTGCGGTCTGGCAGGCGGACTGTTTGCACGCCTGATCATTCCGAATGAAGGCGGCCTGCGCGGTCTTATCGGCAAATTGCGCAAGCGCCAGCCGGTGATTTTTGCCGCTGCGTGCGGGCTCGCCCTGGTTTTGCTCAGCCAATTGACCGAGACAGGTCTGTACGGCACCGGTTACGACCAGGCGAAATCCATACTGGAAGGGCACACGGACACTGTTGAAAGCTTTGGCTTGCTCAAGTTCTGCGCCAACGTTGCTTCATATTGGGCGGGAATCCCGGGTGGCATCTTTTCGCCTGCACTAGCGGTCGGTGCGGGCATCGGCGCCAACCTTGCAGCATTCCTTCCGCAAGCGAACCCCTCCGCTGTGGTGCTGCTCGGCATGGCTGCCTACCTTGCCGGCGTCACTCAGGCTCCATTGACCGCAGCGGTGATCTCGATGGAGCTGACAGCGAACCAGCAAATGATATTGCCGATCATGGCCGCCTGCCTGCTTGCGCGAGCGAGTTCGGCACTGGTCTGTCGCAAGCCCGTCTATCGCGCCCTCGCCGAAACCCTGATCGAATCCCGAGAGCAGGCCGTGGCAGCAGAAATCAGGGAAGCGGAATTGAAGCTTCTTCCAATCAGCGACGCCGAAGAGGCCGCTGGGAAAGCACCGAATTCCGGGCCGGACAAGTAAACCCGGTTTTAGTCCGAATTTTTTCGCAGCACTGAAACCGTCGATGCGACCAGGCAATTGCGACCGCGATCCTTGGCCCGATAGAGCGCGCGATCCGCTGTATCGATCAAGCTCTCGCTGGCGTGCGAAGTGCGGGGTATGACGGCGCTGATTCCGATACTGACGGTAACGTGATCGGTTACCGGGGACGTCGGATGCGGCAGCTCCATCTCGTCAATGCATTGCCGCAATCGTTCCCCGATCCGGCGTGCCTTGCGAAGATCACAATCCGACAGCAGGACGGCAAACTCCTCGCCGCCGTATCGAGCCACCAGTGCTTCTTCTTCGCCAATTGCTTCGATGCAGATCGCCGCGAGATCGCGCAGGCATTCATCGCCATGCAAATGCCCGTGAGAATCATTGAGCAATTTGAAGCAGTCAACATCGACCAGAAGCAAAGCGAGTGGACGCCTGGATCGAGAATGGCTTGCCCATTCTTCGGACAGTCGTTCATCGAAGCAGCGCCGGTTGGCGATACCGGTCAGGCCATCGCTCATCGACAGCAACCGGAGTTTCCGGTTGGCCAGCTCAAGCTCGCGCACGACACACGCGAGATGGATGGCGCCGGCAATCTGCACGGCAATCGCGTCAAACGCTGCGCGCACCTCCCGGGTGAAGAATCGCGACTCGGTGCTCTCGAGATTCAATACACCGTGCAGGCGCCCGCTGTGGCTGATCGGCACCAGATATTCGGAACGAACACGGCTGTTTCCGGGCACATAGTCAGGATCATTTTCGACATCGGTAATGAGCTGCGCCAGACCACTTCGCACGCATCGCCCAGCAGCACCCAGTTCAACCGGCCAAGGCAAATCTGCCGGCAACTCGAGGTCCAGTTCGCCGGACCAGACTTCCTGTATGAAGTGCGTATGGCGCTCGTTGAGCAGAATGATGCTTGCGATGGTGACGGGAAGTCGGGCAATCAGACAGTTGACGATACGCTTGAGCACCGCTTCGAGCGTATCGCCCTGCAAGGCCTCGCTGGAAACCTGGGCCAGAATCTCGGTAAGCATCGCGCGCCGCTCAGTCGCAGGCTGTTGGTGCCAGCCCGCGATGGACATGCGTGGGCGATCAAACATGACGACTGACTGCGACACCAGTTCCCCCGGTTCATGTCAGCCGGCAATCCTGTGCCAACCGACGACAATGCGGAACGAATCGCCTGAAACGCGCGGCAGTCGCCAGCGATTTCAGTCGGTTTCGGACTCGGCTTTTTCCAGCAGATATGGAACCACCTCGCCTTTCACTTTCAGCGTGATCGGTTGACCACGCCGGTCCAGAGATTTTCCGGCGGCTACCCGAATCCAGCCTTCGCTCACGCAGTATTCCTCGACCGTGGTC
>NZ_JBAWHJ010000329.1:0-6963 GCF_049593775.1 Dokdonella sp. | reverse complement strand
ACTATCTGCTGGTAACAACGTTTGGGGCAGGATGTGGCCCCGTTACGGTCTTGAATCCCACCCTTCCTGTAGCGCTGCAAGGGTTTTCTCTGGAGTAGAGCCAGAGCCGGATTCCCGCTTCGATGGCCGGGTTGCAATGGCGAAATACGTCTGCGTGGCTTCTGTGTGGTTCTCTACTAAGTTTCGTATGGCGACACTTGGTGCACGCGACTTGCATTCGACATTTGGCTGTTTTTGGTTTTGGTCAAGGATGGCTCAGATGAAATTCAGTTGTTTGTATCTTGTGTGCATGATCTATGCAGGGAGTGTTTCCGCGCAGACTTGCACACCGAGCGCCGGCACGCCCTTTATCACTGCTTCCCAGAGTGGAAGTGTTCTTCCGTCATATGACACCTGCGCCGCCACAAACTCGCTGAGTGTTTCGTGCAGCGGACTGAACCCGATTGGCAGTGCAACTGATGCGATCTGGGCGGTGCAGATCGGTCCGGGCGCACCTTCGGGTTCTTTTTTTGTTACCACTTCGAATGCGACCTATGACATCTATGTTGGATTGATGTCGGGCAGTTGCAACGGTTCGTCTCCATGTCCATTGGAGACCGATAGTGCCGGGGCAGGTGGTTCAGAGACTCTGGGCCCCTTGGACAGCTTGGCGAATGGGAACTATTACATGCTGGTGACCACGTTCGGCGCAGGGTGTGGGCCCGTCACGGTAAATACTCCCTTTGTACCAGTCACGTTGCAAGCGTTTACTGTGGAGTAGTGGCTGAAATGGTACGGTTTTGCTTCACCCTATTTTGGGTGTGTGCTATGGACCAGCCTTGATATTGACGCTGCTGCCTTGCTCGTACCAGTCCCCAAGGACAATGCGTTCGGCCGATGGGCCGCTCAGTTGAAATCCATGTGTGTTTGGGCGGTGTGTGTGCCCGTGGATCAATCGATACACGCCAGACTTGTGCATGGCTGATTCCACGGCCTTCTGATTCACATCCATGATCGTTTCGTTGTTGCCGTCGCGGGTGTGGCGCATGCTCTCCTCCCTGGCGGCATCGGCGAACGCCTGGCGTTCGGCGGTGGTTCTGGCCAGAAATGAGCGTTGCCATTCTGGTGAGCGTGAAAGGGTTCTGAACGCCTGATACGTCTCGTCGTCGATGCACAGGCTGTCACCGTGCATCATCAATGTTGGCGTGCCATGAATGTTGATGACCGAAGGGTCCGGGAGCAGGGTCAATCCTGCCTTGCGCGCATAGCGTTCGCCAAGCAGGAAATCCCGGTTGCCGTGCATGAAAAATGCCGGGCGGCCCGCATCACGCATGGGTTGCATGGCATCGATGAAGCGTTGGCCGATTTCGCTGTCGGCGTCGTCACCGATCCAGGCTTCGAACAGATCGCCCAGGATATAGAGCGCATCGGCCTGGACGGCCTCGTCGCGAATGAAATTCTCGAACTGCCGAATGATTTCGGGGCGCGAAAGATCAAGGTGGAGGTCGGAGATGAAAAGGGTGCTCATGCTTCGGTACAACTCCGGCTCTTGAACATCACGCCTGGTGGCGACCGCCGCAGAGGCGAGTTTCAAGCACCCTGACATGAACGTGTGTCATCCCGGAGATCTGATGATCCCGGGATGACGTCGATTGTCGAGGTGCAACGCTCTGGTGTGACTGCACCAATCAGGGCAGGATCTCGACTTTCTGGATGACCACGTCCGTGGTTGGCACATCGCTGCGGAACGGGCCCTTCGGGCCGGTTGGAATCGCGGTGATCTTGTCGACAACATCCATGCCTTCAACGACCTCACCGAAAACAGCGTAGCCCCAGGTTTCTGCACGCTCGTCGCTGACGAAATCAAGATTGCGGTTGTCTACCAGATTGATGAAGAACTGTGCAGTGGCGGAGTTCGGGTCTGGCGTGCGCGCCATCGCTACCGTGCCGCGCTTGTTGGACAAGCCGTTTTTCGCTTCGTTGGGAATCGACGGACGCGTGGGCTTCTGGCGCAGGTCCGGAGTAAAGCCGCCGCCCTGGGCCATGAAGTTGTTGATGACGCGGTGGAAGATGGTGCCGTTATAGAAGCCATCGTTGGCGTACTGGATGAAGTTCTCGACGCTTTTTGGCGCCTTTTCCGCATTCAGCTCTATGACGATGTCGCCTTCGCTGGTCTTGATGCGCGCCTTGGGGTTGGTCACTGCTTCGACTGGAGCGGCAGCGTCCGGCTTGGTCGCAGGTTTGGCTGTCTCAGCCTTGTCCTGGGCAATTGCCCCGAACGGAATGGCCAGGAGCAGGGCAAAAGGCAGAATGGCGCGTGCGCCTCGGAAGCGTGGGAATCGGATCATGTTCATGGTTCCTGGTACCGGTATGGGTCCGCCCATCATAAGCGCTGGACGGTTTCGCGAAAACTGCGTGTGACAACCGCAGTATCCGCCTGGACACGCATTGGCATCCTTCAGGTTCCGTCAGGCGCCACCTGGCCAAACCGTTGTTCCCTTCTTCCGGTCATCCTTGCGGAGGAAGGTAGTAGTCGCCAGCAAGGGAAAGCGGGTCATCGGATGGCTTTGGCGGGATCGTGGCGGCCAGAGAAAAGGCCACGGGGCCAGCCTTGCCCAGGTTCAGATGCGATACCGGCGTTCGCGGGAATGACGACCCTGTTCGCTGCAGGTTAGTGGATATCGACACGGATGCGTCTTTCCCCGCGGAGTACGAAACATCGACTTCAGGCAGCGACGCGATTGCTGGTCTTGCTTACGATCAGTTTGATGTTGAGCAGGCGCAGGTAGTCGCGTTCCTGTTCGAGATCGATGCGAGTCAGTGGATGGTTCTCCAACCACGAGCCTGGCAACTCCAGGGTCAGCTCGCCTTCATTGGCTGTGAGACGCAGCGGCGGCAGGGCTTCATCGCTGCGTGCCCGGTGCAGTAGCACGGAAAGGCGTAGCAAGGCTGTCATGCGTTGCGTGGCGGGCTGCATGCGCGGTGGAAGATTGGCCATGGTGGATGCATCAGGCTTGCGCCGGTGCGAGCGCAGGATCGCGGCCAGTTGTTGCTGTTCCTGGCGACCGAACCCAGCCAGATCGGAATGGGCCATGATGTAGGCGCCATGGGCATGATGCTGGCTGTGCGCAATGGCCAACCCAATCTCGTGTACGTGCGCGCACCAGTTGAGGATTTCCTGGGCCTGCACATCGAGCTGCCAGCTATCGGCGACCTGGGAAAACAGGTTTGCCACGGTTTGCCCGACGCGAGCGGCTTGCGCATCTTCGATGCCATAGCGCTCCGCCAATGCCCTGATGCTCGTATTGCGCGAGTCGTTGTGCAACGCGCGACCCAGCATGTCGTAAAGCAGGCCTTCGCGCATTGCGGTATCGCAGACATTCATCTGCTCGAGGCCGAATGTCCTGAAGATCGCGTCAAGGATCACGACCCCGCCCGCAATCACGCTGACGCGCTCGCTCGAGAGACCCGGCAGGCTGAGTCGAGTGCTGTTGCCGCAGTCCAGCAAGGCTTCACGCAGCGCGACAATGGAATTGGCAGTGATGCCCTGTTCGGACCAGCCGTTGGCCTGCACGATGCCGCCGATGGCCTTCATGGTTCCCGATGAGCCAATCGCTTCGCTCCAGCCGCGCTCGCGATAGTGAGCACCAAACTGCTGCATCTCGACGGCGATCTCGGTCAGTGCCTGTTTCCATCGACGCGGCGTGATCTTGCCGTCTTCGAAGAAGCGCAGCGTGCTGGCGATGCAACCGACCTGAAGGCTCTCGCGTTCCAGCGCGTCATAGCCGCGCCCGATGATGAACTCGGTGCTGCCACCTCCGATATCGACAACCAGGCGTGTCTTGTCCGTGCTCGGGAGGCCTCGGGCAACGCCCTGATAGATAAGACGCGCCTCCTCGCGGCCGGAAACCACCTCGATTGGATGACCCAGCGCTGTTTCCGCGGGCAGCAGAAATGCCTGCGGGCTAGCCAGCTGGCGCACGGCGTTGGTGGCCACCGCGCGAACCCGACCCGGCTGGAAACCGGCAAGCCGTTGGCCGAAGCGGGCCAGGCAGCTGAATGCAGCCTCGCGTCGCTCACGCGTAAGGGTGCCATCCTTGCGGAGTCCGGCAGCCAGTCGCACGCTCTCGCGCAAACGGTCCATTACGCGCAGTTCGCCATGCGAGTAGCGCGCAACGACCAGATGGAAACTGTTGGATCCGATATCCGCCGCGGCAATCAGGTCGCCGTCCTGAATCTCGTCGGGCAGCTCAACGGGCTTCATGGACAGAGTTTTTCCAACAAGCTCAGTTGGGCGGAATGAAGCTTGTCGTCACCGGGAAGGACGCGTGTATAGCTGCCATCGGATCCGAGCTGCCAGGCTTGGGTATTGTCTGCCAGGTAGTTGCGCAGGGATTCGTCGAAAACGCGGGCAGCCAGGCTTGGATCGAGTATCGGGAAGCAGGTTTCAACGCGTCGGAGCAGGTTGCGGTAGAGCCAGTCTGCGCTGGAGCAATAGATTTCCGGTGAATCATCGTTCTGGAACCAGTACACGCGGCTATGTTCCAGGAAACGACCCACGATCGAGCGCACACGAATGTTCTCCGATACCCCGGGTATTCCGGGACGAAGCGTGCAGGCGCCGCGTACGATCAAGTCGATCTGGACGCCGTCGCAGGACGCTGCATACAAGGTTTCGATAACTTCGGGCTCGTTGAGCGCATTGAACTTCGCGATGATGCGCGCCGGCTTGCCGGCCTTGGCGTATTCCGCCTCGCGTTCGATCTTGGCCATCAAGCCTTTGTGCAGGGTGAACGGGGAATGCAGCAGGTGTTTCAGCTTGATGATGGGGCCGAGTCCTGACAACTGCAGGAACAGCAGGTGTGCATCCTCGCCGATTCCGGGATCAGCGGTCATAAGGCCGAAATCCGTATAGATGCGCGATGTGACGTGATGGTAGTTGCCCGTCGACAGATGCACGTAGCGGCGCAGCGTGCCGGACTCACGCCTTACAATCAGCAGCATTTTCGCGTGTGTCTTGTAGCCGACAACGCCGTAGACGACTTGTACGCCCGCTTCCTGCAGTCGGTTCGCCAGCCGCAGATTGGCTTCTTCGTCAAAACGGGCACGGAGTTCGACAACCACGGTCACATCCTTGCCCGCGCGCGCAGCTTCGATCAGGTGATCGACCAACTGTGAATCGATGCCGGATCGGTACAGGGTCTGCTTGATCGCGAGCACGTCCGGGTCGAGGCTCGCCTGCTTGACCAGTTCACTGACGGTCGCAAACGATTCGAACGGGTGGTGCAGGAGGATATCCCGCTCCCGAATGGAGTCGAACAAACTGTCACCTTCTACAGCTACCCGGTTCACGCGCTGCACGAACGGTGGAAACTTCAGGTCCGGGCGATCAATCTGGTCATAGATTGCGGCGCTGCGACTGACATTGACCGGGCCTTCGCAAAGATAGACATCCTGGTCGGTGAGCTCGAAGTTCTGCTCAAGCATCTGGGTAATCGCGCGCGGGCAATTTGAGCCCACTTCAAGCCGCACGGCCTTCGCATAGCCACGTCCCCGCAGCTCGTCGCGCAGGGCCATGGCGAGGTTCTCGACTTCTTCCTCGTCGACGACGAGCTCGCTGTTTCGGGTAACGCGGAACTGATAGGAACCCTTCACCTGCATGCCAGGGAAGAGCTCGTCCATGAACTCATGCAGGAGATCGGAAAGGAAGACGAACGAAATGCCTTCGCCAGCGACTTCATCCGGCAGCCGGATGATTCGCGGCAGCGAACGCGGTGCGCGCAGCAGGGCCATGTGACCCTCGCGACCGAACGCGTCCTTGCCGGCGAGTACGACGGCCAGCGTCAGGCTCTTGTTGAGGATTCGCGGAAACGGGTGTGCAGGATCGAGCCCCAACGGTGAAAGTACGGGCAGGATTTCGTTGCGAAAATAGCCCTGCAGCCAGCGCTTCTGCTTGACTGTCCAGGTTTCCCTTGTGAGAAATTGTATGCCTTCACGCTCAAGCTCCGGCAGCAGCGTGTTGTTCCAGAACGCATACTGCTTTTTCACGAGTACCAGAGCGCGCTCGCGGATCTGGCTCAGCAGCTCGGTAATCGGAATTGCATCGGCCAGAGGCTGGCTTTCGCCGAACGCGTGATGGTGCTTGAGCACGGCGACGCGGACCTCGAAGAACTCGTCGAGGTTGGTGCACGAGATGCACATGAAGCGCAGGCGTTCGAGCAATGGGTTGCGTGGGTCTTCGGCCTGGGCCATGACCCGCGAATTGAACTCGATCTGCGCGAGTTCGCGATTGAGATAGAGCGATGGGTCGCTGAAATCCCGCTGCTTGTTGTTGGCACGTCCGCTTGAAGCTGAAGTGGGCGGTGCTGTGGCGGCCTGGTCATTGCTGACGTCGACCAAGGGCGAATTCATTTTCAGACTTCCTCTGCGGCAAACTCTGATGACAACAATTGACTGGAACTGAAAACGCAGGAAAAAGTGCTGCCTACACCCAGCTCACTCTCGATTTCCAGATGCGCATCGTGCAGTTGCAGCACGTGCTTTACGATTGAAAGTCCGAGTCCCGTTCCGCCTGTTTCACGCGACCGACTGGTAGAGACACGATAGAAGCGTTCGGTCAGTCGCGGGAGGTGCTGGGCTGCAATGCCGTGGCCGGTATCGGATACGCTGAGTTTCCCACCATTCTCGTCGCTGTTCCATACGATGTGGATGCGACCTCCAACCGGCGTGTAACGAACGGCGTTGCTGACCAGGTTGGAGAACGCACTGTAGAGGTCCCGTGAGGATCCCTGAATGTCATGGCTGCCGATGATGCTCGAGGATATCGTATGCCTGCCGCGGCTCAGCCCTTCCGCATCGCGGTGCAAGGTGGTGACCAGAGGGCGAATGGCAACTCTGGACTTCGGCAGGGCTTCTTCCGCATCCAGTCGCGAAAGCGTCAGCAGGTCTTCGACGATCTGGGTCATGCGCCGGGATTGACTGCGC
>NZ_JBAWHJ010000328.1:0-12647 GCF_049593775.1 Dokdonella sp. | reverse complement strand
ATACAAACCCGTGGAAGTACTCGACTTCCCCTTGCCCGGGCGAATTCGAGGCCGCGGGGTACTTTTCGCGCGCTATGGCCATGGCAAGGATTCCCTGGTGATCCTGGTGGCGCACCTGTCGCTCGGGCCGCAAGCGCGCGCACATCAACTGGGCTATATCACCGAACTGCTCGAGGGCCACCCGAACACCTTGCTGCTTGGCGATCTGAATACGCCAATCGAAAGCCCGGAGCTGCGCAACCTGTTCGCACGCACATCGCTGCAGCCGCCGGAAAATCCGCCAGCCACGTTCCCGAGCTGGGCACCGAATCGCGCCATTGACCATATCCTTGCCTCGTCGTCGCTCAAGGTCGACGAGTTGAGGACCCTGCCCCAGCTGGTTTCCGATCACCTGCCGATCGCCGCCACGATCCACCTCCCGGAAACCCTGCGTCTTGGGGCACCTTTGCCGGAAGCCTGACTCTCAGGCGACCACGACGCGATTGCGCCCGTCATTCTTGGCCTGGTACATGGCTGCATCCGCGCGCTGCAGCAAGTCCATTGCGGAATCATTCTCGCCCGCCATGCTGACGACGCCACCGATGCTGATCGTCAGATGCAGGCGTTCGCCCTGACTGAGCAGTGGTGATTCGGCAAGCTTGATCCGGATGGATTCGGCCAGGCCTCGCGTGGCCGTCTTGTCGAATCCGGGCAGGATAACCACGAATTCTTCGCCGCCGTAGCGGACAACGCTGCCATCCGCTCCGACCAGCTTTTCGATGAGGTCGGCGACCATGCGCAGGCAGTCATCGCCGACCAGATGGCCGGCTTCGTCATTGACCCGCTTGAAGTGGTCAATGTCAGCAACCAGGACCGCGAGCGATCGTGAACGGGTGCGGCACTCCGCAACCATGCTCTCGAATGCGCCATCAAGGTAGCGCCTGTTGTAGACGCCAGTCAGCCCATCGCGAAGGCTGGATTCGCGCAGCCGATCATTGGCGATCGCCAGCTCCGAAAGCGTGGTCGAGAGCTCGCGCGTACGCTCACCCACGCGATGTTCAAGCTCGTCCCTGGCCGATTGCACGATGCGCACGTTCTCTTCGCGCAGCACGACGAAGCGGTACGCCAGCGCAAACGACAGCAGGATCATCTCGAGTGCAGAACCGAGCTGGATGCCGTATTCGGTCATCCAGACCTGCGGCAACAGGCCGAAGGAAACCATCGCATAGGCCGTAGCCCCGACCAGCAGCATGCTCCACGCGAACAGGAATATGCGTGCCGCGACGTCGCCGCGACGAACCAGCACCACCGAGATGACCAGAATGGCCGCAGTTCCAGGAAACACGGCAGCCGTACCCACCCAGACGGCAATCCGGTAGTCGACGAACATCGACAGGACCAGCATGACGGCGTAGAAAGCGACGAACCCCAGGAGTACGCGATTGCCTGCAGGCAGGCGTGTACGCAGATCGAGGAAGCAGCGCACGAACTGGTGCATGCACAACATCGCCAGCGACAGCGACATGGGAATGGCTACGTTGGCCAGCCAGGGGGATTGCGGCCAGAGAAATTCGAAGGCCAGTCCGTTCAGGCAGAACAGGACCAGGCCCGTGCCGGTGACGTGCAGAACATAGAAGAAGTAGTTCCAGTCACGCAACGTGAAGAACAGGATCAGGTTGTAGAAAAGAAGGGCGAGCAGGATGCCGTAGTAGATCCCGACACTGAACTGCGAATCACGGGCGAGCTCGAAGAACGCCCTTTGCGTGTACAGCGTCAATGGCACCTGCATGGAGCTCTTGCTGCGGACACGCACGAGCAGGTCGGCCTGCTCGAAGTCGGCAAGCGCTACATTGAAATTCGGCTCCCGGTAGCTGTAGGCGCGATCGCTGAACGGACGAAAGTCGCCCGAGGCCGCGTGCGAGATCGAACCATCCGCTCGGCGCACGTAGACATCGATTTCATCGAGCAGTACATAGCCAAGCACGAGCACGCGTCGATGCGCGAGCGGGTTTTCGTTGATCAGCCGAACATGGAACCAGTAACTTCCGTCGACAAAGCCGAAGGTGGCATTGCCGTGCGGCAAAGGCTTGAAGTCATTGCTGGAAATTCGCCGGAATACATCTTCGGCGCTCGCGCTGGAATCCGAATCAACCAGGTATTCCGTCCCCGGTGCCAGCGCGACAATCTCTTGCGCAGGCTTGAGCACGACCGGCTGCACGGCGGCTTCAGCAGCACTCGCCAGCAGCAACCAGATCCCGAGGATGGCTAGCAGACAGGCGCCATAGCCAGCCTGCGGCCGATTCCAGATCCGGGATGCTGGCCTTTTCACGCCTCCCCCTTCAGGAAAGTGGATGCCGCCAGCGGCAAAACGCCGCCGTCTGCTGCAGCCGATGTTACGCGCCCTCGCCGGGATCACGCCACAAGTCAGCCCAGCCTTCGACTCCCAGCGTGCGCAACGTGACCATGTTGCGCCTGTAGATCTCATCGCTGTCAGTCATCGAGTCGACCGCGCGCTCGATACTCGCTTCGCGCAAAAGGTGAAGCATGGGCAACGGCGAGCGGTTGCTGAAATTCTCGATATCGTCCGCGGCAGCATCTGCGAACTGGTAATCCGGATGGAAACTGGCCACCTGGATCTCGCCTTCCAGGCCCAGCACTTTGATCGCCGCATCGGCCTCGTCGAGGAAGTCGTTGAATTCGAGAAAATCGGCCAGCACATGCGGAATGATCAGCAGGCTGGTTTCGCAATCGACCGGATCGGCTGCGCGCAGGCTCTGCAACTCACCACATAGCTCATCGAGAAGGGTGCCCGTGTCCCGTGCTTCACTGACCCGGTAGCGAACGCGTTGCGCGATGAAGGGCGCACGCGCGAACGGACACAGATTGAGGCCAATTACGGCGCGCTCGATCCAATGCCGGGTGCGCGCGATGATCTCGCCATCACCCTCGGCCTGGATGTGAGTGGCGGTCGCTGGATTCACGTCGGCTCCACCGCGGTGTCGAATATGCGTTGTGTCTCGTCCGGCTTGAGGATGTGCCATTCGCCTTCCTGCAGCGCACCGAGAGTCAGGCCACCTACCGCCACGCGCTGCAATCGCACTACGTGGTTGCCGACAGCAGCAAACATCCGTCGCGCCTGATGGTAGCGCCCTTCGTGCAAGGTCAGACGCACCCGGCGCGGTGCCAGTAACTGGAGCTCGGCCGGCAACAGCGGTGTCTGCTCGGATTCGAGCATGAGTGTGCCGCTGGCGAAACTCGCGATCTCATCCCCGCGCAGCTCTTCGGCCAACTCGGCCTCGTAGACCTTGGCGACCTGTGATCGGGGTGAAATGATCCGATGCAGCAATCCGCCATCGTCCGTCAACAGCAGCAGGCCCGTGGTTTCACGATCAAGCCGGCCCACCGTGGACAAGTTGGGATTGCGCAAGGCAAACCTCTCGGGAAAAAGGTCGTATACCAGTCGACCGCTGTCCTTGGTCGAGCAGGTCACCCCCGCAGGCTTGTTGAGCATCAGACACAATCCCTGGGGCGGGTCGAGCGGCTCACCGTCAACACGGATGTGGGCATGCTCGCGCTTGTCATCCGCGTACAGCACATCACCCTGCGCATCGGTGACACGACCTTCGCGAAACATCATCGCGATTTCCCGGCGGCTGCCATAGCCGAGGTTGGCAATCATTCTGACCAGCCTCATGCGCGCACTCCGCTGGCCTCGAAAACCTTGAATCCACTCTTGAGCACACGTGTCTCCACATTGGCGAAGCGAGATCGCAGTGACGCTTCGTAGGGCAAATGCCGGTTCGCCACGATCCATAGGCGGCCGGACGGGTTCAGCGCATTGGCGGCAACCGCAATGAACGCCTGCCCGAGTTCGGGCTGATCAGCGCGCCCCTGATGAAACGGAGGATTGCTGACGATGACATCGTACCGGCGTGGCAAACCCTGCGTTACATCATGCCAGTGGACATCGATATCGACATCGCTGCGGCGTTCAAGCCGAACAGCTTCCATATTGCGGCGCGCCGGTTCAATAGCCCGCGCCTCAGCTTCATAAAGATCGATCGCGGTGACCCCGGCACAATTGCGAAGGACTTCTCCGGCCAGATATCCATAGCCAGATCCGAGGTCGGCGACGCGACCGGACAAAGTGTGCGGCAACTGCGAAACCAGCAGTGCAGACGCCGGATCGATCCGGTTCCAGGCAAACAGGCCGGGCCTGCTCAGGTAGCGTCCGTCGGCGACGACTCTCGGTGCATCCAGCGCCAGCCATTCCTCAAGCAGCCTTGTATCGATGTCGTTTTCGGCAGGGGTACTCCAGAACACCCGACAGTGATGTTTGGAGATGACCTGCGCGGACCCGACCAGCTTCCTGAAGTCGGCTTCGCCGGATCGAGCGCCTTCGCTGTTCGCCATGGAGGCGACCACGGTTCCTCCCGGGAGACAGTGCTGTAGTGCCCGGGCGAACAAGGCCCTGGCCTCGTCGCGTTGCCGTGGCGGCAACACCAGCACCAACGGGAATTTCTCGTCCGTTGCCGGGTCGCGCACCTGAAGTCCGGAGCGTTCCAGTGCGGTTGCGAAGGGCTTGAATCCCTGCTGACAGACCCACTCCTTGCGCGAATGTCCGTACCACCAATGACCATCGCGGGCACGCAGGAAAAGCACGCGGCCATCAGCCGGCCAATCGATCAGGTTCCCGCCCAGCACATGGTGCAAGGCGTCCAGCGCGGCTACCGAAGTTGCAGCGGACAGGGCCATGGCATTCAAGTTTGCAACCATTCCTTGCAGCGAAGTTCAGCAATTCTAGCTGTTGCACCTGCCGGCACGCCCCGAATCACCCGACGAATCGAAATCCGGCCCTGGTCATGCTGTCGCAGGTTCGCACAGGGGTGCCATTCCCGATACTGGCTTCGTCCGGCCAACCGCCTGCCTGACCGCGCCCGTCTGAACGGACCTGAACGAGAGGCCCACCATTCCGCCTTGTCCCTTGGGGCGCCTTCCACCGCCGCGATACACTGGCCGGATGAGAAATCGAAAATTCGCAGCACTGCTCCTTCGCACAGCCACACTCTGCCTGCTTCCCATCGGCGCCAGCAGCCTGACCGCAGCCGCGGCTGACAAGAGCGAGCAACGCCAGCACTACCGGAACGCCATGAACGCCATCGAGCGGGGGCCGGCCGATGCCTGGAAACCGTACGTGGTCGATCTGGGTGACTATCCGCTGCTGCCCTATGTCGAACTGGCCCTGCTCGAACGCGGCAAGGGCAAGCCCTCCACGGCCCAGGTTCAAGCATTTGCCAAGCGCTGGCCGGATACCCTGGTCGCCAGGACGTTGTCTGAAACGACGCTGCGCGAACTGGCGAAACAGGGCGACTGGGCGACCTTCCGTTCGCTGTGGGTGGAGAGTCAGGCCCTAGACCTTCGCTGCGCCAACCAGCGTGCCCGCATCGCAGCCGGAGAGAAGCCGACATACGCAACAGACATCGAGTCGTTGTGGATGCAGCCACGACCGACACCGTCGCTTTGCGAGCCGCTGTTCACCTGGGCACGCCAGAACGGCGAGCTCAGTGATGCCGAAATCTGGAAGCGCATCGAGGCGGCAGCAGAAGCCGCCAACCCCGGCACGGTTTCCATCATCGCCAACTTGCTCAGCGGCAGTGACAAGACGGCGGCCAACCGCATCGCCTCGAGCGTGCGCGATCCTGCCGGCGTGCTTGCCAATGCGGCCAGCTGGCCCGACACCGATCAGAACAGGGATGCGATTTCGCTGGGGATGTATCGATTCGCACGCAAGAACAGCGCTGCCGCTGAAGCGCGCTGGGACCAGCTCCAGGGCAAGTTCGCGTGGTCTCCCCAACAGAAGAACCGAGTCGACAATGCAATCGCCATCTATCGCGCAACCAACTACGGCGATGATGCGCTGTCGAGGCTGAAGGCCTTGCCGGATGATGCGCAGGACGACACATCACGCGAATGGCGTGTACGTGTTGCTCTGGCGAACCAGGACTGGAGCGAGACGCTGGCCGCACTCGACGCGATGAGCGAGGAGCAGTTGGCAGACTCTCGCTGGCGCTACCTGCGCGCGCGCATGCTCAGCAAGCTTGATCGGGAAGCCGAGGCCGCGCCCGAATTCGCGGCAGTTGCAAAGGAAGCCAATTTCCATGGTTTCCTCGCCGCCGACTGGATCAGCGCGCCGTATTCGATCTGTCCATCCACGATCAATGCAACCAGGAACGCCGAAGAGGCCATCGCCGCACAGCCGGACCTGGCCCGCGCACTCGAATTCCAGGCCATGGGTGACCTCACCCAGGCGCGACGGGAATGGAAATTCGCGCTGACCAAGCTCGATCCGCAGGAGAAGCTGCTGGCGGCGGATCTCGCCTATCGCAATGACTGGTACGACAGCCCGATTTTCCTGCTTTCGTCTTCCAATGACACCCTGACCTACTACGAACAGCGCTTCCCGCTGGCGCAAAAACCACGGGTTGCCCGCGTCGCACGCGAAGCCGGCGTCGATCCTGCCTGGTCCTACGCAATCATCCGTGCCGAAAGCGCCTGGATGAGCGACGCACGCTCACATGCCGATGCCTACGGGCTCATGCAACTGCTCCCAGGCGTCGCCAAGAAAGTGGCGAACTCGGCCAAGCTTCCCTACTCCAAGCCCAGCGACCTGTTCGAACCCGGCCTCAACATCCAGCTCGGCACCCTGTTCCTCGCCCAGATGGCACGCCAGTACCAGGGCAGCCCATGGCTGGCCAGCGCCGCCTACAACGCCGGCGGATCCCCGGTCGGACGCTGGCTCGCCGCCCGCCCCGACCTCGAACCTGATTTTTTCATCGAGACCATCCCGTACAAGGAAACCCGCGAATACGTGGCGCGCGTGCTCGCGTTCAGCGTCCTCTACGACTGGCGCCTGAACGGAAAAGTGATCCCGGTCGCCACCCGCCTGCCCAAGATCGGCCAGCCCTACAAGGCGCCAAAGGACGATGCACAGCGCAAGACGGTGGTGTGTTCCGCTCCTGCCGAGCCCGGGTCCGGATCGCAAGGCGACCCGTGATAGCACTGCCCAGTTGAAAACCAGCGATGCAGGTTCGCGCACGTACGTGGGTCACGAACAAATTCTGTAGTTCTCTATATAATTACCCAGTGGCGCCTTGGCCACCGGACTTTTGTGGAGATCAACGGAATGAATTCGAATTGCACCGGATGCAGCCCGGTCGTGCTGCGAGATCGGCGCGACACCGCCAGATTGCTGGTATCTGTATTGGCGTGTTTCCTTGCCTTTAGCGGCATCGCCACAGAATCAGGGGCAGCTAACCTGAGCAAGGTCAGCGCCATCGTGCCCGGCTACTTCAGCAGCAACCGCACCAACGACATGCCGACTGCGGATTTTGATGGCGACGGCCTACCGGACATCGTCGTGCCAGGCAGCCTCGACTACAGCAGTGTCATCCAGATTGTCGGTGTGCAGGCGGGCCTGGGCTGGAAGATCAAGCAAGTCATCATTCCGGATATTGGTGACCAGTACTACGAAGCCCCGAATCTGGCGACATGGACCGACGCGGCCGGTGCGCATCTGCTATATGCACAGAGCAATTCAATCAGCATATATGGCGGCTGGCCGCTGACGCTTGAGCGCGAGATCCGACTCGAAAACTACGTCGATTTCAACGATGCCCAGGTTGCCGATGTCAACAACGACGGCATTTTTGAACTGATTGCAACGAGCACCTATTCAGGCGCGGCACTCAAGGCCTATTCCCTGAACAACGGTGCCGAGCTTTGGACGGTCGCCACGCCGTCCAACTACTATGCAAAATTGAACATCGCGCAGCTTGACGCCGACCCTGCGTACGAAATAGTGCTTACTGGTGCACCGGGCAAGGTCATCGATGGTGCAACACACGCCCTTGAATGGGAGTACAAAGATGGCTTTGGAGAGCAGGTCCAGCATGGCCGGTTTGGCGGCTCGTATCCTCGATTTGCAGCATTTGGCTATAACCTCGTCATGTTTCAGGGGCAGCTCTGGTCCCCGCTGTGGGACATGATCGATATCGACGCGCGCTCGACGACGGTCGCCGACATTGACGGTGATCAGATCGATGAATTGATCACGGCCACCTACTATTTTCCGTCCGGGGTCCAGATTATTGATGTGCAGACGCAATCAGTCCGCACATCCTTTGGCGATAGCTCGATATTGCAGCTCGCCGCAGCCGATTTCGACGGGGATCCAGCCATCGAGATCGCTGTTGGCAGAGCGCCGGGCTACGAACGGGGCGACCCCTTCCGCGTTTTCAATGCCAGCAGCGGCGTAGACGAATTTGCAATTCCGGAGGAGGTGCCCGGCCCCTACATGGCCGGCGGCTTCATCGCCGATGCGGGCACGCTCGACCTGATCTTCGGATCCGCCAGTGCAATTGTCCGTGACGGCACCATCATGCGCGTCGATTCGAACACGGGCGCCGTGCGTTGGCGGTCCAGTGCCACCGACCCCAACTTCCGCATGTACTCCGTCAGGAACCTGCAAGTCACGCAACTTGAAGGCCAGGCCCAGCCGGCGATCATCGCTGCCGGCGGTGGCTACTATTCCGACCAGAACAAGATTGTCGCGCTGAGTTCAGTCGATGGCAGCGCGTTGTGGGGTATCGGCAGCACCAATAGCGATCTCCCTGACTATGTCTTGATCGAAGCAATGGCCACGATCGACCTCAACGGCAATCAGCAAACCGATGCCGTGCTGACCTGCACTTCCGAATCGAGATTGCGCTTGTTTGATACGACCAACCATTCCCAGATCTGGTCTTCTGTCGCGATGTCTGGAAATTGCGTCGGCGCCTTGCAGATGCCCAGCAATGGCAACCAGCTACTGGTCGCCGTGATGAACGGCAGCGTACGTGCGTATGACGCACAAAGCCATCTGCTGAGCTGGAGCTTGCCGTATCCGAATGGAATTGCCGGGGCCACCTACCTGCCCAACGGTGCGAACGGGCCGGAACTGGCATTGTTCAACAACTACTCGATATCGTTTTTCGATGCGGAAACGAGGAACCTGCTGCGCGAACTGAATCTCCAGAACAATTATCCAGTCCGCGCCATCGCGCAATCACCGGGTGCTTCGATCCACGATCTGGCGGTCACCATCAATGGCAAGCTGTATTCCTTCGACGGAGTAAGCGGAGCAATGGGCGCAGCTTCGGAGCCACTCGGCCTGAACGCGGGCCAATACAATCAACTGGCCGTCTACGCAAATCCGGATGGCTCGGCGCTTGTTGCCGCAGGCAGTGATGTCGCCGTGTCCACCTACCGACTGGACGGGCTCTCAGACGAAATCTTTGCCAACGGCTTCGAATCCGTCGCGCCCTGAGCGCGCGCCGAATTCATCAGCGCAGGCGAAAGGCCAGTCTTTCGTCGACAGCGATTCGCCGAGCGGCGTCGTTCCAGGATTCGACGAGGTCCCGCATGTCCCTTTCGAACCTGGTGGAATACCAGTGCAATCTGCCCTCGCATAGCGGGTAGAAGCCGGGCACGCTGTAGTGCTTCTTCGATCTGCTGAGAAATTGCACTGCTGCCAGCGTCAATCAGGGTAGGCTGCAGACTTGGACGATGCAAATCCATCCTACGTTCCTTCCGCGATCCGCCTGGAAGAGATCAACCGGCAGCAGTGTTCAGGAGAGTTGCAGATGAAGCCACGAAAGATCGTCATCCTCGGAGGAACCGGCTTTGTCGGCAGCCACATGGTTCCCCGCCTGCATGCAGATGGACACCAGATCACCGTGCTGTCTCGCAATCGTGAACTCAATCGTGAGCTTGGCGTCTTGCCGCGCGTACGTGTCGAGAACGCGGACGTGCACGACCTGGCAAACCTGACCCGGAAACTCGCGGGCGCCGATGCCGTGATCAACCTGGTGGGTATCCTCAACGAACGAGGTTCGGATGGAAGCGGCTTCCACAAGGCCCACGTCAAGCTGACCGATACGGTGATCGCGGCTTGCAAGGCAGCGGGCGTCAGTCGGCTTTTGCAGATGAGCGCGCTACGTGCCGGTGAGGGTGCAAGCCACTACCTGCGCACCCGATTCGATGCGGAGTCCCGCGTGCGTGACTCGCGCCTGGACTGGACTCTTTTCAGGCCGTCGGTAATCTTCGGCCGCGGCGATGGCCTGTTTTTCCGATTCGCATCCCTGATACGCGTTGCACCCGTGTTGCCGCTGGCACGAGCCGATGCGAAATTTGCGCCGGTCTACGTAGGTGATGTCGCCGAAGCATTCGCACGTTCGCTGGCGCACCCACATTCGGTTGGGCACAGCTATGAGCTGTTCGGCCCGCGCGTGATCAGCCTTCGTGAAATCGTACGCTGGACCGCCGAGCTGACCGGCAGGCACTGCCGGGTCATCGGCTTGCCTGACTCGCTTGGCTATGTGCAGGCACGTATCGGCGAATGGCTGCCCGGCAAACCAATCTCGCGCGACAACTTCCGCTCGCTGCTGATCGACTCGGTCGGTGAAAGGGATGGCCTCGGCGAACTGGGCATCGTATCGACACCGATGGAGATGATTGTGCCGGCAATGCTCGGCACAAATGTGCACGAACAACGCATGGATCACTTTCGCGAGCAACGCCGCACGCAGCAATAGTTGCTCTGGCACAATTGCACGATGAAGATCTATCAGGTCGGCGGCGCTGTCCGCGACAGATTGCTGGGCAAGCCATCACACGACATTGATTTTGTCGTCGTTGGCGCCACGCCCGATGCCATGCTGCGCGAAGGATTTCGTCCTGTCGGCAAGGACTTCCCGGTATTCCTGCATCCGCAGTCCAACGAGGAATACGCGCTGGCCCGGACCGAGCGCAAGACTGCGCCCGGCTATCACGGCTTCAGCTTCAACGCCGACCCTTCGGTAACGCTGGAGGAGGATCTCGAACGCCGTGACTTGACCATCAATGCGATGGCCGAGGGCGACGATGGCACTCTTGTCGATCCCTATGGTGGCAAGCGTGATCTCGACGCCCGCGTATTGCGTCATGTGTCAGCAGCATTTGCGGAAGATCCCGTGCGCGTACTGCGCGTTGCCCGCTTCCACGCCCGCTTCGCCTCGCTCGGTTTCACGATCGCTGACGAAACCATGAGTCTGATGCG
This sequence comes from Dokdonella sp., assembly GCF_049593775.1. GTDB lineage: Bacteria > Pseudomonadota > Gammaproteobacteria > Xanthomonadales > Rhodanobacteraceae > Dokdonella. The sequence goes on along the minus strand of NZ_JBAWHJ010000328.1, from coordinate 1,534 downwards.
CGAGATGGTGGCCGCGGGCGAGGTTGATCATCTGGTCCCTGAACGTGTCTGGTCGGAGACGCGCAAGGCCCTCGGCGAGCTGACACCTTCCGCGTTCCTGCGCGCGTTGCGCGGTTGTGGTGCCCTGGAGGTGCTGTTCCCGGAAGTCGATGCGCTGTACGGCGTTCCGCAACGGGCCGAGTACCACCCGGAAATCGATACCGGCGTGCACAACGAGATGGTGGTCGACTTGGCCGCCAGGCTGGCTCCTGGCGATGACCTGATCGGCTTCTGCGCGATGACGCATGATCTCGGCAAGGCGCTTACACCGGCGCATGAATTGCCGAAGCACATCATGCATGAGGAGCGTGGCGTTTCGCCGGTACGAGCACTGGCCGAACGCTTGCGCGTGCCCAGCGAGCATGCCGAGCTGGCGGTGTTGTGTTGCCGACTGCATCTGCTCGCCCATCGCGCGTTTGAATTGCGACCGGAGACGTTGCTCGGCGTGTTCGAGAAACTCGATGCTTTTCGCAAGCCGCTACGGGTCGAACAGTTCATCACGGTCTGTGAAGCAGACAAGCGCGGGCGTCTTGGGCTCTCTGAATCCGACTACCCGCAAGGGGACTACTTGCACGCAGCGTTCGCCGCTTTTTGCGAGGTGAAGGCCACACAATTCGTTGCCGCGGGTTTGCAGGGTCCGGCGATTGCCGAGGCCATGCGGGAGGAGCGTGTTCGGGTTGTTGGGCGGGTGAAGGGTGAGTGGGCTCAGGCTGGGGATTGATTGGGTTTTTGGTTGGGTGGCATTCCTGCTGCGAATACTGCTTTTTTGACACCGCTTCGCGATGAGGAATTCTCGAGGCCCCGATTTGAAGATGGCCCGATGCAGTTGTCGTGCAGCCCCACGACTCCGCCCCTTGTTGATGCATACGCCGCTTCGCGGCGCGGCATCCCTGCCTTTTTTCACTCGCCTCCGGGCGAGCGAGTCACTTTCTCTTGCGTGGCCAAGAGAAAAGTAACCACTGCGCTGCAGGAGCAGCGCGAACGGCGAAGCCGGCCCGTAGGGCGAAGGGCAGGAGCCCGGAGTCAAGAGAAGGCCACCCCGACGCAGCGGTCTCCGGGCTCCTGCCCTCCGACTTCGCGGCGCGGCTCCGGAGGTTCACTGACAGCACATCCGTGTGCTGGCAGCGAACTGGCTCGCATCCATGCGAGCCACCCTTCGGGCTTTGCCTACGCCCCACCGCCGCTACATAGGGGCCCCGGTTACTGTGCTTCCTGCACAGCAAAGACGAAGCACAAGCAGCTCCCAGCTATGTCGGGGTTTGCACTTGATCTTCCTTCTCCCGTTCAGCGGGCGAAGGTCCCGCAGGGGGATGAGGGGCTTTGGCTCTGGCGCGCAGGACGCGCGCTAAAAGGGTCCCGTCGCACGTGGCGAGGCTGCGTAGGAAAAGTCCGAAGGATGGCCCACAGGAAGTGGGCCAGTTTGCTGCCAGCACACGGAAGTGCTGTCAGCAAACCCCGGAGCGGACTCGCGCACCTGAAGCACAGGGACTGTGCG
>NZ_JBAWHJ010000327.1:0-5923 GCF_049593775.1 Dokdonella sp. | reverse complement strand
TCGCGCAGCAGCGAGGCCGCGCCTGATTTGAATCCTGATTGAATGCTCGTCATTCCACCACCTCATTTCGATCTGTTCTGTCTCCGGACAGCACGCCCAGTCGCTTGAGCGCCCGGGCCAGCACCGATTTCGAATAACTCTCACTCTGCCCGAAAAATTCGGCCAATTCCCTGTGCGTGTATCCTTCCATCTCATGCAGAAGTACGACAGCGCGGGAGCGTGGCCCCAGCTTCATCAGCAACGACCAGGCATCCACGCCTGATTCCGCCGAAACCTGATCCGACACGATGTTCGCAATCCGATCCTCGGCATCATCGCTGTCGAAACGGCGGTTGCGCCGAACGACATCAATGGTTGCGTTGGCCGTCATTCGCTTCAGCCAGGCGCCAAATGGCGCATCGCCGCGGAAACTCCTGATCGTGTCCATCATGCGCAAGAAAACATCCTGAACCACATCCTCGGCAGCAGCGGACTCGCCAAGGATTCGCAATGCCAGATTGAAACAGGGGCGAGAATAGAGTCGATAAATCGCTTCCAGCGACGCCTCGTCACCGCGCTTCGCCCGCTGTAGCACCAGGGCATCCAGTGGTTGGCCGAAGCCGATGTTCACTCGCGTTGGAAGACCGTCTGCGCCCATGCAGCAAAGGACGAACCAGGGCAGCAGTTCGTCGCAAAACGACCAACATCCGTTGATCCGTTCATCTCGAATCGGAGGAGCGCAGTCGCATCAACCGTGCTTCTCGAATATTCTCCAGCGGAACATTGAGTTCAGCGCTGCCACGTCCTACCTGAACAAGAAGCACAAGGTTGCCCGCTTCAACCGACTGAACATCGCCATCAACCCGCTTGCCGCCGGATGTGAGCAACTGCACGCGTTTGCCAACACGGCTACCCAGGCTTGATACCGGAACCACGTCGTATTCAGGCGCCCTGGCCTTGGCTGGCGGCAAACGTTCGATCTGCCCCGGCTTCCAGACCAGCGCCAGGGTAGAGTTTTCCGGAGGTGGCGGGGCGCTGGCTCCCAGTCCGGATATCGCGTCTGGCCGTGAACCGACATCTTCAGAGGGCATCGCGACGCTGTCGTCTGCGGACTCGTCCGCAAGCGCCGCAGCAACCTGCACTTCACCCGCAACGGATGCAGGCGTTTGGGTTGGAACCTCGACGGGTGGTGGTGCCACTTGCGTAGCGGGAAGTGGTGCCGACTGTTCGGCGGCTATCGCCGCATCCTCCTGCCCTGATTCCTGGGTGCCCAGTACGTCGACCAATGCCGGGTCCGGCAACTCGGAAGTCACGACATACAAGGGCTCCTCGGGATCGGTGAATGCCAACCGCAACATGATGGGCTGCGCGTCATCAATTCGCACCGTGATGTTGAGCAGGCGCAACAGGACCTGGCGCGGATACGCGTCGGTGTCGGCGGGCGCCCAGGTTGCATCCGGCAGGCTCGCCAGATTCAGGGAGCCACCCCTGTTCACCATGCGCTGATAAAGCCCAAGTACATCCTCGCTAGGATCGATGCCGCGCGTGGCCAGAAAAGTTCTCACCGCGGCCACATGTCGTTCGACGAACTGGGCTGGTGTGATGCCCAGCCATTCGGCACAGAACTTGTTGCGCCGTGACAGATACGCGGGATCCTCGTAGCTCAGGGATGCACGGCCCAGGCGCAACTCCTGATGACCGGCGGGCTGATCCCAACGCGATGGATCGAAACCCGTGAACTCGGCAGAGCCGCTCCAACTCGCAACATCTTCGCTGTAGAGCGCCATGCTCAATTCAAGTCGCTTTGCCTCACGCTCAAGGTGATAACCGAACACATCGACACGTTCCTCGCCACGTATACCCATGCGAGCGCGATCCTTGCTGCTCAAGGCGTCACTGCCGCAGCCGAGATTCTCAAACAAGGCAAGATCAGGCATGCCGACCCAACTGGAAATCAGCGGATCGTCAGTCTCTTCGATGGTGAGCCCGCGAGTCGTCAACGACAAATCCGCCGGCCATTCCGGATCGTTTGCCAGGGTTTGCCCGACGAGCCAGAATCGGCCGGGGCCTCTCAAATTGGCCACGCGCGCCCGCAGAGCGCCCTTCCACGGCCGACTTGAGAACTCCAGTCGCGGTGAAGTCAGGCGGATGCTGCCATCCAGAGCAATTCCAGCATTGTCGTAAGTCAGGCGGGTAGACGGTTCCAGTGCGCGCGCCAGTCGCACGGCGGCCGAGCGCGCGGCAAACTCAAGCGCCAAGCCGCCACTCGCTATCAACACAGCCGATACCAGCACTACGTTGCGCAATCTCATACGCGTGCGCATCCTCTATTTCGGCAGTCGTGCTGCCGCCAATTTACCCTGTCACGTGACGATAGCGGTATTGCCTGACAGCGGCAACGCGCGGCGTGCGGAGCGTCACGCTCTACGCCCCTCGGTGACCCGGGCGGCCGCGAATTCAAGGTCCAGCCAATGGCATCGGCTGGCCGGAGTCCTTTCCGCAGCATACGCTGCCGTCAGGCAATACACCGTGTTGCAGCCACTACCTGGCGAAACCCGGGCCCTGCAATACAAAAAGGCCGGGCTTGATGGCCCGGCCTTCCAATCGTGTTTCGTCCTGATACGGCGTGGATGGGCGTCAGGCCTTTCGTATAGCCATGACGATGACGAGCAGGATGATTGCGCCGATCATCGCATTGATGATGGCAGAGACGATGCCGCCACCCAGTGCAATGCCAAGCTGCGGCAAGAGCCAGCCGGCAAGAAACGCTCCGAGTATGCCGACGACAATGTTGCCAATCAGTCCCAGACCGCGGCCTTTGACGATCAGGCCGGCAAGAAAACCGGCAATACCGCCGATGATGAGAAACACCAACAAGGATTCCAGACTCACGTTGTACTCCCCAGTGCCTAGCCGCAAAGCGCGACCCACCGAGTGTGCGCGAACCACTGGCACAGTGCATGCCGCACTGCGCAACAATCCGGTTTGCCGGGCTTGCGCAGGCGGGATACGCAGCCAATTGCCTTGCGACAGGTGCTACTGGCGGATAGACGCCGCCGCGCGGGCTTGTCGATCCGTGGATGCGGCCTGCTCGCCCGCTCTTGCCCGTGCCTTGTCGCGAATGGCGGCCAGGGCCTCCGGTGGAAGCATGGTCGCGTCCGGGCGTGCATTCGCAGAAACACGTTCCCCGGCAATCGAGAAGATCGTTCCAAATGCTCCGACGAAACTCAACAGAAGGGCGAACCCGAGGATGCCCGGGCTCCGCGTCACAACAGCCATGATCAATCCGATCAAGGTCATTGAAATCATGATCCAGCGCATCATGCCTGTCCTCCCGATGTTGGCGATCCTGAACGTGGGCGAAGCCAGCATGCCCCCGGCGACAAAACTATCAGACTCATCGCGTCATGACAGTCCGCTGATCGGCAGAACGCTGCCGATAGGACAAAAGCAGACATCGACAGTCCGCATCTGGCCGGGCAGACTCAGCGCCCATGGACATGGCAGCACAATGGGCACTTGCCGGTGGTTTGGCCTGGGCGAGCGGATTTCGCTTGTACGCGACGGTATTCATCGTTGGATTGCTTGCGCATTTCGATATCGTCGAATTGCCATCCGGTCTGCTGGTCATGCAGCATCCCTGGGTGCTGGTTGCCAGCGGAATCCTCACCGTCGGCGAATTTCTGGCGGACAAGGTACCGGCATTCGATTCGGTCTGGGATGCCTTGAATACCCTGGTTCGAATCCCGGCCGGCGCGCTGTTGGCATGGGGCGCAATGGGCGACGAACCGGCTGCCACCCAGTTCATCGCGGCACTCGCCGGTGGATTCGTCAGTGGTGGCACGCATCTGTTCAAGAGCGGCGGGCGGGCGCTGATCAATACTTCACCCGAGCCGGTCTCGAACTGGACAGCCAGCTTCAGTGAGGATGGCGTGCTCCTGCTGGGACTCTGGCTCGCCCTGCAACATCCGTGGGTCTTCCTGGTCCTTCTTGCCGTTTTCCTTGCGCTCGTGATCTGGTTGCTGCCCAAGCTGTGGCGTGGCATTGCGGGCATGATTCGACGTTTGCGCCGGCTCGGCCGTGGCGGGCCGGATCCAGGAACCCCATAAGGCCTTTTGCCGGGCGTCTCGCGCCCACAGCCTTCGACTACCCGGATTTCAGCGATCCGAATGCCCGGATTCAAACCAGTCCTGGCGCACAAACAGGCCGGGGCGGATCAGGTCGATGAAGGCGCGCGCCTCGGCGCCGAGCACCTTGCCCTTGCGTACGACCACGCCGTAGCTTCGCTGCGGGAAATAGCTGCGCAGATTGCGCACCGCGAGGTGCTCGCGATCCGCGTCGCGAATACACATGCCGGTCACGATCGAGATTCCGAGCCCCATCGCAACGTACTGCTTGATCACCTCCCAGCCACCCACCTCGATCGCCACGTCGTAGGGCACCTTGCCCTTCTGAAACACCAGGTCGACCAGTCGATAGGTGGTCAGCCGCTTCGGCGGCAGGATCAGCCCATAGGGTGAAAGGTCTTCCAGGGTAATCGTGGTTTTCGATGCCAGTGGGTGATCCGGTGGCGTGATCAGCAAGGGGTCGAAGTGATGCAGGGCTTCGTAGGACAGGTCATTCGGTACATCGACCATCGACCCCACGGCGAAGTCGACTTCGTCCGAGCGAAGCAAGGCAAGACCGTCGGTACCGGTGACATTGTGCAGGTTCAGGTGAACGTCGGGATGCCGGGCGCGGAAGGCGGCCACCATCTCGGGCAACAGATACTGGATGGTCGAGTTGCCGCAGGCGATATCCAGCGTGGTTTGTCCCGGACCCCGCGTCTGTGCGAGGAAAGCCTCATCAAGACCCTCCAGGCCCTCGACCAGAGGCCGCGCAAGTTCATACAGAACCTGGCCTTCGTGGGTCAGGGTTACGCGTCGCCGACGTCGCTCAAGCAGGCTGCAGCCCAGCTCCGATTCCAGTGCGCCGAGTTGCAAGCTCACTGATGGCTGGGACAGGAACAGGGCCTCCGCAGCGCGGGTCAAGGTGCCGAATTTTACGGTGTAGCAAAAGGCTCGCAGCTGCTTGATGCGGTTGCCCTTGTAATAGAAGCGAGGAGTCTTCGTTCCTTCTCCGGCAGCCTTTGACACTGATTTGGCGGGCTTGCGTTTGCCGCGTTGCAACATTGGGCCGCCTCCGGAATGGGATGCACTAACCAGTCAATTCAGCCAGTTAGAGCAATAATTGACTGTGTTGATGTGTTGCATTGAAACATGTGTTTTGTCAAACGTAAAGCGGCGGGAGTAGTCTGGCCACCCGATCAGGCGACCGCTCCCATGTCAGCAGCGACCACCCCCATCCCCGATTCGAACATGAAGCTTGGTGGCGCCGAGGTTCTGGCAGGCATCGACGAGCGAATCCTGACCCCGGCATCCATGGCCTTCGTTGTTGACCTGGCGCGAAGATTCAACGCTCAACGCATCGATCTGCTTTCTGCACGCGAGCGACGCCAGGCACGGTTTGATGCCGGCGAGTCGCCGGATTTCCTTGCGGAAACCAGGTCGATCCGCGAGTCCGACTGGAAGGTCGCCGCGATTCCCGAAATCCTGCTCGATCGTCGTGTCGAAATCACCGGTCCGGTGGATCGGAAAATGATCATCAACGCGCTCAATTCGGACGCCAAGGTGTTCATGGCCGATTTCGAGGATTCGACCTCGCCGACCTGGGAAAACCTGCTTGAGGGCCAGCAGAACCTCGCTGATGCGGTGGACGGCAGCATCGAATTCCAGTCGCCGGACGGCCGTCGATACAGTCTGGAGCCGGATCCTGCCGTGCTCATCGTGCGGCCGCGCGGATGGCATCTCGACGAAAAGCACGTGCTTGTCGATGGGAACCGTCTCAGCGGTTCCCTGTTCGACTTCGGACTGTTCGCGTTCCACAACGCTCGGACCTTGCAAGC
>NZ_JBAWHJ010000326.1:0-9116 GCF_049593775.1 Dokdonella sp. | reverse complement strand
GCTGCGCTGTTTAGCGGTCTGGCCCAGACAGCCGACGAGACGATTGTGCCGGAAGGCCTTGGCAGATTGAGCACGCTGATCAGTTCCATTGCGCTGGCGGTCTTTGCCTTTCAGGTTTTCAAGCCTGTTGGTGGCGCGATGACTGCAGATCTGCCGCGCGACGGTCTGATCTGGCGTACCCGGGTCATCTGGTATTGGGCGCTGGTATCGGTACCGGTCATATTGGCTCTGCTTTCCATGGCAGGTTACGACGCCAGTGCTGCCGAATTGCAGGCACGCCTGATGACCTCAAGCTGGATCGTTTTTGTTGTCGCCATTCTCTATCAGGTCGCCATGCGTGGCGTACTTGTCGCGAGTCGTCATGCTGCCTACAAGCAGGCAGCCGCCCGAAAGGCCAAGCAGGCCGAAGAAGAACTGGCGCGAATGGCTGGTGGAGATGGAGGGGAGGGTGCTCCGATCCAGCAGGAAGACCCTGAACTCGACATGGTGAGCGTAAGCCTGCAAACGCGAGGCATCCTGCGCGCCATGTCGGGTCTGGCTCTCGCGTTCTTCCTGTGGGAGATCTGGAGCGGACTTGTTCCTGCTTTCGGGATCTTCAACGACGTCGTCCTGTGGTCGGATGTGACCTCGACAGGCGCCGGCAATGTCATTTCCGAGGTGACCCTGGGGCATTTGCTTCTCAGCGGATTGCTACTGATCCTGACCGCGTTCGCCGTGCGCAACATCCCGGGATTTCTTGAAGTCGTTGTGCTCCACCGCCTGGATCTGAATTCCGGTACGCGGTATGCATACGTGACTATCCTGCGCTACCTGATTGTTGCCGTTGGCCTGATTGCCTCGTTCAGCCATATCGGCGTGGACTGGTCGAAACTGCAATGGATCATCGCAGCGCTCGGTGTCGGGCTTGGATTCGGCTTGCAGGAGATCGTCGCCAATTTCGTATCCGGCATCATCATCCTGTTTGAGCGACCGGTACGGGTTGGTGACCTCATCTCAATCGACAGCACGGTCGGCACGGTTTCCAAGATAAAGATCCGTGCCATCACGATTACCGATCCGGACAATTTCGAGGTGCTCGTACCAAACAAGGCCTTCATTACCGGCACAGTCAAGAACTGGTCGCTGACGACGCCGATTACGCGCGTGGTCGTCAAGGTTGGCATTGCCTACGGAAGCGATGTCGGGTTGGCCCAAAAGGTCTTGCTCGAAGTCGCTTCCTGCAACGAAAACGTGCTGGACAGTCCTGCGCCGAGTGTCCTGTTTCTCGGTTTCGGCGACAGCTCGCTTGATCTCGAACTGCGTGTCTTCGTCGGCCGTATCGACCAGCGCCTTTCGACATTGCACGCATTGCATGTCGCTGTTAACGAGGCGTTCTCGCGCGCAAATATCGAGATTCCGTTTCCACAGCGGGACTTGCATGTCAGACATGCTGCAGACGCGAGCGGGCTGATCGCGGCTGAGAAGCCGGGCTCGGATGATGCGGGAGATGTTCCGGCGACCAGGTGACCTGATAGTTGCCGAAGCATGTCACGAGGCCGATCCCTTGCCAGCGTGGGTATGCTTGTCCATCCATCCAACAGGAGAATGCCATGAGTCACCGAACATCCGCGATCCTGGTTCTCGCACTTCTTTCGCTGCCGATGCTTGCCCAGGCTGGTGGCAAGCCGGAGGTCACCTTTATCAATTCCGACAAGGCCAAGGCTGCTGGCTATCCGTTTTCCCAGGCTGTGCGTGTCGACCACACGCTCTACCTGTCGGGCCAGATTGGCGTGGATCCTGCGACTGGAAAACTGGTCGACGGTGGTATTGGAAACGAGTCACGCCAGACGATGGACAACATCAGGGATCTGCTGAAGGAGCACGGACACTCGATGAGCGATATCGTCAAATGTACCGTGATGCTGGCTGACATCAAGGAATGGCCGGCGTTCAACGAGGTCTATCGCGGCTACTTCAACAACCGCTTCCCCGCACGGAGCGCGTTTGCCGGCAGCGGTCTGGCACTGGATGCGAGGGTTGAAGTCGAGTGCCTTGCTGTCGTTGGCGATTGATCGGAACGGCGCGCCGGCCCTTGCCGTTCTCGTGTGTCAATGATGTTGCAAGGCATCCAGGGCATGAAAAACGAGACTGATTGTTCGAACAGCGGGCTCTTCGCGGGACCGGATTTCTGCAGTCAGGGTCTCACTGGTGCTCACCAGCGGCACCGTGGCGAAAAAAGGTTCGGTGCAGCCCCCATGACGCAATCCCTTGCGAGATGGCAAACTGTCCAAATCAATCGCGGGAGAATCCGTATGTTGCTGACACTTCGCCTGTTCTGCCTCGCACTGTGCATGGTGGCGGCCAATGCCTCGGCCAGTTGCCCGCCGCTGGGTACTACACGGGTCGAGTTGCAGGCTCTCAAGTCGAAGGCCTTCGTGGTTCCGGACGACGCTACTCCCGATCGCGACCAGTTGGCGCTGGGATTGCTCGACTGTCTATCAGACCCTGACCCAGAGCTTCGCGACGGCATTGCGTTCGAAGGGCTTGCCGGCTGGATGCGCAGCAATGCGCTCAGCGACAAGACGCTGGTGGTGATCTACAAGCAGCTTCTGGCCCTGATGAACGGCGAGCCCGCGGATCCGGAAGGGTTCGCGCGGCCCTTTGCCGCGCTGGTGCTTTCCGAGGTAGCTCGCAGCGACAAGGAACGCGGCTTTCTTTCCCAGACGCAACTGAATTCGCTGGTCGCAGCAGGCTCCGAGTACATGACGTCGATTACCGACTATCGCGGCTTTGACCCGAAGCAGGGATGGCGTCACGGGGTTGCACATGCTGCCGACTTGCTCGCTGCACTTGCCGATCATCCGAAAGTTGATAACGCGGGATTGCAACGCATCGTAGCGGCAGTGGGCACCCAGGTCATCCCGCGCGATTCCCACTTCTACATATTTAGCGAGCCGCAGCGTCTTGCACGTCCTCTGATCCTGGCGGCACAACGTGGTGTGATGACGATGGAGCAGTGGCGCAGCTGGCTTGCAGCCTACGCCAAGCTGCCAGGCGGCGGTTCGCTGTACGCCTCAATCCCTGGTCTCAGCCGTCGCCACAACCTGCAGGAACTGCTGCTTGTGCTGTATACCAACGTCAACGAATCCGGCAACGAGACCTTGCGCGAATCGCTGCGCAGGCCAGTGATCGCTGTGCTCATGGCAATCAATTAGCCGTAGTGGCATCTGTTCTCACCCCTGCGCGGGCAGGGGGGCGGACATGCCGACCTTGAACGTTGTTGTTTCTAGCTTGCAGCCAACTCAGCAATCAGGGATGCGCGTTGCTTCGAATCAAGAATCGGGCCCAGGCCGGCCTTGACGTTGTCCGACTCGCGATCCGGCTTGCCGGTGGCCGGGATCACGGCTGTAACGGCGGTGTCGCTCAGGACGAAGCGCAGGAACAACTGCGCCCATGAGCTCGCCCCTGCGTCCGCAGCCCATCGCGGCAAGGGTTTGTCTTTCACGATCGAGAACAACTTGCCATCATCGAAGTTCCTGTTGGCCAGAACGGCGATGCCGAGATCGCGAGCCATGGGCAATACGCGCTTCTCGGCATCGCGGTGCGCGACAGAGTAGTTGATCTGCAGGAAATCCGGCCTCGATTCGGCGACCGCATCGGCCAGGTCATCCTGGGCGCGATCAAGATAGTGAGTCAGGCCCACGTATTTCGTCTTGCCTTCGGCTTTCAGTTCACGGGCCAGTGCCAGTTGGGTCTTCCAGTCGCCAAGGTTGTGCACCTGGAGCAGCTCGACATGATCGGTCTTAAGTCGCTTGAGTGAAGCATTGAACTGGTCCAATCCGGCATCACGTCCAACGACTCCGGAAAGTTTGGTCGCGAAGAATGCCTTGTCGCGCATGTCCAGCTCGGCAACCAGGTCGCCAATGACGGCTTCTGCAGTGCTGTATGAAGGAGAGGTGTCAATCAGGGTGCCGCCGGCAGCAAAGAAGCGCCGCAACACCTCGCGTCGCGGATCGCGTTCTTCTGCAGTTGAACCAATCTCGAAGCTGCCCGAAGTGCCCAGCCCGATCACCGGCACGCGCTCGCCGCTGGAGGGGATCACCCGAGTTGCCATCTTGTCGTTGATGTCTTGCGTGGGCGAGTTGGCAAGTACGAATGAGGGATTGATCATCACGCCCAGCGCGACGGCGGTGGACGTTCCGATGAACTGACGTCGATTGGTCATGACTTTACCTTTCGATTGATATGGCAAGCCGACATTGTGCACCGTCAGGTGTCAGGCGCAAGTTTGCGGATCAATTGCAATGGCTGGCCTTGCCGCGTTGGTGCTGGGATCATGCATGGCATTGAATGCAGGAACATCCATGAACATGACAACCCCCGATCTTTGCGACGAATATCCGCAGCTTGTACGTGGGGCCGACCCGATCTTCCGCTGCTACGGCGGGCGCGACTTCTTCGGCGGCCGGATCGTCACCGTCAAATGCTTCGAGGACAATTCGCGGGTCAAGGAACTCGTCGCCACGCCAGGCAAGGGCAAGGTGCTTGTAGTCGACGGCGGAGGATCCCTGCGGCGCGCGTTGCTCGGTGATCAGCTCGCCGAGCAGGCCATGTCCAACGGCTGGGAGGGCATCCTGATCAACGGCTGCCTGCGCGACGTGCAGATCATCGCCACGCTGAATCTCGGCGTTCAGGCGCTTGCCAGCCATCCGATGAAGACCGAGAAACGCGGCCTGGGTGATGTCGATGTGCCGGTCACTTTTGCCGGGCTGACCTTTGCGCCAGGTGAATGGCTCTACGCTGACGCCAACGGTGTCGTGCTCGCGGAAAGCGCGCTAGTGGATTGAGGGTTGCCTGGGCTGCTGCTCGTTCAAATCATCACACGTGACAAACCATTGGTTCAGTGCTGCCTCAAGCTAGAGCGACAACGTCCGCCCACCATCCACGGGCACATTGATGCCGTTGACGTATCCCGCTGCGGGTGAGGCGAGGAAGGCGATGACGCCGGCGATTTCACTGGCTTCGGCGAAGCGGCGCAACGGGACGGTGGCGAGCATGCCTTCGGCGACTTTTTCTTCACTGTTTCCTGTGGCCTTCGAGCGATCGGCGAGGATCTGTTCGAGGCGCTGGGTCCTGGTGTAGCCGGGCAGCACGTTGTTGACGGTGATGCCGTGTGGGCCGAGTTCGCTGGCCAACGTTTTCGACCAGCTCGCGACGGCGCCGCGAATCGTGTTGGAAACGCCGAGATTGCGGATCGGTTCCTTCACCGAAGTCGAGATCACGTTGACGATACGGCCGTAGCCGCTGCCCTGCATGCCTGGCAGCACCGCTTGCAGGATGACCTGTGCGGCGATCAGGTGCTGGTTGAAGGCAGTTTGGAATTCATCGAGCGACGCCGAATTGGCGGCACCGCCCGGCGGGCCGCCGGTGTTGTTGACGAGGATATTGATGGCGCCGTTGTTGGCTACTGCTTCGACCTGAGCTCGAAGGGTCGCATGGTCGTTCATGTCGGCGGTGATGTAGCCGTGCTTCTGTGCGGCATGGGCGCGGGGCAGGGAATCGACTACTGCCTTGAGAGCATCAGCTGAGCGTGCGAGCAGGGTGACATCGGCGCCGAGGGCGGCCAGTTCGTGGGCGGTTGCCTTGCCGATGCCCTGGGAGGCGCCGCAGACGAGGGCGTGCTTGCCGGTGAGTTCGAGATTCATGGGATACCTTGTTTGTTGTCTGGAGGACTGTGCGGAAGTGGGAAAAAATCTGTTTCCGTCAATCTTCGATTGAACCAGTTCGCAACGAAGGATTCGTCATCCCAGCGAAGGCTGGGATCCAGTTTTTCGTCACCCCAAGTCGGTGGATGAACAGTTGTTTTCTCTGTGAAACGGTATTCGAGAGTAGGCGAATTGTGCGCTTCGCATGCACCAGGAACTGGATCCCAGCTTCCGCTGGGATGACGATCCATGGCTGTTTCGTGTCATTCAGCATTCCGAGATGAATTCTCCGGCGATGCGTGTCTTTCCCGTTTGCGGAAAAAGCAAAGTCGTAGGCCTGCAACTACTGGATGCGTGCGAGCTTCTGCACCATCTGCGAGAGCAGATCTTCGTCTTCGCTGGAGTGCGGAGGTTCTACAGATTCAAGATCAAAGCCCATGATGGCGGCATCTTCTTCATCGAGTCCTTCGAAGGCGCGAAACTCGGCATCGAGCAGGGCCATGCGTGCGTGTTGCTCATCATCGTAGCGCGGGCGTTCGCCGCTGGAGTCGAAAATCTCCACGATGCCGGATTCGAAGACGGTCAAGCGAGCCCAGACCAGGGTGTCGCCGATGGTGGCAACCCACCACTCGTGCTGGTTCTGGTCTTCGCTGCCAACTTCAATATCGTCATCCATGTTCATGCTCCGACTCCTCCGAGTGCCTTGGAGGCAAATGCTGCGATCGCACCGAGCACGATTGACCACGCGCCAATCGCACCAAGCCGGGCCAGCCCGGTCAGCGACTTGTCTTGCAGCGCGCGATAGCGCCTGGCCAGATACCAGCCGAATGCGCGCGGAGAAAACATGAAGCCGCCAAGGCGTGCACGCTCGGCTGGATGATGGTCGCGCAAATGAACCGACACAAGAATCCAGGTCATGATGTAAGTCGTCAGGCCGGCGACGAAAAATCCGAGGCCGAGCAGAAGCATGAATTCGCGGGCAAGGTGCATCAGAACTCCGCGTGGCCGGGTACACGTGGATAAGGGATCGCGTCGCGGATATTGGCAAGGCCGCAAACGTAGACGACGAGACGCTCGAAGCCGAGGCCGAAGCCGGCATGCGGCACGGTGCCGTAGCGACGGAAATCGCGGTACCAGCTGTAGTGTGCAGGATCGAGCCCGAACTGCTGCATGCGCGCGTCGAGAACGTCGAGGCGTTCCTCGCGCTGTGCGCCGCCGATGATCTCCCCGATTCCGGGCGCCAGCACGTCCATCGCGGCGACGGTGCGCTGGTCGTCATTGAGGCGCATGTAAAAGGCCTTGATCTTCTCCGGGTAGTTGGCCACGACAACCGGTCGTCCAACATGCTCCTCGACCAGGTAGCGTTCATGCTCGGTCTGCAGGTCAATGCCCCATTCGACCGGGTACTCGAATTTCTTGCCGGATTTTTTCAGGATCTCGACGGCGTCCGTGTAGTCGATGCGTTCGAACGGTGCGTTGACGAAGGCTTCCAGACGCGTGACAGCGGTCTTTTCGACGCGTTCGGCAAAGAAAGACATGTCATCGGCGCGTTCATTGAGTACGGTCGTGAACACGAACTTGAGCAGTTCTTCGGAGACGCGGGCGTTCTCATCCAGATCAGCGAATGCGATCTCGGGCTCGATCATCCAGAACTCGGCGAGGTGGCGCGCCGTGTTCGAATTTTCCGCGCGGAATGTCGGTCCGAAGGTGTAGACCTTGCTCATCGCAAGGCAATAGCCTTCGACATTGAGCTGGCCGGACACGGTCAGGAACGCGTCCTTGCCGAAGAAATCCTCGCGCATGTCGATCGCACCCTTGTCGGTGCGCGGCAGGTTCATCAGATCCAGGGTCGAGACGCGGAACATCTGCCCGGCGCCTTCGGCATCCGAGGTGGTGATGATCGGTGTGTTGACCCAGAAATAGCCGTTCTGGTCGAAATAGCGGTGGATGGCCGAGGCGATCGTGTGACGCACGCGGGTGATCGCGCCGAACAGGTTGGTGCGCGGGCGCAGGTGGGCCACTTCGCGCAGGAATTCCAGCGAATGTGCCTTGGGCTGGATTGGATAGGTTTCCGGATCGTCGACCCAGCCAACTACCTCGACGGCGCTGGCCTGAAGCTCGAAACCCTGGCCCTTGCCTTGTGAAGCGACGAGTTCGCCCGTTGCAATCACGGCGCAGCCGGCCGAAAGGCGCTGCACTTCGTCGGCGTAATTGGCCAGCGAATCCGGAGCAACGACCTGGATTGGATCAAAACACGAGCCATCGCTCAGATTGATGAAGGACAGGCCGGCCTTCGAATCGCGCCGGGTACGTACCCAGCCGCGCACACTGATCGAGGTGCCCGCAGGGAGGGCACCACTCAAGGCCTGTTTTACACTGACGACGGACATGCGTTGAGAACTCCGGAAGTCGGGAAGGCCGTCGCTCATGGCGAATCGGCGGAAACCGGGCATGATAACGGAAGCACCGCCGCGTATGGCATCCCGGCCTTGTTTCCCGGCCAGACAGCCTCGATGTACATCGGTGCCTGAATGTTAAACTTGCTCCATCGAATCCCCAACAACGAATCCCGACGCATCTCCCCATGCCTATCCAGCTGACCGAAGCCGCCCTGACTCGCATGCACACCTTCCTCGCGAGGGATCCGCTGGCTGTGGGCGTGCGGTTCGGAATCAGGAAGACCGGTTGTTCTGGCTATGCCTATACGGTGGATCTGGCCAAGGCCGTTGCCGAGAACGACAGCGTGTTCGATCACGATGGTATCCAGGTCCTGGTAGATGCCAAGGCCTTGCCCTTTATTGAGGGCACCGAAATCGACTACCGGCGGCAGGGACTCAACGCTTCGTTCGTCTTTCGCAATCCGAATGCGACCGGTGAGTGCGGTTGTGGCGAGAGTTTCACGGTTGACACTGTTGCCTGATATCTCGTTGATTTTGCACGGCTGCCACGCTGTCGCATCGTTTAGGAACATCAGTTAGACTCGAATCCGCTGTATTTGCACGGTCGCGACGCCGTGGTCCGATGCCGCGAAGTTCCATTGATCCGCCGCATCGCCCGGCCAATTTCACCCTGCAAATGCAGAGTGGTTGGAAGCCCCCGAGAGGGGTTTGGGCACAATGATCAGTGGAGACAAGCATGTCGGATCGTGAGGTCGGCACCGTCAAGTGGTTCAATGAAAGCAAGGGTTTCGGGTTCATCAGCCGCGAAAGTGGCCCCGATGTCTTCGTTCATTTCCGCGCCATTACCGGCGAGGGATTCAAAACCCTGCAAGAAGGTCAGAAAGTGAGCTTTGCCGTCGTCGAGGGCCAAAAGGGCCTGCAGGCGGAGGATGTCACGCCAGTCTGACCGAATTTGCTCGCATGAAAAGGCCGGGGCTGCGACGTCCGCGTCGCAGCCCCGTTGTTTTTTCGTCCATAGCAACCACTTACTCCG
>NZ_JBAWHJ010000325.1:0-7986 GCF_049593775.1 Dokdonella sp. | reverse complement strand
GCACATTCCTGTGCAGCCTGAAGCTTGCCCTGATCAAAAAGTATCCCGGCTTCCAGCACGGCGCATGGATGGCCGGCCGGTCTGAGACTCTCCGCGCTGGAAAGAGAGTCGGCATTGCGCGCCGCGTCGGCGGCGCGATTCAGTCGCGCGAGTTCGACAACGCCATGTGGCTGCATGCCGGCGTTGATGGCCTGAAATCGAGCAGACTGGGCGTTGGCGCCGGGCAAATCGTGTCCATCCCCGAGCATGCGATGCCGTCGCCCGCTTGACTCTCCATGGGCAACCATCAACGCTAGGGCGCGACCCTCAACCCAACCCAGGAAACGCCATGGACATCGATATCCAGCACGAAGAATCCGCCAGCCGTTTCATAGCCATGGTCGAAGGCCAGGCCTGCGTGATCGACTACCGACTCGCCGGCGAGACCATGACGATCACCCATACCGGCGTTCCATCCACCCTCGGGGGCCGAGGTATTGCCGGCCAGCTCACCCGCTACGCGCTGGACACGGCGCGTGCAAGAGGCTGGAAGGTCATCCCGGCGTGCTCCTATGCCACCGGGTATTTCGAGAAACATCCCGAGTATCGGGATCTGCTGGCCTGATGCTCAGGCTTCGGCAGCGTTGTGCCGTTTGACGCCTTCGAGGATCTCGTTCTTTGCATCATCGGCGTTGCCCCAGCCTTCGAGCTTGACCCATTTGCCTTTCTCGAGATCCTTGTAGTGCTCGAAGAAATGGCCAATGCGCTCGAGCCAGTGCTTTGACACCTGATCGATGTCATTGATGTGGGCATAGCCTTCGAAGACCTTCGGAATCGGCACGGCCACCAGCTTCTCGTCTGCGCCGGCCTCATCGCTCATCCGCAATACGCCGACCGGTCGGCAACGGATGGCAGATCCGGGAACCAGCGGAAGCGGCAGGATGACGAGAACATCGAGCGGATCGCCATCGCCGCCAAGGGTCTGCGGGATGTATCCGTAGTTGCACGGGTAGCGCATCGGCGTGGACAGGACGCGGTCCACGAAAATCGCCCCGGTGGCCTTGTCGACCTCGTACTTGACCGGCTCGGCATCCTTTGGAATCTCGATGATGACATTGATTTCGTTCGGCACATCCTTGCCGGTTGAAACTAGCTGCAAAGCCATGTTGCGCTCCTGGGTTGGCAGGTTCCGCGCGCGTGGCGCGGTACGGGAAAGGGGCCGATATCATACGGGACTGGGTGCTGCAGTGCAGCATCCGGTGGACGGCGAAGCAGTCCGGTTCGCACGGCGGCGGTCGAGCTTGCATCGCCGGCAGCTGCCGAACAGACTCCAACGCCTGCAGGATCCCGCCCCGGGGTCCGCCCCATATCCCATTCGAATCCAACCAGGGAAACCTTGGCCATGAGTCAGTTCAGCCAGCGCGCAACAACCAGTGGGGCGGGCGCATGAGTGGACTGATCCAGGTCGTGGTGGTGTGCAGCGGGATCCTGCTCTGGGCGCTGGTGTCCCGCCGCCTGAGCGCGACCCTGATCAGCATGCCCATGATCTTCGTGCTGTTCGGCTATGCAATCGGTGGTGCGGGGGCGGATGTGCTGGGCTTGCGTGTGAATAGCTCCCTCCTGCATCACTTTGCCGAATTCACCTTGATCCTGGTCCTGTTCACGGACGCCTCCGGTGTCCGCCTGAGCGAGCTGCGCCGAAGTTTCGCCCTGCCTGCGCGCATGCTGCTGATCGGCATGCCGTTGACGATGCTACTGGGCATGTTCGTTGCGCACTGGGTTTCGCCGGCAGCACCGCTGCCCATGGCCTTGTTGATTGCGGCCATCCTCACGCCGACGGACGCGGCACTGGCTCAGGCGATACTCAGCAACAAGGATGTGCCGGACAGGGTTCGCCAGGCGATCAATGTGGAAAGCGGTCTCAACGACGGCCTGGCCGTGCCGGTCATCATCCTTGCGGCAACGCTTTCGGCCAGTCTGGCAGGGTCTGCTGACACGGGCGCGCCGGACAGTCTTGCCATGTTCATCCTGCTGCAATTGCTGCTGGGCCCGCTGGTCGGGATCGCTATCGGCTACCTGCTGGCAAGGCTCGTCGATCTGGCTGTCGATCGCGACAGCATCTCCGATGCCGGACGTGCGATCAGCGTGCTCGCAGGCGCACTGCTGGCCTTTGCAGTGGCTGAAGTTGTGGGTGGCAACGGGTTCATATCCGCCTTCCTGGCGGGCCTGACGCTGGGCAACACCTTGCGCTGCAGGCGCGAATTCATCATCGAGTTCATGGAGAGCGAGGGGCAGATCCTCACCATCCTGACGTTCGTGATGTTCGGCGCGGTCCTGCTTCCCATTGGCTTGCAGCACGCAACCTGGAAAACCGTGGTACTGGCATTGTTGTTCATTACCGTCGTGCGCATGTTGCCGATATGGGTTTCCCTGATCGGGACCGGTCTGCGACCACTGGAAAAGCTCAGCCTTGGCTGGTTTGGGCCGCGTGGGCTTGCTTCCATCCTGTTCGTGCTGCTGATCGACGAGCAATACACGATTCCGCGGTTCGACGAGATCCTGGCCTGTGTCGTGCTCACCGTTCTGTTCAGCATCTTCCTGCACGGAGCCAGTGCGGTTCCGCTGGCGGGGCTGTTCGGGCGTCTGCGTGGCCAGCGTCGCGAATAGTCCTCGCTACCGTCACGCGCACTCCCAGCGCGTGCCCGGACAGGAGGTGCTCGCGCCGCACGCTTTCGGAATGCGCGCGCCTGAGTCACTATCCGGTGTATCCGGCGCATACAGGCAGGAATATTCATGACAACCAGAAAGGTAGACGTAGCCATTATTGGTGCGGGGTCGGCCGGCATGTCGGCGTATCGGGAAGTCAGGAAGTTCACCGACAGCATCGCGTTGATCGAGGGCGGATCGTTCGGTACGACATGCGCGCGAGTAGGCTGCATGCCGTCCAAGCTGCTTATCGCACCCGCCGATGCGAGGCACCGGATGCAGGCCTTGCCCGAATTCGGCATCTCTGCCGGTGCAGGCGAGGTGGATGGCGTTGCGGTCATGCGGCGTGTGCGCGCAGAACGGGATCGCTTCGTCGGCTTCGTCATTGATGCCGTCGGCGGATTCGATCAGCGCCACATCCTGCGGGCGCATGCCGAGTTTGAAGATGCGCATGCATTGCGCCTGACATTATCCGGGAATGCAGACGACCCCTCATCCGAGGTGGACCACGTCGAAGCCGCGCGAATCGTCATCGCAACGGGTTCCAGGCCACGTATACCGGAACAGTTCGAGCCCGCTGGTGACCGGCTCATCGTCAATGACGATGTGTTTGACTGGCACGACTTGCCGGCATCGATTGCCGTATTCGGTGCCGGTGTCATCGGTATCGAGCTTGGACAGGCCTTGCACCGGCTCGGTGTGCGCGTGCACCTGTTCGGACGTGGGGGTGCTGTGGCCGGACTCTCGGACCCTGAAGTCCGCGACTGCGCCGCCCGGACGATCAGGGCGGAGATGTCAGCCAGCCTCGATGCAAGGGACGTTCGCATCAGTCGTGCAGGCGATGAAGTCGTTGTCGACTACATCGATGATGCGGGAAATCAGGCTAGCGAGCGCTTCGAGTACCTGCTGGCCGCGACCGGTCGCGTATCCAACGTCGATCGGCTTGCGATCGGGCGCAGCGGACTCAAGCTGGGCCCGCGCGGTGTTCCATTGTTCGATCCGCTGACCATGCAGACCAGCGCAAACCACATCTTTATCGCCGGTGATTCGGCAGCAGATCGTCCGATCCTGCACGAAGCGGTCGACGAAGGTCATCTGGCCGGGCACAACGCAGCGCGTTTTCCCGAGGTTTTCCGGCACACACGGCGCACGCCGCTGGGCATCACGTTCTGCGATCCACAAGCTGCCTTTGCCGGGCAACGCTACGAAACCCTGATCGAGGGCAAGATTGATTTCGCCATCGGCGAAGTCTCGTTCGAGGACCAGGGGCGATCCAGGGTAATGCTGGTCAATCGAGGACTGCTGCGCATCTACGGTGAAAAGGGTACCGGCTTGATCCTCGGTGCGGAAATGTTTGGCCCCGACAACGAGCACATCGCTCATTTGCTGGCGTGGGTCATCCAGTTGCGCAAGACGGTCGGCGAAGTGCTGGAACTGCCCTACTACCACCCGGTCATCGAGGAGGGCCTACGTACCGCCTTGCGCAGGCTCAATGAAGCCCTCGGGATGGGGCCGCATCCGCCCTTGCGCTGTATCGACTGCGGCCCGGGCGCCTGAGCGGCACCAGAGATGGTTGGGTAGCGTCGAGTCAATCCGGTTTCGAGTTGTTCCTTTCCGTATCGGATTCGGCAATGGCATTGAGTACGGCCTTGTGCGCGACTTTCGATACGAGCACAACGGCCAGGATGCCTAGTGCCGTGCCGCCGTAGACCAGAAGCCCATGTTGCCAGCCCTGTTGCGTGCCGTTGAATCCGTGCGCAACCAGTTGCTTGCTGGCATGGCCCAGGTAGACCTCGACAGCGACATGCGTGATCAGGACAAGGCTGGACAGGATGAATCCCGGGAATCGAACGCCTGCAGCTCCAAGCAGGTAGCTGATCGGGGCAGGGCTCAGGGGAGTCAGCCGCAGCAGGCACTGAAGGCGCAACTCGTTTCCGGTGACTGCCTTCTGTATCGAGCGCAGCAAGGGGCGTGACTGCAGCCAGCGCTGGATCGGTGCGCGCAGGATCTTGCGTGCCAGACCGTATTGCAGCGCCGCTGCGAGCAGGTTGGCGAACAGCATGATGCCGATGCCCCAGGCCAGGCCGAACAGTACGCCCGCGACAAAGCTGAAAAGGGATTCGGGAACAAAAACGGAAGTGCCGACAATGAATACGCCGACGAACGCAATCATTCCCCAGGGCCCGAGTTGCGCAATCCAGGCTTCGAACGCATGCAGATGTAGATGGGCTTCGTGGCCGATCAGGACTACAGCGGCGACGAAAAGGACCATGGCGGCCGCGAGCGGCACTATCGACCGCAGCTCACGCCGTAGCAGGCGCTTCCTGCGATCGGCACGAGGCGGGGATTCGCATTCCCCGGTCATGCCCGATTCCGGTCAACGAATCGAACAATGCAGCTCATCGATCACTCACGATTGGTCCTGCGTGGTCAGTCAAACATGGCGAGCAGTTCGTCACGCGACAGTGAGCGGTTCTCGGCCTCGCCGCGGCGGCGGTATTCATAGGTGCCGGCAGCGAGCCCGCGGTCGCCGATCACGATGCGATGCGGGATGCCGATCAATTCAGCATCCGCGAACATCGGCCCTGGGCGCAATCCGCGATCATCAAGCACAACGTCGATGCCACGCTCGCCGAGCTCGCTGTAGAGCCGTTCGGCCTCTTCGCGAACCGCTGCGCTCTGCGCCAGGTTGATCGGGCAGATCACCACCTGCCATGGCGCCATCGCTTCGGGCCAGAGGATGCCGGCTTCGTCATTGTTCTGTTCGATTGCCGCCGCAACGATGCGACTCACGCCGATGCCATAGCAGCCCATCGACATGACGCGCGCCTTGCCTTGTTCATCAAGCACGGTTGCGCTCAGTGCTTCGGCGTACTTGCTGCCGAGCTGGAATACATGACCGACCTCGATGCCACGAGCGATTGACAAGGTTCCGTTGCCATCCGGGGATGGATCGCCCTCGACAACCTTGCGCAAGTCGGCAATGCGCGTCATCCGCGCGTCGCGTTCCCAGTTGGCGCCACGAAAATGCTTGCCTTCGCTGTTTGCGCCGCAAACGAAATCCGCTACTACCGCGGCAGCGCGATCGACAATGACAGGAATCGAGTCAGGCAAACCTGCAGGGCCGATGAAACCGGGCTTGCAACCGATGTCGCGGACCAGTTCGGCTTCGTCGGCGAGCACGGAATCGCCCGGCAGTTCCTCGAGCCTGGCTGCCTTGATTTCATTGATCTCGTGATCGCCGCGCACGCACAACGCAACCAGGCCCGTGTTGCCGCGAACGATGATGGTCTTGATGCACTGTTTCGGATCGACACCGAGAAAAGCAGAAACATCATCGATGGATTTCTGCGTCGGTGTATCCACGGACTCCATGGCGGCACTCGCGGCCGCACGCTCACCCGTCGGGGCCAGCGCTTCAGCCTTTTCGACATTGGCGGCGTAGTCGGAGCCAGTCGAGAATGCGATGGCATCTTCGCCTGAATCCGCCAATACATGGAACTCGTGCGAGGCGCTGCCGCCGATGGCGCCAGTGTCGGCATCCACTGCACGGAAGCGCAGGCCAAGACGCGTGAAAATCCGCGTGTAGGTGTCGTACATGTTGCGGTATTCCGCAGCCAGGCAGTCCGCATTCACATGGAACGAGTAGGCGTCCTTCATCAGGAATTCGCGTGCCCGCATGACGCCGAATCGTGGCCGTATCTCGTCACGGAACTTGGTCTGGATCTGGTAGAAATTGATCGGCAGCTGCTTGTACGACTTCAACTCGTTGCGGGCGAAGTCGGTGACCACTTCCTCATGGGTGGGGCCATAGCAATAGCCGGCTTCCTTGCGATCCTTGATTTTAAGAAGCTGGCCGCCAAATTTCTCCCATCGGCCGGTCTCCTCCCACAATTCCCGAGGCTGGATCGAGGGCATCAACAGTTCGATCGCATTGGCGCGGTTCATTTCCTCGCGCACGATGCTCTCGACCTTGCGCAACACGCGCAGCCCCAGTGGCGACCAGGTGTATATCCCCGATGCCAGCTTGCGGATCATGCCGGCGCGCAGCATCAGCCGATGGCTGGCGATCTCGGCGTCGGCGGGAACTTCCTTGACAGTGGCGAGATGGAAACGGGACAGGCGCATGGGATCAGCTCGGTCGCAGTGGACCGGCGATTCTACATAAGCGCGGAGGATTGCACCGCGATTGCGGTTTCCAGAGTGGGAACGAGGGCCGGCCTCGCTGGCCAGTCACCCTCATTGAGCGGAACCAATCAGCTGCAAAACAGCTTGATCTGCTCCGTGGTCTTGTTGATGTTTTCCTGATAGCGGATCTGGGCTTCAGGTTCCGCATCATCGCCAGGTTTGCCGGCTCGATAGGTTTCGAGGTTCTTGCGCGCTGCAGCACAATTTCGTTCGATGTCTTCCTGGCTATAGCCAGCGGCCGCGGCCATCATCTGGCCTTCCTTGGGAGCTTCGTTGGCGGCCTCCATGCTTTCCTCGGTGCTGACGCCGCTGCGCACGTTCAATTTCTTGGCCGTGGGCGTATTCGGTGGCGGTGGCGTATCGGAAAAATGCTTGGTTCCGTTGGAATCGGTCCAGGAATAGACTTGCTGGGCGCTGACAGGGGCAGCACTCAGGCAGATCAGGAACAGTAGTATAAAACGGGGCTTCATGATGGTCTCCGCGTCGGTGCGAGCCGACAGTTGGCCCTAGGGCGTCCGGGGGGATTGAGCCGGCCGGACTCCCGGAATCAGCGCACTGGATAGCACTAGTTTCGTTATCTTACAAGCACTTCGCTGCCAAATCGTACAGATCAGTTAAACTCGACACACTTTTGACCACGGCATTCGGCAATGGATGAATCACCCTCCAGCCCGCGCAAGCGGCCCCGCGGAATCTACCTGCTGCCAAACCTGTTCACGACGGCGGCGATGTTTGCGGGCTTCTACGCGATCGTGGCCTCGATCGGCGGGCGCTATTCCGAAGCGGCGCTGGCCGTATTCATCGCCGGCGTGCTCGATGGTCTGGATGGTCGTGTCGCGCGCATGACCGGTACCCAGAGTGATTTCGGCGTCCAATACGATTCGCTGTCGGATCTGGTCAGTTTCGGCGTCGCTCCCGCCCTGGTCCTGTACACATGGTCGCTGTCGTCCCTGGCCGAATACGGCTCTCTCTGGGGCAAGGTTGGCTGGGCATCGGCCTTCATCTACGCCGCATGTGCGGCCATGCGCCTGGCCCGCTTCAACACCCAGGTTGGCGTTGCCGACAAGCGCTATTTCCAGGGTCTGGCCAGTCCGGCCGCCGCAGGTTTGTGCA
>NZ_JBAWHJ010000324.1:0-6726 GCF_049593775.1 Dokdonella sp. | reverse complement strand
GTGCGTGACGTATCGCTGCAGGAACAAATGCGAACATGCGCGCATCGATGCGCATCGTCATCTTTGGAGCATGCCCGGCATGGGCAAAAATATTCAGCACCTCGCCAATCCGGCGAGGTGCCGGGTCGGTCAGATGGAAGCACTGGCCATCAAGTTTTGGAACGTGTGCGATGTGGTCCATGGCGGCCGCAACCCAGTCGACAGGAACCAGGTTCAGTCGTCCCCCTTCCAGGCCCACGGTCGGCATCCAGGGCGGCAGCACCTCGCGCATTTTCTTGATCAGGCGGAAGAAGTAGTACGGACCATCGATCTTGTCCATCTCGCCAGTCTTCGAGTTTCCGATCACGATACCTGGGCGATAGATACGGAAGGGCCGCTTGCACTCCTTCCTGACCAGACCTTCAGAATCATGTTTGGTCCGGAAATACGGATTATCCAGGCCTTCCGCCTCTTCGAACATGTCCTCGCGGAACACGCCCGGATAGAGACCTGCGGCGGCAATCGAGCTCGTATGATGGAAACACCCAGCCTTCAGGCTCTCGGCCAGTTGCAGGGCATGTCGCGTGCCGTCGATATTGGCCTTGACCTGGGATGCCTCGTCTGCAGACAGGTCATACAACGCAGCAAGATGAAAGAAATGGGTGATCTTGCCACTCGTGTTTTTCAGGGCCGTCGGCGTCACGCCCAGGCGGGTCTTGGCGAGATCCCCCGTGACTGCAATCATTCGATCCTTGTCGGCACCAAGGCGATCACGCATCTCCTCGAATTTCGGGATCGATTCCTTGCGCACCAGGCAGTAGATCTTGCCCTTGCGCAACAGCAGTTTTTCGAGCAGATGGCGGCCTATGAATCCGGTTGCGCCTGTCACGAAATATGTCATTTCCCCACTCCATTCCAAATTCAGGATGCCCGGACATACCAGTCTGGATCGATGGCTACGTTCACCGGCTGGCTACAGCATAGTCGTCCATAGGCAAGCTTTCCACGAGCGATTCAATCGCGTTGACCACCCTCCGGGTGCATGATAGAAAGTTCTGGCGCAGGGGGCGCGTCCAATCAGGCCAATCAAAATGTCCAAGCTTCAGACCAGCTTTGAAAATGCCGCAGATGACATCAAGAAATTGCCGGAGCGCCCGGACAACGACACCCTGCTGAGGTTGTACGCTCTGTACAAGCAAGGCGCCGACGGCGACGTATCCGGGCCCAAGCCCGGCTTCTTCGATTTCGTGGGGACTGCAAAATACGAAGCCTGGGCGAAACTCCAGGGCACCGATCAGGACGAAGCCAAGCAGAAGTACGTCGATCTGGTCGCCAAGCTTCGCGCCTGACCATCGCGACAAACCGCACGGGATACCCGATGGCGCGTCAAACTCGCGAACTGATTCTCGAAACCGCCCTGGCCATGTTCAATGCGCAAGGCGAGCCGAACGTAACCACCAATCATATCGCCGACGAACTGGGGATCAGTCCGGGCAACCTCTACTACCACTATCGCAACAAGGACGACATCATCGGTCACCTGTTCGCGCGATACGAGCTGCGTATCGACGAAGCACTGGTGGCCCCCGATGACCGGCTGCCCACCCTGGAGGATGTCTGGCTGCAACTGCACCAGATCTTTGAATGCATGTGGGATTTCCGCTTCGTCTATCGCGATCTCGTGGACATCCTTTCGCGAAATCGGAAGCTGCGCATGCACTTCTCGCGCATCCTCAAACGGGCGTCAGAGAATGCCGCCGGTGTCATGCGTGGACTCGCAGCGGCTGGAATATTCCGCGCAAGTGCCGATGAGATTCGCGCCACCGCGGAAAATATCGTTTTGGTAGCCACGTTCTGGCTCAACTTCGACGCTGTTCGCCATGGCAAGAACGAATCAGGCCAACCGGATGTCGGTCGCGGCATACACCAAGTCATGATGCTGATCGCGCCATTCCTGCGCGACTCGGAGCGCCTGCACCTGAATACCCTGGCCGCAGCCTACTTGCGATAGGAAATGCATCGCGCAGTTGCAAACACTTCGAAGGGTCGCAGCGTGGGATCAGGCTGAAATTCGCGAGCGGCGTTGCCAGCGCAGGCTATCTCACGCCTGGATTCGGCAACACGCTTGTGTGGTTTGCAGGATGGCTCTGCAGGTGGCCCAATCTGCGGATTCTGTTCCTTGTCCTTGCGATTGCCGCAATCGACCAGAACGAAGCCCGAATCCGCTGACAAATTGCCAGCGCCAGTCCGTTTCGCGGACTGGCGCTGAACATGTCGTATTACTTGGCGGCGCGCAGCTGCCTGGACAGGCGATCAACACGGTTGATCAGCGCGTCCACGTCAGCCTTTGAAGGGATGCCCGCGTAGGAAAGCGCCTGACCAAGTCCCTTCTCGAACTTAGCTTCAGCGCTCTTGCGAGTTGCCAGCACGCGAGCCTTGACCGGCTTCAGGCGGCTGTCAAAGCCCTTGCGGACATCAGCGGAGACTTTCCGTGCAAGCTTCTCGCTACGGACCTGGAAGGACTTGCCTTCGCTGATCATCGTCTCGAAAAGCTCGGAGCCCTGCTTCTGGGCGATCGAAAAGGCGCCCAGACTGGCGAGCCAAATTCGCTGTGCGTTGTCGGCGTTCGGCGCAACCTTCGTCTTCGAAGTCTTGTTGACCTTGATCTGCTTGCTCACAATGCATCTCCTCATGGGATGGTGAAATTCGCCACGGTTGGGCGACTGAGACCATCATCCCTGCTCGCTGTCGAGCATTCACACTACAGCGGGCGGCGCTTGATGCCGGATCGCGTGCCTGCCTACCCGCTTCGTCCGCGAGAGGCTCACCTGCTACCAATTGGCGCGGAACGCATCACCTTCATGCTTGCGGTCCCAGGCACGCAATTGGTCACGGATGTGCGCAATGCCTTGGCGACCGAGCGCACCGTGTTTTTCGTCCTGCAGGTTCGCATCGAGAAGTTCCGCGAGCCTTTGCGCAGTGGGCAGCATCGCATCCCAGGCATCCAGAGCAGGAAGGGGACCCGGCAGCGCCATGAACAGGGTCACGCCCGGCGTGTTCAGGGTTTCGATACGAGCCATGTCGAAATTGCCTGGCTTGATCATGTTGGCCATGCTGAATACTGGTCCAGCTTCATGCTTCCCGGCAACCATGCGGTGGAAGATGCCGCGATCACCAAACTCCAGCCCGGCCTTTTCCGCGGCCACTATCAGGTCACTGCCCGTGATCTTTGCCCCATCTCGGGCGCTCACGAAAAGGGTGACGATATGTTCGATGGCGCCACTCGGACGCACACCCACCGGAGGTTTGGCCGAACGCCTGGAGCGTGATGCCTTGGGACTGGCTGCCGCGTTGTCATCCGCTTCGGAGCTTGATGATCCGAGCAGGTCGAACTGTTCGCCTCTGGGGCGCTGTTCCTGATTCTCATCGACGTCGAGATCATCCCGGTCACCCAGGGTTGGCTCGACCCGCTGGCCCGCAGGTCCCCGGAACAGTGTTCGCCGCCCCTGCCCAGGCTTCTTCGGTCGACCGAAAAAATAGATCAGGGCGAGCACGACCAGGCCGATCACAAAGATGATCACACGCATTTCCGTGGCACCCAATGCTTGCTGCTCCATTTCGACTCCTAGACCCGATTCTTGATCATAGACCGCTGCGGAAGGATCATGCCGCGCCGGCCAGCTTGGCCGCTTCGGCAAGATCGACCAGGACCAGACGCGAAACACCCGGCTCGCGCATGGTTACGCCACACAATTGCTTGGCGGCTTCCATTGTCGACTTGTTGTGCGTGACAAAGATGAACTGGACGTCCTTGCTCATCTCGGTGACCAGCGCAGAAAAACGCCCGACGTTGGCCTCGTCCAGTGGAGCATCGACCTCGTCGAGCAGGCAGAACGGTGCCGGATTGAGCCGGAAAATCGAAAACACCAGGGCGACTGCGGTCATCGCCTTCTCGCCGCCCGAGAGCAGCGAGATGGAGGTTACGCGTTTTCCAGGCGGACGCGCCATGATCGAAACGCCGGTGGACAACAGATCGTCTCCGGTCAGCTCAAGATAGGCCTGGCCACCACCGAACAGCCGCGGAAACAATTCCTGCACGCCGGTATTCACTCGGTCGAACGTGTCCTTGAATCGCTGGCGCGTCTCGCGATCAATCTTGCGAATGGCAGCTTCCAGAGTCTCCAGTGCCGTGCCCAAGTCGGTGAGCTGCGCATCGAGGTAAACCTTGCGCTGGGATTGCTCTTCGTACTCCTGGATCGCCGCCAGATTGACCGGCTCGAGACGCCGGATTTTCTGCTCCAGATCTTCCAGGTCGCTGGCCCAGCGAGCGGCGTCAATATCTTCCGGCAACTCCGCCATCAGCGCGTCGACTTCGAAACCCGCCTCGACAATCGCCGTAGCCAGGCTATCGGCATGCAGGCGACGCTCCTGCTCATTCAAGCGCAAATTGCCCAGCGCCTCACGGCTTTCCGTCAAAGCTTCGGCGATCGCATTGCGTTCGAGCTCATGCTGGCGCATTTCGGCATCCCGCTCTTCAAGCGCCTTGCGTGCCTCGACCAGTTGTTTGTCGACTAGCAATCGCTGATTGAGACAGGACTGTCGTTCCGATTCCAGCTCGACCAGCGGATCACCGCTCGATGCCAGTTGTTCGGCGATCTCGCCCCGACGCGAATCAAGCTGGGCAAGCTGTGCCTGCATGCGCTGAAGCGACTGTTCCAGGGCCGTCAAAGCCGATCGCTTCGACTCGATGGACAGAGCAGCCTGGTGTTCGACGTCGCGCGCCTCGCGCGCATTCATGCGTGCTTCTTCGCGTGCCTCGAGCAATTGTCGGCGGCCGGCATCCAGCTGCTGGCGCTGTTGCTCGAGTTCGCCCATGCGCTCGATGGCCTTGTCCAGCCGACCGCGCGCTTCACGCACCTGTTCGTGTTCGGCGTCCAGCTTGGTTATCAGTTCATCGAGCTCGCCGTCGACACGCAACAGGCGCTCTCGGGCGCTATCCATTCGCCCGCGCTGGCTCTGCAACTGACCCGAATTCTCGGCCAGTCGGCGGTGCGCAGCGTGAGCTTCGCGCTGCGCTTCATCGCGAACACGCTCGGCCTCGATCCGGGCAAGCCTCGAATCCTCGAGTCGGGTTGCATGCTCTTCAATCGCGCCTTCCAGCTCAGTCACACGCTGGCCAAGTTCGGTGATTTCGCGCTCGCGTGCGAGCACTCCTACCTGGGATCCCTGCGCGCGTGCGATGCGTGCAAACCCGGTGCCAAACCACTCGCCGGCCGCAGTCATGATCGAATGCCCTGCCGGCAGTTCGGCCATGGCAGCGCGCAAACCGTCGACTGAATCAATCGTTGTCACTCGAGCCAGCATGGCGCGTATGGGCTTTGGTCCACGCACGTGCGCCGCAAGGGTTCCTGCCGGCCCGACCGAATCATCGGTGGCGGTTGCGAGAAGCGTCAGGTCGGCCTCGCGCAGATCGATCAGCTCCTGAGCAAGTGTTTCGGGTGAATCGACCAGCACGGCATCCAGCCAACCCTGCAAGACTGTCTCGACGGCGGCTTCCCAGCCACTGTCCACTTCGAGGACTTCTCCGAGCCTGCGTGATTTCGATAGTCCGAGACGCTCCAGCCACTCGTGCGCGGCGTCATCGTTTTCACCCAGCGCTGCATGCTGGAGAGCCTCGAGCGAAGCAAGCCGACCGCGTGATTTTTCCAGTTCACCGCGCTTGGAACTCAGCGAAGCCTGCAACTCCCGCTCGCCTTCGACAATCTGTTCGTGCGCGAGGCGACGTTCATCCAGCGTGCCAGCCAGGGCTTCGACCTGCCCTCGCAGGGTTTCCTGTTCGGAGTCGAGCAATTCCAGCGCACTGGCCAGTTCGGTCAGGTCTACAGCCTGCTTCTCGGCGAGCAATGCTTCGCGGCGACGATCGGCATCCGCACACTGGCGGTCGAGGTAGTCGAGACGGGTTCGTTCGACTTCTGCAGCCTGGCCCGCCTCCGAACTGGAACGCGCGTAGACGTCCCACTTCTCCTGCCACTCCGCGAGACTCGCCTCGGCGACGGTCAGGACCTCGGCGGCCTTCTCGACAGCCTCGTGAAGGGTCTCCCGCTGCGGCGCCGAATCGTTCAGGGTCAGCCGCAGCGACTCGGCCTGGCCGGTATCCGTGGCAATATGGGCAGCCAGTTCGGCATGCGCCTGTTCGGTTTCATTTCGCGCTCGTTCCAGCTGCTCCGCGAGGACGCGGCTGTGCTGGATCTGTTGTTCGACGCGCGCAATTTCCGCACCGACTTTATATACTTCGCCCTGCACGGCGTTGAGGTGCTCGGAAGCTGCGTGATGCGCTTCTCGACCGGTTTCGATACGCGCTTCACGTTGCCGCTGATCGGCCAGCTTTTGCTCGATCGCCAGTTCAGCCTGACGCAGACTGCCAGATTGCGAATCAAGCTCAGCCCTGGCCTCGCGCAAGGTGACGGCCTTGAGCTCGGCCTCCTTGCGCTTGTGCTCGGCCTGAAATCCCTGCCAGCGTTCTGCCGCCCGAGCCTGACGCTTGAGGTGCTCGAGCTGCTTGTCCACCTCGTCGCGAACATCCTTGACGCGGTCAAGATTCTCCCGCGTCGCCTTGATCCTGCTCTCTGTTTCCTTGCGACGCTCCTTGTAACGTGAAATGCCGGCGGCCTCTTCCAGATGGACGCGCAGTTGTTCCGGATCGGATTCGACGATCTGGCTGATCATGCCCTGCTCGATGATCGAGTA
>NZ_JBAWHJ010000323.1:0-3467 GCF_049593775.1 Dokdonella sp. | reverse complement strand
GGTCGGAGCCGGCGGTGTTGTCGCGATCATCTCATCAATGGCCTGGGGACTCGGCTATGTCGGCCAGCCGCATATCCTGGCGCGTTTCATGGCCGCCGATAGCGTGAAGTCGATACCGGCCGCGCGCCGCATCGGCATGACCTGGATGACGGTTTGCCTGGCCGGTTCGATAGCGGTCGGTTTCTTCGGTATTGCCTGGTTCGGTGCAAACCCCGCACTCGCCGGGGAGGTGAACGACAACTCGGAGCGCATCTTCATCCTGCTTGCCCAGCAACTGTTCAATCCATGGATCGCGGGCATCCTGCTTTCGGCCATTCTTGCCGCCGTCATGAGCACGTTGTCATGCCAGCTGCTGGTCTGTTCCAGCGCGCTGACCGAGGATTTCTATCGTGGCTTCCTGCGCAAGAATGCGAGTAGTCGCGAGTTGGTCTGGGTGGGGCGCACGATGGTTCTGGTCGTGGCCTTGATCGCGATCGCCATTGCCTCCGATCCGGAAAGCCGCGTGCTCGGTCTGGTCAGCTACGCCTGGGCCGGATTCGGAGCCGCATTCGGCCCGGTCATCCTGTTGTCCCTGTACTGGAAGCGTACCAATCGCAACGGCGCACTGGCGGGCATGATTGTCGGTACCCTGGTCGTGGTCCTGTGGAAGGAATCCGGCAGCGCGATTTACGAGATGATCCCCGGCTTCATTGCCGCGACGATTGCCGTTGTTTCAGTCAGCCTGCTGACGAAGGAACCATCGGCACAGGTGCTGGCCACGCATGAGGCTGTGCAGGAAGAATTGCGCACCACTGGGTATTGAGTGGCGTGTTGCTCAGAACAAATCGCCCTGCGCCGAATCCCGGCGCGGGGCGATGAATTTCGAGCAATCCAGAGACAACTCGCGCGAGCGTTTCAACCCGTACTTGCGACAGGCCAGCGCGAACCGTTGCCGGATCAGATCGGCATAGACGCCCTCGCCACGCATGCGTGAGGCGAATCGCGCATCATTCTCGCGACCGCCGCGCATCTGCCGGATCAGGCTCATCACGTGTTCGGCGCGATCCGGCACATGCAGGTCCAGCCACTCGCGGAAGAGCCCCTTCAATTCATGCGGCAGGCGCAACACGGTGTAGCCGGCAATATTCGCGCCGAGCTCGGCCGCCTGCTCAAGCACGTGCTCCATGTGCATGTCGGTGACCGCCGGTATGATAGGCGCAACCAGTACGCCGCAAGGCACGCCGGCTTCATGCAGATTGGCCACGATCTGCATGCGCCGATGCGGCGCCGTCGCGCGCGGTTCCAGCGTGCTCGCCAACCGGTTGTCGAGGATGCCGATCGAGACGAACACCTGGACCAGGTTGTCGCGCGCCATTGGCGCGAGCAGATCAAGATCACGCTCGACCAGTGCATTCTTGGTGATGATGGTCAACGGGTGCCGGCATGAGTGCAGCAGCTCGATGATCTCGCGCGTGATCCGATACTCACGCTCGATTGGCTGGTAGGCATCGGTGTTGGCGCCAAGCGTGATCGGCTCGCAGACATGACCCGGTTTCGCCAGCTCCACACGCAAGCGCTCGGCGGCATTCGTCTTGGCAAACAGCTGCGTCTCGAAATCCAGTCCCGGTGACAGATTCAGGTAGGCATGCGTCGGCCGCGCGTAGCAGTAGTTGCAGCCGTGTTCGCAACCGCGATACGGATTGATCGACTGGTTGAACGGAATATCCGGTGACTCATTGCGACTGATGATCGAACGCGCACGTTCGATGGAAACCCGGGTCGGCGGCCGCGACGTGCCCTCTTCCTCGCGATACCAGCCATCATCCTCGACAGTTTTGCGCAGCGACTCGAAGCGACCCTC
This sequence comes from Dokdonella sp., assembly GCF_049593775.1. Lineage (GTDB taxonomy): Bacteria > Pseudomonadota > Gammaproteobacteria > Xanthomonadales > Rhodanobacteraceae > Dokdonella. The sequence continues at coordinate 1,627 of NZ_JBAWHJ010000323.1, read as the reverse complement.
ACGATTGCTGCCGGCACCGCGACCCTTGATCCGGGTCGGGCGAGTGAGGTCATCGGGATCGTTGCGGGCCATCCACCAATTATGCGCGGTAGCGTCTCACTCGGAGAGAACCGCCGCGTCTGTCGACCGACACGGCCTGGCAGATTCAATCGTCCATCCCATCCGCATAGATAGGGTCGAGATCGAGTCGCCAGAGTCCGTCCCGAGTTTCGGATAGTGGAGCGACAAAGACCAGCCAGCGTCCGACTGCAACGATCCCTTGTGGACGATCGCTCCAGGGATTGGAGCCGAAATCGGTCTAGGCTGGTGAGCCGGGCACCGGTATGGTTCCGGCCGGCGTTCCATCCGACTGGATCAAGGTTTGTCCAAGCTGGAGATAGGCCATCGAGCTGCCCTGGAGGGTCGTTCCTTTTCTTGGGCAGGAGGAACCCGATGAAGGCAAGTTCATCACAAGCCGACTCCCCACGAGGCTGCCGTCTGTTATCCAGAGCTGTTGCCCGACCGTATTGCTGTTTGCCGCCAGGTAGAGGCTTCCTGAACGGTCGTTCGAACAAGGTGACCAGTCGCCAAAGCTTCCATCCAGCAACGGAAACGTGCCGGCGTCCGTACCGTCAGTAATGGTTGGCGAGCCCCTGAAGGGTAAGTTGCCCCCAACGCCCTGAACCAGCAGGCGATCTCCGAGCGGATGAAACAGGACGGAATCCAGAAGCGGCACGCCCGCTTCTCCGGCAACAGGCGTCGGAATACGCGTGCCTTGCGCGGTTCCGTCGGTGCAGTTGAGCTCCTGACGTATGTCGACGGCACTGTAATGCGTGAATGCCTTGAAGCAGGTTATTCGAGTACCAGCACCCATTCGATGCGGATAGTCCCAGTAAGTGTTCGGAGGGGTGGCAGGAATCGCGAACGGTTGAAAACCATCTCCCGGCAGGCTGGTAATGCCGTAGCCGACACCAGCGTCATATGAAATCGCTTCAATGTGCTGATTCGAAACCGCCCACTCTACCCCCATGCCCGGCAGCAGTCCCAACAAACTGGGCGCGCCGTTCATGCCGTCCAGACGCCACGCTGCCGTCTGTCCCGATGGGCCTGGGCGCGCGAGCACTACATCGTTGCCAATCACCCCCTTCAACGAAGTCGTCAGCACCGATTCCTGCGTAAGTGTGAGGACACTCGAACCCGGCCCATTCGTTCGAAAGATTTGCAGGACATCCGAGCCGTCGTATGCGGTAAAGAACAAACCGACATCCGCGGCGATCGCCTGATTTCCCGAGATCCTGTACGGCGCTGCAAGATGCGTTCCCTCGAGCGTTCCATCGGTTACCCAAAGCGTTGAGCTCTGCGTTTCGCTCGAGTAGAGCGTGAAGTAGGCCGAGGAAACGATCTCGCCACTTTCATTGAGGGCGCGGCCGATCTTGAGTTCGAGATTCCGGTTGTTCGACGAACTGTCGCCCGGAAACTCGATGAGAATCTCGGGTGCCGAAACCGCCGCCTGAAGCGTCGTGACGGATGCCAGCCCTGCCGCGAGAATGGCTGCAATGATTGCGTAGAACATCCGTGTACTCCCGATCATGATGCGAGCCTGTCGAAGTCCGATTGCGGATCAGAGGCTCTTGCAGCAAACCTCGAT
>NZ_JBAWHJ010000322.1:0-2715 GCF_049593775.1 Dokdonella sp. | reverse complement strand
GTACAGATAGCCTTCGCCGTCGAGATGGATCGGGTCAGCGTCAATGCCGGAGGGCTGCCGGAAATTTTCGCGCAAGCTGGGTCGCGCCGGATTGCCGGCGGGGAAGGGCAGGTAGTCCGGGGCGGATTGGCCTGGTCGCTGCAAGCTGCCGGCCGCAGCAACGCCATCGCCGTAGTAGTGATGCATCTCGCCCACGCCGTGGTCGAACAGAATACGCGGATCAGAATTTGCCCATGCGATGCGTCGTGATTCGATGTTGAGCATCATCGCGTTGAGTTCGACATCACTGATCAGCGCGTTGTCGGGATCGCGGCTTAGGTCACGTCGCCTCGGGCAGGCGTAAACGAAACACCAGAAGCCGACGTTGAAGTTCGGATACTCGTAGCTGGAAAGAAGCACGTCCACCTGTGGGTGAGTGGATGTGATCGAGCTGGTGATCGCTGCGCTATCTGTCAGCAACTGGGTGAAAAACGCTTCCTCGGAACCTGCTGCATCGAGATCCATGTTCTTGTACCAACCGCCACCGGACTTTCCGGCCAGCACGTCGTTGCCGCCAATGCTGAGCATCACACTGTCGATGGTCGGCTGAGCCTGGAGCGCAGCGTTGACGTTGTCTATCCACGGGTAGTTGGCCGTATCAACCCATTCGCGGACTTCGCTACCGGAAATCGCGTACTCGGTTCCTGTATGTCCGGGCCCCGGATTCGATCCCAGTGAGCGACTGACGGCCAGGTGATCCGCCATGCCGAATCTGTCGAAGATCTCGTTGTGGGCATCGTCATCCCACATGTATTGCGCCCAGCTGTCACCGGCCAGAAGCACTCGCGGTGTCGGAGTAGTGGAAGTGCAGGCCCCAGCCATATACGAGGGACGCTCCAATCGCGGGCGCTGACCTTCGTAGTTCCACGGGTACGGTCCCTGGGACGCCTGTGTAGCGTTCGTGGATTCTGCTTGCGCTCCGCTCGCGCAAAACAGCATGGGGAAACCGCATGCAGCGGCAATGGCCAGCAGCTTCCAGTTCGCGTCGTACGCAGTTCGCATGATTTCGGTTAGCCATCGATATCGAAGCGGCCATCATACCGTTCGCTGCACGTCGTTGCGCAGACGACGGCGCAAGAAAACCAGCAATCGGTCGGCTATCGTCCCGGCGTTGGCGAGTTGCCGTAGACTCGGATGCATTGGTTGAATTGGCCCAAGGGAGGTTGCGCATGAGATTCGTCGAATCCCCGAAAGATCGCTGGTCCGGTCTGTGTGTATTGCCGATTACCGCAGTCATGCTCGCGTGCAGCATGGCCGTTGCCGATTCGCCGCCACTGGATTCGATCAGCAAGGTTGTCGCCAGCCAGCACGATGCATCAATCAAGCGCCTGCAGGAATGGATTGCACTGCCTTCGATCGCGGCCGAGGATCTCAATTCGAAAGAGGGCGCGGAATACATGGCCCAATTGGCGCGCGATGCAGGCTTCCAGTTCGTGGAGATCATTCAGACCAGTGGCAAGCCTGGCGTTTTTGCAACGCTGGATGCTGGCTCCGAGAGAACCGTCGGCTTGTATTTCATGTATGACGTCAAGCAGTTCGATCCGGCCGAATGGAGTTCCCCGCCGCTGGAAGCTCGCATCATCGACAAGCCCGGTGTTGGCAAGGTAATGATGGGGCGCGGCGCGGTGAATCAGAAGGGGCCGCAATCGGCCCTGCTCGCTGCCTTGCATGCGATTCGCGATGCCAATCAGAAAATTCCGGTCAATATCGTGCTGGTTGCGGAAGGCGAGGAGGAAATTGGTTCACCGCATATCGGCGAACTGGTCCTGAATCCGAAGGTACACGCAGCCCTGGCCAGTACGACGGGCGTATTCATGCCTTCGGCCGGTCAGGGTCTTGATGGCCAGGTCAGGGTCAGCCTTGGAGCCAAGGGTGTAGTCGAACTGGAACTCGTTGCCAGTGGCGAGAAATGGGGCCGCGGTCCGGCGAAGGATGTACATTCCTCCCTGAAGGCCATGGTCGACAGTCCGAGCTGGCATCTGATCAAGGCGCTGAATACGCTTGTCTCGGACGATGGCAACACGATCACGATCGACAACTATCCGGTCGCGCCGCCCATCAGTGCCGGTGACAAGGCCATGGTTGCAGCCGCGACCGCCCAGAGCAACGAAGCGAATTTCAAGAAGCAGATCGGCGTGAAGCACTGGATAGACGATCTGGACTGGCAGGCGGCGAACGAGCGACTGGTCTCTCAACCCACGGTCAATATCGAGGGGCTCGTCGGTGGCTATACGGGCCCCGGCGGCAAGACCGTACTCCCGCACAAGGCGGTCGCAAAGATCGACATGCGGCTGGTTCCCGGAATGAAGAAGGACGCAGCCGTTGCTGCATTGAAGGCGCACCTGGCCAAGCGGGGCTTTGGCGACATCGAAGTCAGGGTCAGTGGTGGATACGACCCCACCAGTACCAGGGCCGATTCGGATCTGATCCAGGCACAATTGAGCGTGCTCAAGAGCGCCGGGCTGGATCCGGTCATGTGGCCACGCAGTGCCGGCTCCTACCCTGGGTTCATCTTCACCGAAGCGCCGCTAGGCCTGGCGTCGGGCCACTTTGGCTTGGGCCACGGCAGCGGCGCCCACGGACCGGACGAGTATTTCCTGATCGAATCCGCCAACCCGGCGATCAGGGGCTATGACGGTGCTGTGATGTCCTATGTGGAGTATCTCTATGAGTTGG
>NZ_JBAWHJ010000321.1:0-14086 GCF_049593775.1 Dokdonella sp. | reverse complement strand
CGGTAGAAACACGAAAACGCGCGAGGCCCGCTGGCCTCGCGCGCTGAAATGGCGCTGGTAGCGTCTACTCGAAACCGTGCACGAAGATCGTGTCGTTGGCAGGAACGAGAACGTCGGCAGCGAAGGTTTGCGGGACTCCACTCTCTGCTACATGCAGGTTGACGCCGCCTGGGCCCGACGGACTGTCGGCAACGAACGAGAAGCGATACATCGTGCCCCAGTTGAGCGGATTCAGCACCGCTGGCGTGTTGGCTGGCGGATTCGGGTTCAGCGGTGCCGACCACCTCAAGGTGCCTCCGGCATTCGATACGGTCCAGTCGTTGCCCGGATCCATGTCACCATCGCTGAAACTGAAGCTGCTGACAGTGATACCGGCCGAGACAGGCAGGCTGAATTGATCGAACCCGAAGTTGTGCACGACACGCAGGTTGGGCTCGCTGCCTTCCGTGAAGGGCCGGGCAAAGTCGTAATTCATCACTACATAGTCATAGCGCCAGGAACCCCCGCCAAGGTCGAACACCTTGACGCCCACCTTGGTATGGCCTTCGCCGCTGACGATCTCCATTTCGAGTTTGCTCGATGCCGGCGTGGCGAGTTCATACCAGCGATCAAACCCCGATCCCAACCGATAGTTGGTGCCAGTGCCAGTGTTCCAGACCGACCCGCCCCAGCTGGGCGTCACCGATTTGGTTGCCATCGAGTTGTAGATGTTGATGTCCTCTCGAGCCAGGTACCAGGATTCGAACAGGTAGCTGGCGCCCGCATTGAGGCCAGGCGCAATCTGGGACTCGGCAACGATCAGGCGTTGCGAATAGTTGCCATTGCCGGACGAGTTGGAGCCGCCATCGCAATTGGTGTCATAGATCGATCCACAACGCCCCCACTGGTTGGTCGCGGGGATGATTTCCGAGCGCGGTCCAAGATCGCTGTTGCTGTCGTTGTTGCCAGTGCCATAGGTATCCGAACACTGCAGTCCGAGGACGTGAGAGTTGCCGCCGTGTCCGGATGCGCATCCCTGATTGGTTGTAAGGAATGCATGCTTGACGCCGGAACGGCCAATCTGGTCGATGCTGCCATCAGCATTCACACGGTACATGTTCCAGATCAGATAGGGATGCTGGTCATTTCCATACGGTGCAAACGTGCCCGAGAACTTCTGATACCACGGGATATCCGCAGTCCACAGCGCCGTACTCGTTCCCATCGGATCGCCGGGAATGGTTGCAGCGATCGAACCGTTGTTGACGTTGTTCCTTAGCGTCGAGCTCGGCGTGAAGACGACCTGACTGGTCGGAGAGACGCCGGTGCAACCGGTACAACGACTGTACTGCGGCGTGAATACCTGCATGAACAAGTCGGCCTGATAGGTGCCGCCGTTCGGAGCGGGCGTGCCATGCCAGTCATAGACTCCGCCACCGTTCGGTGCAGCGCCCGACCCCTGATGCAGCACCTGGGTGGTCATCTGCATGTCGGCGATGGCCCAGTTTGCGACTTCCGGGTGACCAATGCGGGTTGCCAATGCCTGACTGATACGCAAATCCATTTCCCGAACCGCGAGGATCCGATTGTCCTCGACGATTTCGTACATCAGGCGATCGACGTAAAACCACGCCTGTCCATCCGCTCCAACCAGGTCCAGCACAAGTGGATCGCTGTCGCGGGTGCGAATGCGAAAGTCGGTCAGATCGATGTCGCCCGACGGACTCTTCAGCACATAGCCACCGCGCGCCTGCAACGAGCCGGCAACAAACGATTGCAGGTTGCCATTGCCAACATGGAACTCGAGGCTTCCGGCCTGGCGCAGTTCGAAACGCTCATGCTCGCGCCAACTCATGTCCGGCAGTCGTCCGCTTGGCTGCTCGATGATCAGCCCCAGGTCACCGGCCAGATCACGATTCCAGCGCACGCCGACAGTTCCACCCCAGGCGGACCAGCTTTGTTCTGAGGCCACATTGCTTGACGAATGTGTCGTTGACGATTGCCCATGCACAAGCGCGCTGGCAGCAACTAGAGCTGTTGTTGCCAAGCCGAACAAAGCAATTCGGGACATGGGCTTCATGTGAACCTCTCGATTGATATTCGGATTGAATGTTCCAGGACGTGCTACTTGCGACTGGCTGGCGGCGAGCATGCCGACTAGCCAGAGCAAGTATTGATGCCGGTGCTACAGCGCGCTGAACACAGCTCCAGGAACGAGCACATCGAATCCGTCGTAAAAGATGAACTCGGCCCATGGGCCAATCGGAACCAGACTGGGTCCCGCGTTCTTGCAGACCATGGAATCCTGCGGAATGCATCCCCCACCGCTGCAGCCGTTTGGCCAGCTGTTGGCCGTCGCATCGCGGACCGAAACGCGGTAGTAGATGGCCTGATTGTTGTTGGCGATGCTTTCGCCGTTAACAAGGGCATTCTGATCCATTGTACAGTCAAACAGATTGTAGTTCGGATTGTCGCCGTACTCGCCACCGTGCGCCTGGGTGGCCATGAAATCTGTCGTGTGAAAATTTCGGCCGGATTCGTTGGTGGCGACAGCGTAGTCGCTGGCACTCGGCACGAACCGGTAGCCGTTTCCGGTTGTCGGGTTTCTGACCTCCCAGGTGGTCTGGCCGCCACCGGGGCCACCCGTGGCATCACGCAAGTCCGAAAATTCGGCGGCCTGATCGATACCGTTGATGCTGACGACGTTGTTTCCCTGGCCATCGATATCAAATTCGAAGCGCCAGTAGTTGGTATGCCAATGGGTCACGCTATTGAACGTGCCGTTTCGATTGCCGAATCCGAACGAGGGCACCATGCGCCCATCCCGATGGAATTCGAAGCGCGAGGAATACATGTACCAGTCCGCACGGTACTGGGTGGTCAGACGGACATATGTACCCATGTCCTCGATGGCGAGACCCTCAGTACAGTTGTAGCCCGGCGCAACGGTCAATCCATACGGGCAGGTTCCGTAGGATAGAGTGGGATTCTGCGAGCGATCGCAAGCCGTAATGGCAGGTTCGCCACCACCGGGAATGGTGCCGAGCTGGTTCTGTACGACAGCAGCAGCAAGGACCGAGGAGGTGTCATCCTTCCAGTCGCGATAGCAATCGCCTCCCTGTCCGCCCTTGTACTCCGCAAACAACATCGGCGCATGCGCTCGACGCATCACCAATTCGCCATTGCGATAAACGTTGCGCAGCTCCATGCCGGAGCCGCGCGGCGACACGCTGTCGTCTGGACCGAGCCAGCACATTTCCCAAACCGGATCGACTGCCGGCCAGCTGAGCTTGACCTCGGGAGCAACGCAAGTCGGCGATCCGCCCGCCTGGGCAACGGATGCCGCGGTCGTCTGCAGCGCAAATGCTGCGAGAACGAAGAGGATGGTTTTCATCGGTTATGGCACCTCGTTGTGTTCGGACAATTTCTTGCCGGATGGAACGTAGTTGGGATAGACGACCTCGTCTCGCATGAGGTCGACTACTGAATGAAGTACGGTCGTCTGGCCATCCCCAATGTAGGCAACGGCTCGAATGCAGCGCGAACCCTTGTCGCACCAGGGATCTCCAGGTTCACGCATGGCAAAACCGCCAGACCAGAACAATACGCCGGGCTTGTTCACGATATCCCGGGTTCTCGGATCGGATCTGACCAACGCCTCGACTCTTGCCGCTTCCGCAGAAGTCAGGCTCAGGTCCGCACCCGGCGGCTCCACGGTGCTGATCAGCTTGCCTTCGGGATCGTAGGTATGAACCACGTGTACGCCTCGACCATAGTCCCAGCCATGGGTAACCACGCAACGTTCATCAGCGCGTCGCTGATTCTGGTCGGGGCAAAAGTCGGTTACCCGCCTTGATTCAACATAGCCGGTCATGCGTTCGGAATGATCTACAGATGCAGCCGCAGATTCTACTTTCGATGTTGAGCTGACACTGGGGGAATTCGCGCAGGCACTCAGAAATGCCAGGCCAAAGGCGACCAGCGCCGCTCGCGACCAGACGATATCGCGCGGGGCTGCAATCAAAAGGATTCGAGATTGAATTGAGCTATTCATCATTTCCAATCAGTCAGGTGTGCTCACGGTCGAAACAGTGCCCGCGGTTTCGGGCGGTGACTTGCCGTAGGTTGCGCTGTTCCACAACTGGTACATGTATTCGCCGCGACTGAGCGATTGCGGCCCCACGTCAAACGGGCGATCCGGTCCGCCAGAGCACAAGGTGTTCTCGGCCGGGATGGCCGGAGCGGTTATGGCCTGGTCGCGCAGGAATTCAATGTAGTCCTTGCTCGATATCTGGAACTTCAGCTCGGCATCAATGCGGATCGGCACGGCCGTACCCGCTGGCAGGACGAACGTGTAATCGGTGGTGTCGTAGTTCACCAACGTGCCCGAGCCCGGCGAGGTTTCCGGATACGTATAACCAACGGGGCGAATCTCGTCCCCGTTCGGATCGCCTGGACTGACAGGCCGGAAGCCCAGCGGCGGTATGCGATTGTCCTTGTCGATGCAATCATTCAGCACGAAGTGAAACTGTTTCTTGCCGGCGACCTCGGTCTTGCATTCGCCAGGCGCACCCGGCGTCCAGATGCCTTGTAGCGTCTCATAGACTTTGGCTTGGGGATCGAGGGTCAATTCGCCGGTCAGCTCGTCATATGCGGCACTTTCCGCAATCAATTCATCAGTATCGCTGACAGCTTTCACGTTGAGCCACATGCGACGCCCCTCGCCATAACCCGTCGGCAATTTGTGTCCGCTGAGATTGGTAACCTTTACGCGCACGCCAATTGCCCCGGGCGTGCCAGCCGTCGGCGCCGTGTAGGAGAGAATGGTGGCCTCTACGTCTGCACTCGAAGCAAGCATCGCCTGGGCGCTGGCAATCGTTCGATCGTAATCCGCTTCGCGCCCGAAACCCGTGATCGCGTTGGCATATTCGAGCTTGATGATGCCGGGCACCCAAGTGTTGGCGCCAGCGAACTCGTGAACTGGCAGATTGCCCGTGCGAGAACCTGATGGATTCTGATTGCACGCCCTTGCTGCCGGGTCTTCACTGGAGCGCATATGGCAATCCTGGCATTGCTGGGCCAGTGCGAATGCCGGGGTGCCTGAAGGTCCTTCGCCGAGACCATCACGATAGATCGTGTCCGAGAACAGGCTGGCCTTCCATTCCGAATAGGTGCGTTCGATTGGCATCGGCCGTGTGGTGGCTACGCCGCCCTCGAGCACGAGAGTCTTCAACGGACCTTCGTCGGTGTCCGGTGTAGTCACGTCATGGCAAGTTCCGCACAGGTCCGAACTTCCGTGGTACTCAGACTGGACCCAGCCATGCGGCGGATCCAGCATGCCATCGCTGTAGGAGAATGGTCCACGTCGGCAGGGCCCGCCATAGCTCGAGCCATCCGGATTCATGCAACTGGTTGCATCATCGATCCAGATATTGGCGTTTCCGATCATCCCGGCCTGCCCACCCGGGCCTGTCGGCATCATGCGGTGGCAAAAATGGCAAGTCACGCCAGCATAGTCGTTGCCCTTGCCGTCAAAGTCGTTGTAGTCGCCCGTCAACTGGCAGCCGCTGGCACCGCCAGGGCCGGTCAAGCCACCCGATGTGTTCTTCACCACGCGGCCGTTCAACCATCCTGGCGGAGTGTGACAACGCAGGCAGAAATCACCGGCTCCAGGAAAATCCTTGTTGGCAACGTCCAATGCGGCCCAGAACAAGGGGTCACGCATCGCATTGGCCATCATCGAACCACCCCAACTGCTGTGCGGCATGTATTGCGAATCGGTAGCGTTGAAGCCCCGATGGCAGGACGAACATGCATCCGGCTCTTCCATCGGCCACGCCAATCCAGGCTGAGTACCATGCGGCGTGAAATCGATGGCGTGGACGCCGGATGACAGCAGGGTCATCGCCAGGATGATCGCAAGCTTCATAAAGAATCCCTGTCGGAATCGTGAGCCCTGAAAATCGGAAAGCAAAGTCGTTTCCCCTAGAAATTTGCCAATCGGTCGTGCCGCGCAAAGCGCAAACCCGGTACAGCGAGAGCGAACATGAATCCTGCATCGAGCGAACCCGCAGACCTGAGCTGGATCGGCTCGAGACACTCCTCTCGAACCCTTCTCAGTGGTGCTCCATGCCCGTCCGGTTCCGACACGAACGGCAAAACATCCCGATTATTACCACGAAACCGGGCCGAAAATCACCCGTCAATGTGATAAACGGTCGATACAACCTGATTGAAGCGAATTCACTTCACAGAGCATTGCAAGTGCTCACGACTGGCCTCTAGCGGAGAAAAGACGCTCAGCGACCTCAAGATAGAGGCCAGGTAATTGCTCAAGTTCGTCGACACCGACGCACTCGTCAATCTTGTGAATCGTTGCGTTCGTCGGGCCCAATTCCACCACTTCAGCCCCCAGAGGCGCAATGAAGCGCCCGTCAGACGTTCCACCCGCCGTACTGGCGACAGGTGTCATTCCACACCGACTCTCCACGGCCAAGTTTACCGCGTTTCGCAGGTCGCCTTCAGGAGTCAGGAACGGCTCGCCCGAAAGATCCCAGACAATCGAGTAGTCGAGCGCATGTCGCTGCAGACACGCCTCGACGCGCTCGCGCAGCCCATCAGCCGTACTCGCTGTACCAAATCGAAAGTTGAACGACACCTGCAGGCTTCCCGGGATGATGTTGTTGGCACCCGTGCCCGAGTGAACGTTGGAAACCTGAAAACTTGTTGGAGGAAATCCCTCGTTGCCCTCATCCCAGCGTGTTGAGGCGAGCTCCGCCAGCGCCGGTGCCGCGGAATGGATCGGGTTCGAGGCCTTGTCCGGATAGGCCACGTGCCCCTGTATCCCTCGCACTCGAAGATGGCCGTGGAGCGACCCTCTGCGCCCGACGCGAATCAGGTCACCCAACCTTGACTGTGATGACGGTTCGCCGACCAGACACCAGTCGATCCTCTGTTTTCGGCGACGAAACTCTTCTGCAACCCGGCGTACGCCATCGATGGACGGCCCCTCTTCGTCGCTGGTCAGGAGCATGGCGACAATGCCATCGTGATGTGGGTGGCGGCGAACAAAATCCTCCAGAGCCAACACCATTGCGGCCACTCCCGACTTCATGTCGGCAGAGCCGCGACCGTACAACATGCCATCGCGAATCACAGGTTCGAATGGCGGACTCGTCCACTCTGACTCCGGCCCGGCAGGCACTACATCGGTATGGCCGAGAAATGTCAGCACCGGCCCACCACTGCCATGCGTCGCCCAGAGATTGCGGACCTCGCCGTAGTGCAGGTTCTCGATCGCAAATCCGACCCCGGCTAACCGTTCGGCAATGAGCGCCTGGCAACCGGCATCTTCCGGGGTTACCGATGAACGCCTTATCAATTCACATGTGAGGTCGAGTATTTCGGACATAGCCTGGAAATCGGGATTGAGAATGAGTTTTGGAACTGCGCTGCGCGTCTGTTTCCTGACGCTCGGGAAACGGACTGGCGCAATGGATCCAGCCGGCAACAACGGTTCGGCTATTCATCGCGCTCCGGCATCTGCCTACGCGTCTTTTCCCAACAGCTGCGCGTACAGCTTGTCGCTGAACCCCAGATGCACGGATCCATCGTCAAGCACCAGCACCGGTCGTCTGACCAACGCAGGATATTCTCGAATCAGCAGGCTCCATTCGGCTGCCGAACCGGGAGATTTCCTAGCCGGCGCAAGATTGCGCCATGTCGTGCTGCTGCGATTCACCAGTGACTCAAAGCCGCCCACGGCATCGGCCCAGAGCCTGAGCGTAGCCGGAGCAGCAGGTTGCTCTCGATAGTCGATGAACTGGTACTCGATTTCGTGGCGGCCCATCCACTTGCGTGCTTTTCGACAGGTATCGCAATTGTTCAGGCCATGGATCTCGACTGCCATGCTCAGGCCCTCAGTAATTCGTTGATGGCCGTTTTCGATCGGGTTTTTTCATCCACGTGCTTGACGATGATGGCTGCATACAAGCTGTGACTGCCATCTACGGCTGGCAGCGATCCCGCAACAACGACACTGCCTGCCGGCACGCGGCCATAGCTGACCTTGCCGGTGGCACGATCGTAGATCTTCGTGGACTGGCCGAGGAACACGCCCATGCCAATTACGCTGCCACGCTCGACGACAACGCCCTCCACCACTTCGGAACGCGCACCGATGAAGCAATCATCCTCGATGATGGTCGGACCGGCTTGCAGGGGCTCAAGCACCCCGCCAATGCCGACACCTCCGGAAAGGTGCACGCGCGAACCAATTTGCGCGCAGGACCCCACCGTGGCCCAGGTGTCCACCATCGTTCCGGACCCGACATGCGCCCCGATGTTCACGTAGCTGGGCATCAGCACGGCTTCGGACGCAATGTGGGCACCGCGCCGCACCAGTGCACCCGGGACGACACGCGCACCGAGAGCGGCAAATTTCTCGATATCGGCGCCAAGGAAACGTAGCGGAACCTTGTCCCATGCATTCATCGGCCCGCCATCCATCACGGAGTTGGCGTTTATCTTGAAGTACAAGAGCACGGCCTTCTTGAGCCATTGGTGCACGACCCAGTTGCCATCCGATTGCGGCTCCGCCACACGCGCTTCGCCGCTCTCGAGCATGTCCAGTGCGGATTCGACGGCTGGGCGGATGATTCGCTCGACCTCCTTGGTCGCCAGGTCGGCGCGCCGCTCCCAGGCTGAATCGATGATTTTTTCAATGCTTGGCATGGCGGGCTTTCCGGTTTTCCTGTTGACTCAAGGCAACGTTGATCAAGTGGCGCAATCGTCACGACTCCTGTCTGCGTGCAGCTCGCGGCGCGCTGGCGCAGTTGAACTGACCGTCCTTCAAGGCACCGCAACAATGAGATGCGCGCAGACAGGCGTCGCCTTGCCGATACTAATCTATTGAAACAGGTGGCTTTCAGGAGGCCAGCCAGCCGCTCCGCGATGCTCGTCAAGGCGACCAGCCTTCATTTCGCCTCGCAGCACGGCTGGCAGACCTTCTGAAAGCCGTGACTATTGTGCCACTTGATCAGCGTTGCCTTATATCGAGCTGCTAGAGAAGAGCCGCACGCAGGGATGCCTGGCTTGCTTCGTCCAGGAGTTGGTCATTCTCGTCGCTGATGCGGAAAAAGTCCTCGACGCGCTCACCGAATGTGGCAATCCGCGCATCATGCACGCGCACGCCGAGCAAACGAAAGGTCTGTGCAACCGAAGCAAGCAGTCCCGGACGATCCGTGCAGACCAGGCCGAGGCGAGTACGCTCGGCCACAATACTGAAGACGATGCGAGGCACGATATGGAAATGCCTCAGCGTGCGCGGCAAGGCTCGGCGAACGGGCTGCTCGCTGAGCTCGGCCATGCTAAGGGCCTGGCGCAACGCCGCTTCCAGGCTTGCGACGCGGCTTTCATCCAGCAGTGGCTTGCCGGCCTGGTCGAGCACGAAAAATGTATCGAGGACCATGTCCGAATGAGCCGAGATGACGCGAGCCTCGACGACATTCAGATGCGCACGGTCCAGCACCGCGGTAATGGTTGCAAACAATCCATCCCGATCTGGTGAATAGACAAAAACCTCGGTGGTGCCCCGAACTCCGAGAGGATTCAGGCGCACCAGCGGTTGCCCGGGATCATCGTGCGCAGCGATGGATTCCGTCTGCCACGCAATCTGCTCGGGCCGATAGCGCAGGAAACTCTCCTCAGGAAAGTCGACCCAGATCCGGGCAACCGTCGCAGCCTCTATGCCTTTGGGTTCCAGCAACGCCTCAGCCTTGCTGCGCGTCTCGGCTACGCGCTCTTCTGCCTTGGGTAGTTCACCGGATTCTTCGCGCAATACGTAACGGGTCGCCGAATACAAGTCAGACAACAGGCGATCGCGCCATGTGTTCCAGAGTTTCGGGCTGGTGCCGTTGATGTCGGCGACCGTCAACAGATACAGGTAATCGAGTCGTTCCCAGTCATCGACCTGCTCGGCGAACCGGTGTACTACTGCCGGGTCAGTGATGTCCTGGCGCTGTGCGGTGACGCTCATGAGCAGATGCCAGCGCACCAGCCAGGCGACCCGGTTGATGGCGGCCGGACTCAGGCCGAGACGCACGCAAAAAGCACGCGCATCCTCTTCGCCGAGTACCGAATGATCGCCTCCGCGACCTTTCGCAATGTCGTGGAACAATCCGGCGAGAAGCAGCAGGGCTGGCTGCGGAATCCGCTTGTACAGGGTATGGGCCAGTGGAAAGTCCCGGGCACCCTCGTCACCGGCGAATCGCGCAATGAACCGGAGCACGCGCATCGTATGCTCATCCACGGTATAGACGTGGAAAAGGTCGTACTGCATGCGACCGGTGACCTTGGCAAACCCGGGAATCAGCCGGGCAAGTACGCCATGCCGCGCCATCGCAGCAAGCGCCTCGACCGCTTCCGCCCCGCGCTCGAACAGGTTACGCAACGACACAAAGACTTCCGGCTGATCGAAATCCAGGCGTGGGTTGGACAGGGCCAGGCGCACCTGGCGCAACGCATGTGCACGCAATCCACGCACCCCCGCCTCGCTGGCCAACAGGGCGTATAGCTCGATCAGGGCCTGAGGTTCATCGTGCAGGCGATGGCTGCTGTCCACATCCAGACGGCCGTCGATTCGCAGGAAGCCGCGCCCCAACGGTTTCGCGTTGGCTGGCGAAACCGCCAGCATCTCGTTGCAGCGAGCGAGCAGCTCCTCGTTGGTCCCGGCGATTCGACGTGCCGCGCGGTAGTAGTCCTGCATGCACTGTTCGACGCCCAGATTGTCGGCGTGTTCGTCACGATAGCCAAGCATGTGCGCGACTTCGCGCTGGTAGTCGAACAGGAGTCGGTCCTCGGCCCGGTTCGCGAGGAGATGGAGTGCATAGCGGATGCGAAACAGCGTGGATCTGGCAGACGCCAGGGCCTCGGTTTCGGTCGCATCGAGCAGGCCGGCATCAACCATGTCCGGCAGGCTGATTGAGCCGGCTGTTTCATGCCCCAGCCAGGTGATCATTTGCAGGTCGCGCAGTCCGCCTGGCCCTTCTTTCAAATGCGGCTCAAGGTTGTAAGCCGTATCTCCGAAACGCAAATGACGTGCCGCTTGCTCGGTCTGCTTGGCATCAAGAAAGGAAGCCGCCGACCACAGTGGGGCCGCGTGCCCGAAGAGTGGAAGCTTCGCGGCAAGATCGGGCGAACCGGCCAGATAGCGCGATTCGATCAAGTTGGTATAGACGCTGATGTCCTGCCGGGCCAGGGTTTCGCAGCATTCGAGGTCACGTACGGCCATGCCGGGCTTGATGCCCAGATCCCACAGGCAGGCGCAGAACGTCTCGATGGCGCGGACCACCCGCGGCTCCGGCGAAGCCGCAGTCAGGATCAGAAGATCGACATCGGAGCCGGGAAACAACTCCCGACGTCCAAATCCGCCGACCGCGATCAACGCAGCCTCAGCCGTCTCGCCGAGCCAGGAGTGCCAGGCATATACCAGTACGCGCTCGACCGCCGCCGTTCGTGCCGCAACGATCTCCTCAGCGTCGGCATGATCACGGAACGCTCCGGCCAGGTCCCGGTCGTAGTCGACAAGATACTGGCGCAAGGCCAGTCGTGCGGGGCCCACCACCCCAACACGCGGTACCGGCTTCGCCAGTCGTGGCAGGGCTGGCACGCGCACGATGGATGCGGCCACGCCGGTCATTGGATTTCGCTCAGGCGGCCGCTGCGGGCCAGGGAGTCAGGATTTCGAAGCCGTCATCGGTAACTGCAAGCGTGTGCTCCCACTGCGCGGACAGGGAGTGGTCTCGCGTGACCACGGTCCAGCCATCCGGCAACAGTCGGGTCTGGGGCTTGCCCGAATTGATCATTGGCTCGATCGTGAAAGTCATCCCCTTCTTCAGTTTCAGGCCGGTACCAGCGGTACCGTAGTGAAGAACCTGCGGATCCTCGTGGTAGATCCTGCCGATGCCGTGTCCGCAATACTCGCGAACAACCGAAAAATTGCGGGATTCCGCATATTTCTGAATCGTTGCGCCAATATCGCCCAGCGTGGCGCCCGGGCGCACGATCGAAATCGCTTCGAGCATCGCATCCCGAGTTACCTCGACCAGCCGCCGGGCCAGCACTGACGGCTCGCCCACGAAGTACATGCGACTGGTGTCGCCGTGCCAGCCGTCCTTGATCACGGTGACATCAATGTTGATGATGTCGCCGTCCTTGAGCACTTTCGAATGAGTCGGAATACCATGGCAGATCACATGGTTGACCGATGTGCACACGGTCTTCGGAAAGCCCTTGTAGCCGACGTTGGCAGGCACGGCGCCTTGAACGTCAACGATATGGTCATGGCACAGCTTGTCGAGCGCCTCGGTAGTCACACCGGGCTTGACGTGGGGCGCAATCATCTCGAGCACTTCGGCAGCGAGGCGACCGGCAACACGCATTTTCTCGATCTCGTCGGGAGTCTTGATCGTAACGGACATGGTTTCTCTGGATGCGGGGCGCTTGTGGCAAGCACCGGGGACAGGCTACAATTCTACGGCTAAGTCGACCCGCTTGCCCAAGTGGCTGTTGGCAAACGCAAAAATGGTTCCGCGATTCACCTGCAGAACCATCAATGGCGGACAAGGGTAGTCAAATATCCACGTCAGGCCAAATCCGCACACGTATCGTCACCGTTTTCGGGGTGCCTTTTCGAAGGTCGCAAACGGCGGATATGTGGAGGTCTCAACCCCGGGCATCACCGTACACCACACAAAAATCGTGCGGCTGCCCAAGATTGGAGCTATACCATGCCTCAAGTCACCATGCGCCAGATGCTCGAAGCGGGCGTCCATTTCGGCCATCAGACACGTTACTGGAATCCCCGCATGGCGCCGTACATCTTCGGCGCACGCGGACGCATCCACATCATCAACCTCGAAAAGACCCTGCCGCTGTTCAACGATGCGATGAATTTCGTATCGGGACTCGCACAGAAGCGCGGCACCCTGCTTTTCGTCGGCACCAAGCGTTCGGCACGCGAAGCGATCAAGGAAGACGCCATTCGTTGCGGCCAGCCCTACGTGGCGGCACGCTGGCTCGGCGGCATGCTGACCAATTTCCGCACGGTCAAGCAGTCGATCGCTCGGCTCAAGGAAATCGAGGCAATGTCCACCGACGGACGCTTCGAAAAACTCGTCAAGCACGAAGTGCTGCAGCTTACTCGTGAACGCGAGAAGCTCGAGCGCTCGCTGGGCGGCATCAAGGACATGGGCCGTTTGCCAGACGCGATCTTCGTTGTCGACATCGGCCACGAGAACATCGCCATCCTCGAAGCCAAGAAGCTCGGTATTCCGGTCGTGGCCGTGGTTGATACCAACTACGACCCGAGCCTGGTCGACTACGCCATCCCGGGCAACGATGACGCAATCCGTGCTGTGCAGCTTTACACCAGCGCCGTCGCCGATGCCGTGCTGGAAGGCAAGGCAGTCGCACCGGCCGTCGCGGTGAACTCCGATGAATTTGTCGAAATGGATGCCGATGGCAATCCGATCGCCAAGGACAACGATCGTCGCAAGCAGGCTCCCCGTGGCAAGCCGCCGGCCAAGCGTGGCGCGCCGTCCGGCGCACGCCGCACGGGACCTGGAGCTGGACCGGCCAAGCCGCGCACCGAAGCCAAGCCGGCTGAAGCACCTGCTGCCGCCGAGGCAAAGCCCGCTGAAGCGCCTGCTGCAGAGGCAAAACCTGCCGACGCTGCCGCAACGCCGGCCGCCGAGTAAGTAACAAGCCTGCCTTTTCAATTTGAGAAGGTAGCGACGTGGTCGCTCCGACCCTGACCGGGCTCGGAGCAGACCCGCCCAGTGACGCAGCACTCCAGGAGACGCTGGATCACGCCCCTTCGTGTGGGTCGTTTTCCGTACGAACCTGAATTGCATGCGCCTGTCCACTTTCGCGCGACAGTGTGCTCGCGCCAAGCTGTGAGGTTTAACTGATGGATATCACCGCCCAGATGGTCAAGGAACTGCGCGAGCGTTCCGGCGCCGGCATGATGGAGTGCAAGAAGGCACTCACCCAGAACGATGGCGACATCGAAGCCGCTATCGAATGGCTGCGCAAGTCGGGTCTGGCC
>NZ_JBAWHJ010000320.1:0-17133 GCF_049593775.1 Dokdonella sp. | reverse complement strand
CCTTGCATACTTTCGGGCGTCGGGAAACTTTCATTGCGCCTTGCGTGTCCCTTTCCTCTCGACATAGAGGACAGCTCGACATGAGAACCTGGATCAGGAACAACCGAGGCCTGCTGACTTTCATTTTCTGTCTCGGCCTGTTCCGTACCGCAGTTGCCGACTGGAACCCGGTTCCCACCGGCTCAATGAGACCCACCATTCTCGAGGGCGATGTCGTCCTGGTTAACCGACTCGCCTACGATCTGAAGATCCCGCTGACCAATCTTTCGCTGGCCAGGCTTGGCGAACCCCAACGCGGTGACATTGCGACTTTCAGTTCCCCGAAGGACGGCACGCGCCTGATCAAGCGAATTGTCGGTTTGCCAGGGGATACGATTGAAGTGCGCAACAACCGGCTTTACGTGAATGGGCAGAGGGCCGCCTATACCGAACTGGAGCGCGTTACCGAAGAAGTCCGCCAAGGCATTTACGGCGAGGCAACTCGCCAGATCGAGCAGATCAACGGAAATCGTCGACAAGTACAGTTCTTTTCAACCAGGGGTTCGGATGTTTCATTCGGCCCCGTGCAGATTCCGGCAGATCAGTTCTTCATGATGGGCGACAATCGCAACAACAGCGAAGACTCGCGATACATCGGCTTTATTCCTCGCGAAAACCTGATCGGGCAAGCTGGTCACGTACTTGTATCGGCCGATATCAAGCGCGACTGGAGTCCACGCCTGGATCGCACACTCAGCCGACTGGATCAGGAATAGCGAAACACCGGCGCGTTCCGGATTCGAGCAACGCTTGGCATTGGCGGGTGCAATCTGATATCAATGGATTCGCTCGTCCACAAGCGTTCAATGCAATATTGCCGCGCGGCACGAACAGGGGGACTCCCGAATCCGTCGCGCGTGCAGCCGTTCCTGGTAGTGGTCGGGTGAATCGTCGCTGGATAGCCCAGCCCTGCTCGACTCAGCAGCTATTGCATCGGATTCGCTCTGGATGCGAAGGCTCTCAATCCAAAGGAACCGCATCCGATGAAATCACCAATTGCCGCGTCCTTGTGTGCAGTCGCCATGGTGCTTGCTGCAGGCTGGTCGCCCGCCGCAAGGGCCGACTACACCATTACTTGCGAGAGCAAGAGCAACCGCCACAACTCCTGCAGATTGAACCAGCCGGGCTACGTGACGTTGTCGAAGAAATTGTCCGGCTCCACTTGCCGCCAAGGCCGTGACTGGGACTTCGATCGCCGGGAAATCTGGGTCGATGACGGTTGCCGGGCAGAGTTCAAGGTCCACACGAAAGGAAGTGGAAAAAACAACAGCAGTGACAACAACAAGGCGGCCACGACTGCCGGCATCATCGTTGGTGCCGCCCTGCTCGGCGCATTGATCAGCAACAGCAAGAACAAGGACGATGCCAGATACTCGGATGAGAACTACTACGGCGGCCAGCACACTTCTTACGTGCCGCGCTGGATGGTCGGTACATTCGAAGGATACAACTCCATGTATGGCGTATCAGTGGAGCTCAATATCACCCCGGACGGACAGGTGCTTGTCGCCTCCGAGGGCAATACGTTCGAGGGCTGGATCAACGATGGTCGTCTGCACACGGGAGATTCCGTGTTCAATATGGATCAGGTCAACAACGGCTTCATCACCTCCCAGGTAGGTGATCGCGCCAACGAAGTCCGCTATCGACGGATTCGCTGAGCAGGCTGAATGGCCATGCCACGGGGCATGGCCCGTGCCTCAGGGCTTCGAGACATTTTCCTGATGAGGCACCGGCTCGTCCTCTGGAGACAACGAGCCCGGCGATCGCTGAATAGCGGTGTCTGGCCCGTTGTCCTGATGGCCATGATCATTGCGGCACTCCCTGCCGATGTAGAGGCCCGAACAGTTTGGCGCTGCCTTCATGATGGAACAGTGAGTCTGTCAACGGCGCCTGAACCGGGATCCACTTGTACGGCGCAGGAAGTTGACGACGATGCCGCCGCCCTGCCCAATCTATGGGGAACGATGGGCACCTTTCAGGGAACCCTCTATCAGCGTGAGCAGGACGGCAAGACTGTTTACGGCACACGCAACCTGCCCGGCTCGAAGCCCCTATTCGGCTTCGGCGTGGAATCCCCACCACACTCGCCGGCACACATCGGATTGGGCAAGGTCGGTCCTCCGCGACTGGACCTCTATCGCAATGAGTTCAGGTCTGCCGCGCGCAGCACCGGCATCGATGAGGCCTGGCTGCGCGCTATCGCGCATGCCGAAAGCTACTTTGATGCGGAGGCCGTTTCGGAAAAGGGAGCACGCGGCGTCATGCAACTCATGCCTGAGGTCGTTTCCGACTACTCCGTCGACAATCCGCATTCGGCCAAGGAATCCATTCTCGCTGGCGCCCGCCTCATCAAGGCACTTGATGCTCACTACGGAGGAGACCTCATTCTCGTCGCGGCGGCCTACAACGCCGGAGTCGGCACGGTAGACGAGTACGGCGGCGTTCCGCCCTACGAAGAAACGCAGGTCTATGTCGCCAAGGTGAGCAAGCTCTACGCCAGCTATAGAAAGGCGATAGGACTCCCCGCCCGGCCCATGCATCTGGTTCCTGCAAAGTAGCAGTCGCAAAAGGATGGGCAAGCTTGATGAAATCCTTCCCCCGCCGTCGAATTCGCTTATGCGCTTTCTTGCGACTCCATGAAACGGTGAATGTACATCCGGGAGCTCGGCGCGGTTCCGGCGAAGTAGACCGACATCCTTTGGCGAATTTCGATGGCCCCAGCCGACGATGGCCACGCCGATCAGACAAGGCACACCGACCTACTCCGATGGGAAGATCAGCCGGTGGGTGAAAATGGATGCCCTGGTCGATTCATCGCTCTGCACCGTGAGCATTGAAATAAGCGGCGAATCGATACTTGATGGCAGCCATGCTGGCGAAGTAGAGAAATCCGGCCACTACAATTGCATGTGATGCCGCTTGCGTAGCGCCGTCTGCGTGAACCTTGCCTTCATCGGGTGATGGCGGAATTCCCAGGTGCGGCCAGGGCAGCATGAAGGCCAAGCCTGTAAGCAGTACGAACAGGACAGTCGAGCCGCCCCATTGCAGTCCAAAATGGAAGGAGTCGTCATCACTCATGCGATTCGATATGACGTGTCGGATCTTGCCGAAAACGAAAATCAGCATGACTGCAGCTGGCCACCAGATTCCCGCCTTCAAACCCAACCAGCCGAAGAAGCCCAGGTAGAACGATCCCATTGCCGCGATTCCGAGAATCCGCTGCCAACGCTTCATGCCTGTCGAAACCAGAAAGAGCATCAACATGCCTGCGGCATGCAGGGAAGCGAACTCAATGACAAAGGCCATTTCCATGGCCTCGACTGTGGCGAAAAAGACTGAACCGGGCGCGATCCAGGTCCACAGGAATAGCAGTGCAGTGATCGCATCCAGTCCCGCAAATTGCAGCCGCTGCGACGCTGAGAGACCTGTGCGTTCGGAGTTCACAACGGGTCTATCAGTTGCGGACCTTGATTGCGCACGTTGCCGACTGCCTTGCTGACCGGATACCAGGTCAGATCGGGCAAGGGTGCTGCCTGTGCAATGGCTGATGCCTGCTCACTGCTCCCCTCGATCCAGTCGCGATGCACATCGGGCGGCAGCATCAACGGCATCCGATCGTGCAGCTTGGCAAGTTCGCCTTCTGCATCCATGGTCACAATGGAATAGGTTTCGATCGGCTCTGCATCTTTCGGGCTCCAGCGCTCCCAAAGGCCGGCGAACATCAGTACCGGCGAATCCACCGCATGAATGTAGTAGGGCTGCTTCTGCTTGCCCTCGCCCGGCCACTCGTAATAGCCAGACGCCGGAACCAGGCAACGACGAGACTTCCATGCAGATCGGAATGCCGGCTTGCTGCTGGCGGTTTCCGCGCGTGCATTGATCGTGCTGTAGGCGATCTTCGTGTCGCGCGCCCAGGCCGGAATGATGCCCCAGCGCATCTGCGTCGCTCTTGCCTTGCCTTCACCCTCACCCACCAGCACCCAGCCTGGCTGGGTGGGCGCCATGTTGTAGGCGGGATGCGGATCCTCTGTCGGCAGAGTCAGAGCAAGACCTCCTGAAAACTCCCAGATCTCGCGCCAGGTGTAGTAGCTTGAAAATCGCCCGCACATGAGCTTGCCCTCTGCCCGTGTCGCTGGGACGCAGTCATGCGGCAACAGCGATTCATTGATCGAGGGGAGCCATGGCACGCCATCGAGGCGCGCGCGTCAAGCACTGCGCGCCCAAGGCGATTCGTAGCAGCATCTACGCTGTGTGCGAATGAGCGTCAGTTGAAGTCGAATCCATCCGCGAATATGGCATCGCCTCGCCATTCGTAGGCGCCAAGGTCGATCGCCGTTCCCTGTGGTCTTGGCACGCCCTCGGCATCGATCAACGGTGCCAGCGTGGCACTGCCCGTATCAACCGCTGCGGTGCCGGGTAGCAAATGCATGTCGAGTGGCGGCGCAACAAACAATGCGCCCGCATTCGCGTTCACGAACTCAAGGTTGTGATCGCTGATCAGATTGTTTGCGGCCAACGAGAAATCAGTGGCCAGGTTGTTGCGCACGACGACATTCGAACTGGGCCGCCCATCCTTGTGCGCATGCACCATGATCCACGGCGGGCCGGGCGAACTGGCGTTGATGTCGATGACCGTATTGTTGACGATGCGCGAATCGCGCATGCCGTAGAAGCTGATGCCATGCCAGTGATCGGTGATCACCACGTTGTTCTCGACAACCCAGTCGACGAAGAATCCATCAAAGCAGCCGATGCCCTGCATGCTGGTGCGCAACGGATCGTTCGGATCGGTTGTGCTGATAAAGACATTGCCTCGCAATACCACGCCAGTGACTTCGCCGGTTCCGACACCTCCCGCACCGACCGACCAGCTCTGGAAGCCGTCATCGTGATTGGAATCAGGTGGATCGCCCACCTTGATGTTCTGCACACGGTTGTACTCGAACACCCCGCGATCCCCCAGGCCACGCAAACCGTCTGCGGAAAATCCGTCAATCAGATTCTGCCGGATGCGCGCGTCCGCACCGCCAACGCTGATCCCGAAACGCAGGTTGCGCAGCCGATTGCCGACCACGCTGATCCGGTCACCGCCGACATTGACCCCGCTCGATGCCAGGCTTAGCCAGTCCTGCGCGCTCCAGGAGGAAGCATCGGGAACGCTGAACAGGTCGCTGTCGGAAAGCTCGATATCCCAGGTTGGACCAAAATGATTATGGCTGTCGATCTTCACCATGGTTGTTGGTGTGTTGGTCGCCGCATGCGACGGACTGATCGAGAGTCCGCGCAGTACCCAGTTCTGCGCGGACTGCACGAGAAGGCTGCGCAGGCGGGGCGTTTGCCCGGATTGCGCGGCAATCGTTATCGGTGCCGCGTTGTAGAGATGGCTGATCTCGATGTCACCGTAGTAACCGCTTGCCAGCAGCAGGGTGTCGCCGGCCCGAACCGGAGCACCCGCGTTCACCTGCACCAGTGACATGCCGGACTGATACGGGAAGGAGGGCCAGTCGCGCGATTCGACCAGGTTGGCGTCCAGCACTGCCTGCAGCGATCGCCACGGCGCTGAGGCACTGCCGTCACCGTTGTCGCTACCGTTCACAGGATCAATATGGAATGTCGTTGCCAGGGCCGGGAATACCGGGAATGCCAGCAAGGCTGCAAGCGCCAGTCGAGCCGCCGCTCGTGCGAATGATGGAGCATCCATGGATTGGCGCCGGTATTTCAGGGAATAGTGATTCAAGCATCGAGCTGCACGCAAGAAGTTGAACCGCTTCACGGTCAGCCCAGCTTGATGTCATGCATCAAGGCTGACCTCCCCTCAGGCAGGCTGATCGGCAGATGGGCTTGATTGGCTCCGCCCAAGCCCAATCTGGGTAAGTCATGCAAACGAGGCCGTGTGATGAACACAACACAGATTCCAGCACCCCTTAAGATCGATTTCGTTTCGGACGTATCGTGCCCATGGTGCGCGATCGGGCTGAAGGCCCTTGAGCAGGCGATCGCTCGCGTCGGCGATGCAGTTGACGTCGAGCTGCATTTCCAGCCGTTCGAGTTGAATCCACAAATGCCGCCGGAAGGCCAGGATACGGCCGAACACCTGAAGCAGAAATACGGTTCCTCACCTGAACAGCTGGCTGCCAATCGTGAGGCAATTCGCGCACGTGGCGCGGAACTCGGGTTCACGTTCAACCAGCGCGACCGCATCTACAACACCTTCGATGCCCACCGCCTGCTGCACTGGGCTGGGCTGGAAAGCCGCTCCAGCGAGCTGGCGCTCAAGCAGGCATTGTTGCGCGCCTACTTTACCGATGGCGATGATGTCTCCTCACACGCCAACCTGGTCAGAATCGCGGCAAGCGCAGGGCTCGATGAAGGCAAAGCGCGGAAGATCCTGGAATCCGGCGTATACGCCGAAGACGTGCGCGCGCAGGAACAGAAATTCCTCAACAACGGTATCCACTCAGTGCCAGCAGTGATCATCAATGATCGCCACCTCATCTCGGGCGGGCAACCGGTTGAGGTATTCGAACAAGCACTACGGCAGATTGCGAGCCAGACCTGACCGAAGCACGCGGCATCGGCAAGAAAGCGGTTCGCCAAACGAAATCACCCGGCACAAGGCCGGGTGACTGGAAACCATTTCGTCCATGCTCAGGGCTGCTAGCTGCCTGAGCTACTCACCCTTCTTTTCCCTGGGCGGCGCAGTGGCTTCATCGAGCATGGTGGGCCGGGTGCGCATCATTTCCCTGCCTTCCTCCGGTGTCGCCTGGCGGGCGGGCTTCATTCCGCCGGCACTGATTCCGTTTTCACCCCAAGCGAATCGCATGTCGCTCTTGAAGATCTTCACCGGCTTCAGCTTGGACTCGTCGGTGACATCACCATACTGCCCATACAGGCCTTTCTGACTGTTGGCGATGTAGTAGAGATCCTTGCCAACCATGGTGCCGTATGTCGGCAGCTCGAAGGCCGGATTGGCGACATCCAGCGGCATCATCTTGGTCACGCCCCTGCCATCGGCCGAAAGGCTCAGACGGATCACGCGCTGTGGCGACATGCCATTCTCGATCGCGATCAGGTTGCCGTCGTACCAGTAGAGACCTTCGATTCCGCCGAGCACGAGCGTAGCGGTGTCATGTTCGACTGCAAAGCCGGTTCCCGTCTTGAGGTCTGCACCGAACAGGCCAAGGCCGTAGTCAGCGAAATACAGCATGTTGCCATCATCGCTGACGGCCATGCCGCGCAGGCTGGTCAGCTTGGGATTGGCGACAACGAGCTTGAGCTTGTCACCTTCGATGGTGAATATCTGGTTGTTCAGGCCATCGGCGGCGAACACCTGGCCACCCTTGCCCACCGTGATGCTGGAAAATGCGCGGGTACCCTGGGTGGACGGCAGCAGATATTTTTCCAGCAACTTTCCTGTCGAAAGCTTGAACTTGAAAATGCCTGTCTTGTTGAAGTCTTCCTGGCGGAAGCCCTTGAAATAGAGCGAGGAAGTAGAGGCCACATAGAGCAGATCACTATCCGCATCCACGGCCATGGCGTAGACGCTCCACAAACCGCTGCCATCCGCCGGGCTGATGAACTCGGTCAGCTTGCCGTTCATGTCGGCGAGATAGATCTTGCCCTCGCGCACGCTGCCGACCAGGAATTTCTTGCGCTTCGGATCCCAGGCAATCGACTCGAACAAGGTGTCGCCTTTCGGAAGTTCGAAGGCCACGCTGCCCTCACCGAACGGATTGAGGTTCATCTGCAGGGCCTGGACCACATACGACCAGGCTTCGGTCCCGTAGACCTTCTCGAAACGGGGATCATCGCTGAGGTCCGCACCGTAGCCCTGATCCTTCATTTTCAGGAGCAGGTCATACGTCTTGCTCTTGTCGCCCAGCTCGGCGTAGCTAAGCGCAAGCGCCATGCGCAGGTCGGCGGAATCGGGGTTGAGCTGGCTCAGTCGGGCCAAGGTCCAGCTCAGTCGCTGCAAGTCGCCCAGCCCCTTGTAGCCGGCAACCATGCGCTGCAAGACCGGAATCGAGGTGATTTCCTGGACGTCGGCCTCGGTAAACGTTGTCGCATCACGCTTGACGGGTGCATTTGATGCCGGCTTGTCGGCCATGGCCACTGAAAAAGACAGCAGCAGCACGCCACAACAAAGCAATCGCTTGATATTCATTGGTACAACCTTGGATGCTAGCGGGATTGGAGGCGGTGAAAAGACCACGCCATGCCCACGAAAGTTTCATGGAGCCCACAACGATGACCGAAACAGTGACGCTTTGCAACGGAACCTGGCTGCGCCTGAAGCGCCGCGGCCGCTGGGAGTTCGCCGAACGCACCAACCCGGGCGGGGGCGTCATGATCATGGCGGTCACGCCGGAGGACAAGCTGCTGTTCGTCGAGCAATACCGCCCTGCCCTGGAATGCATGACCATCGAGATGCCGGCTGGCCTGGTCGGCGACGATCCCGCAAGTGCAGCGGAAAACGCCGTGCAGGCGGCCCACCGGGAACTCATCGAAGAAACCGGCTACAAGGCCGGCCGCATGGATTTCATCATGTCAGGGCCTACTTCAGCCGGAATGAGCAACGAAATCCTCGCCTTCGTTCGTGCTTTGGACCTGGAACGTGTCAACCAGGGCGGCGGCGATGAAACCGAAGACATCACCGTGCATGAGGTTCCGCGCGCAGACGCCTCGCGCTGGCTGATCGAAAAATTGGCCAGTGGCTATTCGGTCGACCCCAAGATGTTCGCCGGCCTGTATTTCATCGAGCACGACGAAATGTTCCAGAGCGCGTCTGGCACATCCACGCACATTGGGCCTGAAAGCCACTCCTAGCCAAGGTCGTTGCCTCCTGCCGGCATCCCGCAGGCGAACCGCTGTTCGAGGCTATCGACTTGCTTGCCCTGCCACGAGAATCCCGTGGCTGCTGTGAGTTTCAGCGGCCGCCCCCGGGATTACGCGCCGGTACCGGTATCAGCTACTTTTCGAACCCGCGAATTATCAGATCGTGGCGCCGAGCAGGAACTGCCAGATCAGCAGCAAGGACATGCCGAGCAGGGCCAGCAGAGTCAGGCCCATGCCGAATAACCGGCCCTTGCTGACCCCTGACGATCCGGACATCCCGAACGCGTGCAGCAATCGGCCCAGCAGCAGCAGGATGCCGAACACATGAAGGATCCACGGCAAGGTCTGATTCCACTCCAGGCACAACAGCAGAATCAGGCCGATAGGCAAGGTTTCGGCCGCGTTGGCGTGGGCGCGTACGCGCTTGGCCAGATCCCTGTCGCCCCCGTCGCCAATTCCAATTCGCGCCGAGCGGCGCCTGGCGATAACCCGAAAGGCCAGCAGGATGATCAGCAGCGCCGACAGCGCCGCGTAGAGTCCGGTGATATGCATGGGTCGATTCTCTCAGGGGTGCTATTCGGCAGGCGCGGGAAGCAAACGGTTGCCGTCCTGCACGCCTACAAGCGTGACCGTGCCGGTTGGAACCATGTGGTAGGTAATGCGCAGATCACCAGCAATCGGATTGAGGAAATCATTCCCCGCGAAGATTCCGCCGTCGAGCTCGCTGAAGCTGGCGGCCAGATTGGCATGCATTTCCAGCAGCCTTACGGGCCTGGCCTGCATTGGCGCCTGTGCAGCCACGAGCTCCATGGACGGCGTGAATGCACCCAGCCGGACTCCATCCGCAAAGAACGTCTGCGATGCAAACGGAAACTGGCTGGGGTTCCTGTGTCCGAGCTTTTCGTTGAACTGAGTGGCATCGATCAACTCCGGAAACCATCCCAGGGTTTGCGTGCACGAGTCGGCGATGCAGCTCTCCTGCCACTGATACATTTCGACGCGACGCAAGAGGACTGCGGCAGCGCTATCGGTGACGCCCATCTCCTCGTCCGCAGCAGGCCGCTCGAACTCGAGCGTGCCCTGCACACTGACCAGCCGCCCATCGTTGAGTGGATCAACGGAACCTGATTCAACCGAAACGGTCACAACGGGCGCATCGGACTTTTCCAGGATGCCATTCCAGCCACCCAACATGCCGATGACGCCGATGATCATCAGCGACACCACGAGAATGGCTATCGGTACGATGCGTTCGCGCGCAATCATGGGCAGGTTCCTCGTTTTGACCTACTCAGACCGATTTCGGAATCAGCACCGAAACGGCATCGATCTGCAACTCGATTTCCTGCGCAGGCTTCGCGCCATCCTTCTCCAGGTGCGCAATTTCGTCGGCACCAAGCTTCTTTTCGGTCAGCGTGCCGTACACGACGGCTGGCCCGCTCGAATCCTTCGGCACGCCGAAACTGTGGTCGTGCATGTTCACTCGCGCATAGCGACCGCTCTCGCCAGTCAGGATGACCCAGCAACCCGAATTCTGGCAGACCTCGGTGATTCGTCCGCTGAATGCCATGGGCTTGCCGCTGAAATCGGCGGCCCTGGCGGAAACGGTGTCGATGTCCACGGCGGCTGGAGTCGGCTCCGGCATCCGTGTGCCGTAGACATCGCCGGCAGCGGTCTGCTCGATTGGCGCAATGCCCGCTACCTTCTTCTCGTGCTTGCCGGCGTCATCATGGGCAAATGCAGATGCGCTCAGCAGCAGGCTCAACAAAATGACTGTCTTCATGGCTACTCTCCGTTTTCCATTGCGTGAATATGCTCAGGCGGCCAGAGGCCGCCCCACCAGGGCTGCTTGCTCATCGGCTGTGCCGAATCGCCCCTTTTCGTCGCACGTGACCGAGGCCAGTGCGCACTCGGAATCGTGGGTGAAGAAAAGCCGCACATTTCGCGCCAGCTTGTCTTCGAGGAACGCCTTCTTTTCGTCAATCAGCAGTTCGGGGTAGCGGTCATAACCCATCGTGATCGGCAAGTGCACCCAGGGTCGCCCCGGAATCAGGTCGGCACAAAACACCACGCCACCTTGCTCAGACACGATCTCTGCAAGCATCAGGCCCGGTGTATGACCATTGGAAATCTCGAAGCGAACGGCGCTGCCCAATGCTTTCGAAAATTCGCCTTCGACAATTTCCAGGCGGCCGCTGTCGAGAAGCAACTGCGGCAATTCCGCGATGAACGAAGCGCGATCGCGCGGGTGCGGATGCAATGCGCGTTGCCAGTGTTCAGCGCCAACAACAAACGTCGCATTCGGAAACAGCAGCGAAGGCGACTTGCCTTCCTGCCAGGCTTCGAGAAGCCCGCCAGCATGATCGAAGTGGAGATGGGAAAGGACCACGACATCGATGTCAGCGTGATCGAAACCTGCTTCGGCCAGCGAATCAAGCAGCACATGATTCGACTCGACGACGCCGAATCGCTGCCTCAGTTTCGGCTCGAAGAATGCGCCGATCCCGGTCTCGAAAAGTACCGTCTTGCCGGCGAGGTCATCGGCCAGAAGTGCCCGGCAGGCGAGAGGGATGCCGTTGGATTCATCAGGTGCAATCCATTTCTGCCAGACCGCCTTCGGCGCATTGCCGAACATCGCGCCACCATCGAGGCGCTGGGAATTGCCCATGATCGACCAGAGTTTCATTTCGTCACTGCACCTTGCCGCTGCTCATTTCCTCGCGCGGATCCGAACCCGCGTGGAGCGTGTCCGAGGTGCGGTCCCAGCTGACCATGTTCATCAGGCCCCAGGTTCGCTCGGACTCGTTGACGATGTGACCCATCTCCTGCAGGGCTTGCGTCTCTTCACGCGTGAAGGCTCCCGGTTCGGCGGACACGACATCAGGCATGTACTGGTGGTGATAGCGCGGATTGGCCACGACTTTTTCCGGCAGGTCACCTTCGATAAATGCCTGGATGCCTTCGAAAACCATCGTGATGATGCGGCTGCCACCGGGCGTACCGATTACGCCGACACGGTCCTTGCCGATCACGAAACTCGGCGTCATCGAGGACAGCGGACGGCGACCCGCCGCAGGCGCATTGGCCTCTCCTCCCACCAGCCCGAACGCATTCGGCTGACCGGGCAGCAAGGCGAAATCATCCATTTCGTTGTTGAGCACGAATCCGGTACCGGCGACCACGAATCCCGAGCCGAGGGTCAGGTTGACCGTCTTGGTTACCGAAGCCATGTTGCCTTCGGCGTCAATGATCGAGTAGTGCGTCGTGTGTTCGGACTCTACCGGCGGCATGTAGCCCGGCAGCATGTCGCTGGGGGTCGCCTTTTCGGGATGGATCGATGCTCGCAGGCCTGCCGCGTACAGCGGGCTCAGCAACTCCGCGACCGGCATGGTGACGTAGTCCGGATCGCCCAGGTACTCGGCGCGATCACGATAGGCCCGGCGCATCGCTTCAACACCGAGGTGCGTCTTGTGCACGCGATCCATTTGAGCCAGATCGTAGCCGGCAAGAATGTTGAACATCTCACCCAGCGCGATTCCGCCCGATGAAGGCGGCGGTGCCGTTACGATTTGCCAGCCACGGTAATTGAGCGTGATCGGATCACGCTCCTTGACGGTATAGCGGGCCAGGTCTTCAAGCGTCCAGATGCCGCCAGCCGCCTGCACCGCATCGACCATGCGTGCCGCGAATTCGCCATGATAGAAACCCTGGTTTCCCTGGCTGGCAATCAGATCGAGCGTGTCGGCGATATCCGGATTCTTCCAGATGCTGCCAACCGCCGGCACCTGGCCATCGACCAGATAGAGCGCAACCGAAGCAGGCCAACGCTCGATGACGGGCTTGCGCCGCTCGATCGAGGCATTCAGGCGGGGATATACGGGGAAACCTTCGCGGGCGATGCGCATGGCCGGAGCCATCGATTCGCTGAGCGGGAGTTTTCCGTATTTTTCGGCGAGCCACACATACGCTGCCGGCTCGCCGGGAATTCCGGCTGACAATGGCCCGTTGATCGACTTGTCGCGATCCAGCTTGCCCTCGGCATCGGCCCAGAGCTCGCCCTTGCTGCCAGCAGGCGCCGTTTCGCGCGCGTCGAGAAAGAAGTTCCTGCCATCACTGGCCTGATGCAGCAGGAAGAACGCTCCGCCGCCCAGACCCGAACTCGATGGCTCGATCACCGCCAGCGTCGAACCGACCGCAATCGCGGCATCGAACGCATTGCCGCCAGCCGCCAGCACTTCAAGTCCGGCATCAGTCGCCATTTGATGCGAGCTGGCCACAGCTGCCTTGCCCGGACCGCCAGTCAGCATGCTCGCCAACCCGGTGGCCGGGGTCAGCGACGACGCCGAAGCAGGTGCAGGCGTGGCTGCCGTGGATGCTGCCTCTGTTGACGCCGTAGCCTGCTGACCCGTTTCATTGCCCTGGCAGGCAACCAGAGTCAGGCAGGCAGCGGCGAGGATCAGGCTACTGCAACGCCGAAAAAGTCTGCGTCCGCCATCCCAGCGCAGGCTGGACTGCGGAGGCAGGATGCCGGAGCGAACATTTGCGGCGCGAATGGCCCGGAGGACAAGCCGAGGAATCGTCGCGTCATCCAGTTCTGCTCTTGATTTGCAAAGAAAGAAACAAGAACTGGATCCCAGCCTGCGCTGGGATGACGGCGTGTTGAAGGATGCCTTGTATTTCATGCGCTCTCCGTGCCGGTCAGCGCCGCGTACTTGGCTTGCAGCTCTTCGGGCGTTTCGGGATGTTGCGGATCAAGGATGATGCACTCGACCGGGCAGACTTCGATGCATTGCGGAACGTCGAAGTGGCCTACGCACTCGGTACAGCTTGAGGGCGCGATCTCGTAGATCTCGCGCCCGGGTGCTATCGCCGTGTTCGGACAGACCGGCTCGCAGACATCACAGTTGATGCATTGATCGGTGATCTTGAGCGCCATTGCGGTGCAGGCTGGCGCGCAGCGTGGTGCTGCGCGCCGGCCACTTACTTCATTTCCGCGAATTTATAGGTGGCACCAGTCCTGGCCAGAGCTTCCTTGACTCTTTCGTTGTCGGCTTGCGAGCCGACGAACAGAACGGTGACGTCCTTGAAGGAGCCATCGCCAGCGTCAATGAACGCATCAAGGATCAGGTTGGCCGTGGTAGCCGATTCCGGGCCACCAAAGGCCAGCATGTTGCCGGGCAAGACGCCACGTGCGACGGCAAGGCTGACGTTGTCGAGCTGGTTGCTGCGATCGACCTCGGCTTTGCCATCGGTGCCGCCCGGAACGAAATACATGTACGGACGATTACTCTTGACGCCCTGCATGTTCTGCATGACGACAGCAGCCAGATACTTCTTCCACTCCGCGGGCGGCGAACCAGCCGGAGGCAGGGCCACGACCTCGACAGTTTCCTCGACTACTGCCACATCGGCTTCCTTCTTGTCGCAGGCAGACAGCACGAGGGCCATCGCACAGGTAGCAAGAAGAATGGAGAGACTCTTGTTCAACATGGTTTGACTCCTATCGGGGTACGGTTGAGGATACTCTGAACAAGTCCGCCAAGGTGCGGATCTGTGCAGAGAAGCCTCATGTCCAGCGCCGTGCAAGCGCCTTTTGGACGACCGGGTGGACGAATCCGGAAACATCGCCACCGAGTCGCGCAATCTCGCGCACCAGCGATGATGAAATGAAGCTGTACTGCTCGGCCGGGGTCAGGAACATGGTCTCCGCCAACGGGATCAGATGGCGATTCATGCTGGCGAGCTGAAATTCGTATTCGAAATCAGAAACGGCGCGCAATCCGCGCAGGATCACGCCAGCCTCGATCTCGTTGACGAAATTGGCCAGCAAGGTGGCGAAACCCCGGACTTCGACATTCTCGACCCCCGCCAGGGCCTCACGCGCCATTTCCAGGCGCTGATCCAGGCTGAAGCACGGCCCCTTGCTCTGGCTGTCGGCAATCGCCACCACCAGCCGGTCGAACAATGGCGCCGCCCGCATCACCAGATCGATATGACCATTGGTAATCGGATCGAAAGTGCCCGGATAAACCGCAACACGAGAGCGGGATGTAGGAACCGGCATCGCCCACCTGGAAAGCGTCTGGAATTCCCGCCTAGCTTAGCGGAATCACCTGAACACGACGATAGAGCCCTAGTTCGGCCCCAGGGAGGCCTGGATTGTGGCAATTACAGGGCGTGGGTTTCGACCTCGCGTCGCCTTTCAGCAGCCAAATGGCTGGTCAATCTCGTGACAGGCGCGGCTTTCGATCACTACCCCCGCTTTTCCGCTTCGTTGTTGGCTTCAGCCATGATGCCCTTGCTCCTGTTCTCCAACGAAAAGCATCACGCCTGAAGGCGTTTCCTGCGAAGAGCCGAACGACGGCACGCTTCCATCATTCATTCCGCGTTACCGCTTCGTTGTTCCCTCACCCCCATCCCGCCGGTACAGCCCGAACTGCACCTCTCCAGCCCGTCCATCGCGATGCCGGCTCCAGCTCTTTGGCAAATCCGGCAGCCTGCCCTGTGGCGCTTCCACATAAATCCAGGCATTTGCCGCCAGCCAGCCGTTCGCTTCCAGCCTGCGTGATGCTTCTGCCCAAAGATCCTGCGAGAACGGCGGATCGAGGAAAACCAGATCAAATGGCCTGGCGGCATGGGCCAACCAGCCCAGCGCATCTGCATTGACGACCGATACGCCATCAAGCTTCAGTCGGGCAAGGGTCACCTCCAACTGCCCGGCCAGACCCCGGTCACGCTCGACAAACACGCATTCGCCGGCTCCGCGCGAGCGCGCTTCGATGCCCAGGGCACCGGTGCCCGCGAAAAGGTCCAGGCAGCGCGCGCCTTCAATCATGGGAGCCAGCCAGTTGAACAGGGTTTCGCGGACCCGGTCACTGGTTGGACGCAACCCCTCCATATCCGCCACGTCGATGCGGCTGCCACGCACGCTGCCGCCAATGATGCGGAGTTTCCCTGAGCTGCGGTGGCTGCGGTTTGGCATGGTCGGGAGCATTCAGTCGGTGGTTCACGGACAGAGTGATAGCATGCCGCGCATTACCCCGCTCAACCAAGCCCGCAATGCTCAAGTTCTGGAAAAAGAAGCCTGCCGCCGAAACCGGGGTTGCGCAGAAGCCCGCCGACACCTCTGCGGATGAAGGTAGCGATCCCGGCCGCGTGAACACGCAGGAAGTCCCTGTCGCGCAGAGTCAGGCACCTGAAACGCCCATCGAACGTGCCATCACCGAGGAACGCCCGGTCGACCCGCGCCTGCTGCAAGCCGCACCGATGGCCGAAGCCGAGCGCCCGGAGAAGAAGAGCTGGCGTGATCGCCTCTCGGGCAGCGGTTTCTCGAAAGGCCTCGGCGGCCTGTTCGCACGCAATCCGAAACTGGATGAAGACCTGCTCGATGAGCTGGAGACCTGCCTGATCAGCGCCGACGTTGGCGTTGCCGCATCGACCGAACTGGTCGAAGACCTGCGCAAGCGTATTGGGGCACGTGAATTCGCCGATGCCGACGCCTTGCTTGCCGCACTTCGCAAGCGCCTGGTCGAATTGCTCAGGCCGGTTGAGCGACCGCTTGATGTCACTGGCCACAAGCCCTACGTATTGCTGATGGTCGGCGTGAATGGCGTCGGCAAGACCACCACGATCGGCAAGATCGCGCGCCGCCTGCTTCATCAGCAGCACGAAATCATGCTCGCCGCTGGCGACACCTTTCGCGCCGCTGCGGTCGAACAACTCCAGACCTGGGGCCAGCGCAACGGCGTCCACGTCATCTCGCAAGGGTCCGGTGCCGATTCCGCCAGCGTCATCTTCGACGCGCTGCAGGCCGCACGCTCGCGCAAGGTCGATGTACTGATCGCCGATACCGCCGGCCGCCTGCACACGCAGTCGGGGCTGATGGACGAACTCGGCAAGATTCGCCGCGTCCTCGCCAAGATCGATCCCGATGCGCCGCACGAAGTGCTCATGGTGATCGACGGCACCACCGGCCAGAACGCCATCGCCCAGCTCAAGCATTTCCGCGATGCCATCGGCGTCACCGGCCTGGTCGTGACCAAACTTGATGGCACCGCAAAGGGCGGTGTCGTGTTTGCCCTCCCCCGCGAATTCAACCTGCCAATCCGATTCATCGGCCTCGGCGAAGGCGCCGAAGACCTGCGCGTATTCAACGCCCAGGCCTTCGTCGACGGTATGCTGCCGGCATCAATGTCCAATCTCGCCAGCAATTAGTTGCTACTTCCTTCTCCCTCCGGGGGAAGGTGCCCGCAGGGC
>NZ_JBAWHJ010000319.1:0-7483 GCF_049593775.1 Dokdonella sp. | reverse complement strand
ATCCGATCATGTCCATGGTAACAACCGCTTGAAGCTTGTTGATGTCACCGCTGCCTTGCAGCGACTGAACATGCGCCTTGCTGCCATACAGGCCCTGTTCTTCTCCCGCATAACACATGAACAGAATGCTGCGTTCAGGCTTGAATGCCAGCAGGGCGCGAGCAACCTCGATGACTCCCGAACAGCCGGAGGCGTTGTCCTCTGCACCTGGTGTATCAGTCGTCGAGCTCAGGCTTATGTTGCGCGAATCATAGTGGCCGCCAACTATGATCCATTCATCGGGAGCGCGTGTTCCAGTCCAGCGCCCGATCACGTTATTGACGCTGATCTGACCACCGCCGGCCCCTGGCATCGTGAATGCGGGCGCGCTGACCTCAAGGCCGAGTGATGCAAATTGAGTTTCGATCCAGGCTCGGGACAAGGCCAGTTCCGGACCGTAGCTGGAGCGATCCCAACTGGCCAGGGTTTCGACATCGCTGAACCAGCGCGCACCATTGACTGAATTGACCACAGGCAGGATTAGCGGGTCCGGGGCAGCGCCCATGGGCTCCGGCCGGTATCGCCACGCGATGATGCTGTTTTGCTCCACCTCGCGCCAGACGCTTTCATGGCCGGTGCTGTCGGACAGGGTCGGCAATGACTCCTCAGGCCCGAACAGGCGCAACTCCCAGCGTCCACCTTGTGCAATCAAGCTGCCAG
Organism: Dokdonella sp.; assembly: GCF_049593775.1. Taxonomy (GTDB): domain Bacteria; phylum Pseudomonadota; class Gammaproteobacteria; order Xanthomonadales; family Rhodanobacteraceae; genus Dokdonella. Next base: position 6,784 of record NZ_JBAWHJ010000319.1, on the reverse strand, counting down.
GCGTAGGCGTTGAATGCACGCAGCCACGTCCGTGCAGGCGCAATCGATCCAGATTGAACCCGTTCACGGTGCCGAGGGTCTTGTCGGCTGGCACACGTGCGAGCAATTCACCTGCATCACCAACCACGACCAGTTGATCACCAAGCTCGATCCACCAGCGCACGTGTGAATCCTGCTTCAGTGTATTCAACGCGGCCGTGCTGGATGTCGCTATGTCCACAACGATTGCGCTTTGCTGAACGGGCTCGGGTAGGCTGGGGGGAAGCTCCATGATTGGCATCGCGAGGCCTTGGTTTCGAGTTTGGCATGGCGCCATGCAAGGGCATTCGAATGGGAATTCGATGCCCGCGTGACCGCACAGTGTAAACCGATGACTTCAATAGCCGCATTTCGCATGCAATGGATCGGTAGCTGACCCGGTCTCTTGCGCTTGACCACGCTGCCATTGGGCTGTTGCCATTGGACTATCGTGGTGACAGGACGATGCGGCTCCCTCCCCATGAGACGCATCCATGGCGGGTGCTGATGCGAAGTTCGATCGCATGCGGCTACCTTCGCGGCAATGCCCTGGATTTGCTCTGCTTCCGGAGAAAATGAATGAATAGACGTTCCCTCTTGCGTAGTCTTGGCACCTTGATTGCGCTGCCGTTGCTGCCCTCCTGCTCGAGAGCAACCGAGGCGGAAACGGCGCCAGCCGCTGCTGCTGGCGCATCTGCGATCGTTCCATTGAACAAGCCGCATGAAGAATGGCGCGGTCTGGTCAGCGCAGCTGCCTATGCCGTGTTGTTCAACGAGGATACGGAACGAGCAGGCAGCAGTCCGCTGAATGACGAGAAGCGAGTTGGCACGTATGTCTGCGCCGCCTGCTATCTGCCGCAGTTCAATAGCGCCGCCAAGTTCGAGAGCGGGACGGGCTGGCCAAGCTTCACCCAGCCGATCGAAGGGCATGTCGCTACGAGCAAGGACTACAAGCTGGTCTGGCCTCGCACCGAGTACCACTGTGCCCGTTGTGGAGGGCATCAGGGGCACGTATTTGACGACGGCCCGAAACCGCGTGGCGAGCGATGGTGCAACAACGGTGTTGCGCTCGTCTTTGTGCCGGAATCGCAGGCCCTGCCTGCATTGAGGGGCTGAAACATGAGCATGAGTTTGCGCAGCAGGTTGAGTCGCACGCTGCCGTTGACGATTCTGTTGATGGCGTTCGTGAGTGCATGTGCCGAACAAGCGGAAGACTCGTCTGCACCGGTCCTGCCGGGTGAGCAGGCGGCAGGTTCCTTGCCGGCATCGGCATCAGGTGCCGACGAAGCGGTAGCAATTTTTGCCGGCGGTTGTTTCTGGTGCATGGAGCCGCCGTTCGACAAATTGCCGGGCGTGAAATCGACGACGTCGGGCTATATCGGAGGGCGAACGCCGAATCCGAGCTATGAGCAGGTGTCATCTGGCGGCACCGGTCACGCCGAGGCGGTGAGGATCGTGTACGACCCGCGCACCGTCACCTACCAGGAACTTCTGGGCGTGTTCTGGCGCAACATCGATCCGTATGCCGTCAACTATCAGTTCTGCGACCACGGTGATCAGTATCGGTCAGCAATTTTCGCGCTGGATGCCGAGCAGCTGAAGCTTGCCGTGCAAAGCAAGCTGGAGCTCGAGGATGCGCAGCATTTCGGCAAGCCGCTTGCCACCCAGGTCGTTGCTGCCTCGACGTTCTATCCGGCCGAGGACTACCACCAGGATTACTACGTCAAGAATCCGGTGCGCTACAAGTACTATCGATACAGTTGCGGTCGCGACAAGCGTCTTGAACAGGTTTGGGGAACGCCTGCCCACTAAGCAGCGCAGTGGCCTGTTGTCGGATTCCGTGAAGGTTGCGGGCGGCTCGAATTGCGAGATACTGCGAGCCCGTCCCCGACTGGAAGTGCAAGCATGAAACGCGCACATATCCCCCTGTTGCTGGCCATTCTTGCGTTCGTGCTGTTGCTGGCCTCAGGGCCGGGCAGCAGGATGGACTGGTGGGAATTCCGTACCGGTTTCGCGCTGATGCGCTGGGCTGTTTACCTCGGTCTTGGTGCGACGGTTCTGGCTTTGCTGCTGCTGGTCATACCGCGTACGCGTCGTGGCAATGCCGCTACCCTGATGTTGGGTGCGGTGGTCGGAATTGCCGTTGTCGCTGTTCCGCTGTACGGGCTATCACAAGCCAAGTCGCTGCCAATGATCCACGATATCTCCACCGACACGCAGCGACCACCCGAATTCGTCGCTGTATTGCCATTGCGCGCCGACGCAGCGAATCCGTCCGACTACGGCGGTGCCGAAATCGCTTCACTGCAAGCGCAAGCCTACCCCGATATTCGTACCCAGACTCTGGACCTGGCGCCCTCCGAAGCTTTTGATCGCGCCGAGAAGGTGGCGCGTGAAATGGGCTGGGAAATCGTCGCTGCCGATCGCTCCGGCGGACGCATTGAAGCGACCGACACGACATTCTGGTTCGGCTTCAAGGACGATGTCGTTGTTCGCATAGAAGCCGAAGGCAGTGGCAGTCGTATCGATATTCGCTCGGTTTCCCGCGTCGGCCAAAGTGACGTGGGCAAGAATGCCAAGCGCATCAGCGCCTACGCGAAGGCCCTCGGCAGCAAGCCTGCGAGCGGTTAGACTCGGTACCCATGAACAAGCCAAGAAGTTTGTCCCGATCGCGTAGCGACCGAATGCTTGCCGGCGTAATGGGCGGAATCGCCCGACGTTTCGGCTGGAACTCGACCCTGGTCCGCGTGCTCTTCGTGATCGTCTCGATCGCGTCGGTCGCGTTTCCGGGCATCATCGTCTACCTGATCCTGTGGTTGCTGATTCCGGAGGAGATCGCCTGACACGCATTGAAGTGAAAATCCGAACCTGGTCTGGCGGAGACCTCGTGCTCGCCATCCGATTCTTCGATTGAAGCAATAAAAAAACCCGGCGATCGCCGGGTTTTTTTATTGGTGGAGCGAATGGGGATCGAACCCACGACCTTCGCATTGCGAACGCGACGCTCTCCCAGCTGAGCTACCGCCCCGATAGACGTTGGCAAGGGAGAGAATCCGGTTGGGGCCGGCTCCCAATACGTCAGTCGATCATATCGGATGGTCAGGATGTCGCCAAGCGAGGGCGGAATTTTCGCCCGGATGGCTTCAGCTTCCGTGGGGACATGTCAAGGCCGAATGGCCACTGGGGAACCCGCGGCACGCCATCGCTGCCTTACTCGCTCAGGTGTTCCATCAAGGCATCGTGCAGAATGGTCCTGCGCCAGCCTTCAAGTGCCGTCGGCCATCGGCGCGACAAGTACAGTGTTTCGAGATGCATGCGGGAACAAAGCAGGCCGTCCGGTATGTCCAGTTCCCTGGCGTTGGCAACTACGATCTCCTTGAGGGCGCGAATCATGCGTCGCTCCTCTCCGTCGGCAGAGGCCGGGATCGCATCGAATTCCAGTTCATCCGCAGTCAGTGGCTGGTGCAGCAACTCGAACAATTCGACACGTTCCGGTCCGCGCAGCGCACGCAGACCGCGGCAGCGCTCGGCCAGCTCATCGATGTTCGAGGGCGGACTCGAGCTCAGATCGAGGATGCGTGGATCATCCAGGATCCATGGACGCGGCTTGTCGATGCGCCTTGCTGTGGTTTCCCGCCAAAACAGGACGCGCCTAAGCAGTGCCTGTTGTTCGCGTGTCCATCCCGAAGCGCCTCGATAGCCGGTCTGCGGTTGTGGATCGATTTCCCGATTGCGTGCCCGCTCGAGCATGCGTGCGCAGTCCTCGGCATGCCATTCGCTGAATCCGCGCTGGGCCAGACGCGCCGAGAGATCGGCATGGATGACGGGGAGGTGGATGACATCCTGTGCCGCGTACTCGAGTTGCTGCGGGCTGAGCGGGCGACGTAGCCAGTCGGAACGCGTCTCGCCTTTTGGCAGATCCACCTCACAAACCGCCAGAACCAGCTTCTGGTAGCCCAGACCCGCGCCCAATCCAGCGAAAGCGGCGGCGATCTGGGTGTCGTACAAGGTGCCGATGCCGTTGGGCAGGATCGGACTGAGCGCATCGAGATCCTCACTGGCGCTGTGCATGACCGAGACGGTCTGCGTGTCTTCCAGACGAGAGGCAAGGCTGGCCATGTCGATGCCACCTATCGGATCGACCAGCGCTACCTGGCCCTCGATTTCGACCTGCACCAGAGCCAGTTTCGGCGCAAAGCTGTCCGTGCGCATGAATTCGGTGTCCAGGCCAATCAGCCGGCCGGGGCGGCTATTGAATTCGAGCAAGTTTTCGGTACGGTCAATCCATGCTGCCAAGATGTGCCTTCCTGTCGAGTTACGGGAGGTGAATGAGTGGAGTGATCGCGGTTGCGGACGCCTCCCGCGATAGCCTAAGGTGCTGGCACGCTGCTGTCAGCCTTTATGCCTGCGAAAATGCCCGGTACCGAGAACGTCAACAAGCAACGCAACCTTGGCGGAGCACTCGGCATCGTCGTGTTGTTGTTCGCGCTTGGCTACCGTTTCTTTCCCGGCATCCTGCATTTCGAGCCGCAAACGCAGGTCCAGACGAACACGACGGCGCCGCTGGGTGGCAAGCCATGGGTGATCGATCAGTCCACTCCGATGATTGTCCAGGAGCAGGAAGGTCAGCCCATCGTCGGAACAACGCTGGCCGAGGCGATTGCAATGGGCCCCCCCGCGCCCGTGACCAAGGAAGTGGCAGCGCTGCTCAAGTCTGCCCGCAGGCAGGAAGACGAGGGCAAGTTGTTTGAGCCGCCTGGCAACAATGCCGTTGGTCTGTATCGACAAGTGCTTGGCCTGGATCCGAACAATCCGGCCGCGCTGGATGCACTCGCGCGCATTGGTGGAGCCGTAAGGGACTGGTCCCTGGCCGCCCTTGAACGAGGTGATGAGGCGGAGGCCCAGCGCTACGCTGCGCAATTTGCGGATCTTCCGCATTCGGAAAATGAACTGGCAATCCTCCGCGCGCGGCTCAAGGTCTTGCGTGAAGTCATGCCCATGCTGACCGCTGCGGCAGAATTGCTCAAACAGAATCGGCTGATCGGCGAAGACAGCAACAACGCGCTGGCGGTGTATCGAAAGGTTCTTGAGATCGATCCGGCAAACCGTATCGCTGACGAAGGCCTTGGCTTGATCGAGAAAGGCTTCCTTGATCGGGCGCTGGATGCGGCGGCACAGGACGAATTTGCCAGTGCTGACGCGATTCTGGCTGAAGCTTCGTCCATCAGGCCCGGTTCCCAGGCTTTGCTTGATACACGCTCGCAGATCGAAGGGCTGCGTCGCCAGCGCGGTGAAACGGTACTTGCACAGGCGCGGTCGGCACTGGATGCCGGCAACGCGGATCTGGCCGAAACCCTGGCCCGGTCGGCACAGGCGATCAGTACCGATCTCGCCGGGCTGGATAATTTCAACGAGCGTCTTCGCAACGCACGTCTGTACGCGAATTTCGAACCGGGGCAGGTATTCAGCGATCGGTTCCTGGACACCACCGGAGTCGCGCCACCGGTTGTCGTCATCCCCGCTGGCGAGTTCGCCATGGGATCGCCTGCGGATGAGGAAGGGCATCGGGATGACGAGGAGCCGCAGCGCCAGGTCCGGATCATTACCGGCTTCGCAATGGGCCAGTCAGAAATCAGCGTGGCCGAGTTCCGCCAATTTGCGAGTTCCGTGGGCTATCGCAGCGATGCCGAGCGGCTGGGCACGGGTAGCGTTTACGATGAGAGCAGCGGACGCATGAATGACCGCCGTGGCATCGACTGGCGGCGTGACTACAAGGGCGATCGCGCCAGCGACAAGCTGCCGGTATTGAACGTCTCCTGGAACGACGCCAACGAATACGTGGAGTGGCTCTCGCAGCGCACCGGAAAACGCTACCGGCTGCCCAGCGAAGCCGAGTTTGAATATGTCCTGCGTGCCGGTTCGAGCACACGTTTCTGGTGGGGTGATGGTGATCCTCCAGGCGTGCTCACTAATGTCACGGGAGATGGCGATCGTTCGCCGAGCAAACGTAGCTGGGGGCGCGCTTTCGACCGTTACAACGATGGCTTCTGGGGGCCGGCGCCGGTGAAGAACTATCCGGCCAATCCGTTTGGCATCTACGATCTGGATGGAAATCTGTCCGAATGGGTGGATGATTGCTGGCACGACAACTACACGCGGGCGCCGCGCGACAGCAAGGCCTGGATCAATCCGGGTTGTGAGCGCCGCGTCATTCGTGGTGGATCGTGGGGAAGCTCACCTGAACAGGTGCGTTCTGCCTACCGTCTATCGGTGCCGGCCGACGCGCGCAGTGCACGAGTTGGCTTCAGGGTGGTTCGGGAACTGTAGTATTGGATGAAGGGGTTGCCTGGAACGAGGCTCGCCAATGGGCAGACGGGGCAGCGTTGGACAGAATGGGAGTTTGATCATGGGACCTTACGGCAATCGTTCCGCATCGATGAATGGCCAGCGCAGCCGGCGGGGACTCAAGCTCTGGCCGATACTGCTATTCGGCCTCTACTTTGCGTACTACTATTTCAGCAACAGCAATGACGCCGCATTTACCGGGCGCCACCAGTTGCTCGATACGACAGCACATGAAGAAGCTGCGCTTGGCCTGCAGTCCTATCGCGAAATACTTCAGCAGTCGAACGTTGTTCGCAGCGGAGAGTTGCCGCAACAGGTGCAGGATATCGCCCAGCGTTTGGTGACTGCTGCACCGAAGGTGGAAAAATACCTTGCCGAGACAAAGGGCACCCCGGCCGACACCGACTGGACTGCCTATGAA
>NZ_JBAWHJ010000318.1:0-1908 GCF_049593775.1 Dokdonella sp. | reverse complement strand
GCTCAAGGCGGCGATCGAGGGCGAAACAAAGTCCCTGTTGGCGTCGGGTTATGCCGGCATCCTCGAACTGATGGCGGTGACTCACGCCGGCATGTCGACGGCCGCATTTGAGCAGATCGTGACAGACTGGCTCGCCAAGGCCGAACAACCCCGCTTCAAGCGAAAATATACCGATCTCGTCTATCAGCCGATGATCGAGTTGCTCAACTACATGCGCGCCAATGGCTTCAGCACCTATATCGTGTCAGGCGGCGGCGTCGAGTTCATGCGCCCATTGGCACAGAAGGTCTACGGCATCGCGCCGCCCAACGTCATCGGTTCAAGCCTCAAGACCAAATTCGAAATGATCGACGGCAAACCGGCTCTCATGCGCTTGCCCGAACTGGGATTCATCACCGACGGAGACACCAAGCCGATCAGCATCAATATCCACATCGGCCAGCGTCCGATCGCTGCGTTCGGAAATTCCGACGGGGACCTGCAGATGCTGCAATGGACGACGGCGGGCGATGGTCCACGTCTGGGCGCGATCGTTCACCATACCGATGCGGCGCGTGAATACGCCTACGATCGCAAGTCATCGGTCGGAACTCTCGACAAGGCACTCGATGCCGCGCCGGCCAATGGCTGGGTCATCATCGACATGAAGAAGGACTGGAAGACTGTCTTCCCACCCGCGAAGTAGCGGGCACCCACTGCATCGGGTTCTACCCGGTCAATGCAGACACTTCCAGGAAGGCCCCGGACTTCCGCCTTCCGTGATCTTTAGCCGAAGCTTTCGAATCGTGGTCGCTGCCCGGGGCTTCGGTGCCTGCAACCCTTACTTGATCTTGCCGGGCACCGGCTCCGCGTTGGCCTTTTGCTCGGCGTCGCATTTCGTCTTCAATGCCTTGATGTCCGGATCACCCATGTCATTTGAGAAGTGCACGTTGTCGGCCAGCTGCTTGCAGTTCACCGGCTTGGCCTTGGCTTCTGGCGGTGCGTGGTCTTCATGCAGGCTGGGATCGTGGGCATTCGCGCTGGCAGTCAGCAACAGGGCAGAAGCGGCGAGCGTTGAAACGAACAGGGAACGCAAGTTCATGGTGATGCTCCAGTTGTGCGGCACTCGCGTGCCAGGACAGGTATGACATACAGGATCACGGATATCCGGCCTCAAGGCCGATACAGGTCAGGCTGGAATCCAGCGACTTCGATATCCACGGTCACCGGTTCGGTACTGTTGTTCTTCCAGTACCAGCCATGGCTGCCATCGAACGGCGCCACGAAAGTGCCCGAGGATTCGCGCTGTGCGGTTTCCACCGCATAGCTCGTCCACGCATTCTTTACGCCTTCGCGCTCGCCATGCATGTCGACTGCGACATCGCCGCTGGCGAGCCAATGGAAAACCAGGCCTTCACCGGTCTTCAGGTGCGACTTGACCTCGGCACCCTTGCCCGGCGCAAGCTCGACTGACAACGCGTTGCGACGCACTGGCCCGGTCGCAGCCGATACAGCACCGGCATCGAGGGTCTGGCTTTCGGACTTGCCGAAAGCGGCTTCCGCCCTCGCCGCGAGCGCGGCATTCGCTGCATCGGCTTCAGAAGCGGCGACCGGCAATGCTGCCTGTGCGGTCAGCGTTGGGGCTTCAGCTGCTTCGGGCTCCGCAGTGAGCACATCGAGGCCAAAGCGGTGGCCGATCCCGGTGGGATCAATACCGTATTCGGCCGGCAGGACAAGGGATACCAACAAGAGCGCAGCCACCACAATCGACAGACCGGTGGCCTTGAGCAATTGCCGCGTACTCGGCAAGTTCTGGTTCTGGGTTTCGGAATGTGTCATGCAAGCCTCGATCAGGAAGCGAAATAGCCGGTGAGCTGATAGCCGATCAACATGAAACCGGCGGTCATGAGCAGGGTGTTGGCCGCGAAG
>NZ_JBAWHJ010000317.1:0-6602 GCF_049593775.1 Dokdonella sp. | reverse complement strand
GATCAGCGGAGCGCGCAGCACGTTGTAGAGAGCCTCTTTCATGCCAGCCACTCCTCGATCTTCTTGATCGAATCGACAGTCATCAGCACGTGATCCGCACCGACCAGACTGACCGGATCGATCGCCGCCGCATCGACTACATGCACATACGGAATATTGCGAGCCGCAAGGTACAGGGACTCAGAAGCATTCTCGGAAATCAGGACGCAACGTCCGGAAGCTTCGAGCTCCGCCAACTTGGCAACCAGCGGTTGTGTCTTCGGCGTGTCGATACCAAACGACTCAATGATGCGCAGTCGACCTGTGCGATTCAGTTCAGACAGAATCGATATCAGTGCACCGCGAAACATTTTGCGATTGATCTTCTGGGCGAAGCTGCGAGGCTTCGCTGCAAAGGTAACACCACCACCAATGAAAATCGGAGCCTTCAGAGCACCATGGCGTGCACCGCCACCCTTCTGATTCTTCGACTTCTTGGTTGTGCCCCTTACTTCCGAGCGAGTCAGCTGCGCCTTGGTGCCGGAACGTCCAGCATTACGGTACGCAACAACCACCTGATGTACCAGGTCCTCGCGGAATTCCTTGCCGAAAACAGCTTCGGAAACCGTAACGGGCTTGGAGCCTATGACATTGAGTTCCATCACTACGCTCCTTATGCCTTGACCGCAGGACGGATGATCAAGTTGCCGCCCTGCGCACCCGGCACAGAACCCTTGATCGCGATCAGGTGGCGCTCGCTGTCGATCTTGACGACTTCGAGATTCATCGACGAGCGACGAACTGCACCCATGTGACCAGCCATCTTCTTGCCGGGGAACACACGTCCCGGCGTCTGGCGCTGACCGATCGAGCCCGGCGAACGATGCGACAGCGAGTTACCGTGCGTCGCATCACCCATCTTGAAGTTGTACTTCTTGATGGTGCCCTGAAAGCCCTTGCCCTTGGTGATGCCGGCGACGTCCACGATCTGACCGACCGTGAAGATTTCGTCAACCTTGACCTCACCACCAACGCTGAACTTCGCGAGCTCGTCTGCTTCCAGACGGAACTCCCACAAGCCCCGGCCTGCCTCGACCTTTGCTTTGGCGTAATGCCCGGCCAACGGCTTGTTCACGAGCGCTGCGCGCTTGCTTCCGGCCGTTACCTGGATGGCGTTGTAGCCATCGATTTCCGTCGTCTTCACCTGGGTCACCCGGTTCGGTGTCGCTTCAATCAGCGTCACCGGAATCGAGCGGCCATCTTCTGTGAAGATTCGGCTCATGCCGCATTTGCGGCCTACCAATCCGATACTCATCATCGTGTCCTATATGCCGCTATCAGTAGAGCTTGATCTGGACGTCTACACCAGCCGCCAGGTCGAGCTTCATCAGGGCATCCACGGTCTTGTCGTTGGGATCAACGATATCCAGAACGCGCTTGTGAATGCGTGTCTCATACTGGTCGCGCGCATCCTTGTCTGCATGAGGCGACACCAGAATGGTGTAACGCTCAATCTTGGTCGGGAGTGGAATCGGTCCACGGACCTGCGCACCTGTGCGCTTGGCCGTCTCCACGATCTCACTTGCCGAACGGTCGATCAGGCGATGATCAAATGCCTTGAGCCTGATGCGAATTTTCTGGTCTGCCATTGCCGTTTCCTGGTTGGGGCAAGGGGCGCGCACACCCCATGCCGCTCGGTAGTTGTTTCTTGGTTACTCGAGAATCTTGGCAACGACACCGGCGCCGACGGTACGACCGCCTTCACGGATCGCGAAGCGCAGACCATCGTCCATTGCGATCGGGGCGATCAATGTCACCACCATCTTCACGTTGTCACCCGGCATCACCATCTCGACGCCTTCCGGCAGCTCGCACGCACCCGTTACGTCCGTCGTGCGGAAGTAGAACTGCGGGCGATAGCCCTTGAAGAACGGCGTATGACGACCACCCTCTTCCTTCGACAGCACATACACCTCGGCTTCGAACTTCGTGTGCGGCGTGATCGATCCCGGCTTGGCCAACACCTGGCCGCGCTCGACGTCGTCGCGCTTGGTGCCGCGCAGCAGCAGTCCGGCGTTGTCGCCTGCCTGGCCCTGGTCGAGCAGCTTGCGGAACATCTCAACGCCCGTCACCGTCGTCTTCACCGTCGGGCGGATGCCCACGATCTCGATTTCTTCACCGACCTTGACCACACCGCGCTCGATACGGCCAGTAACCACCGTGCCGCGACCCGAGATCGAGAACACGTCCTCGACCGGCATCAGGAATGCCTTCTCAACGTCACGCTGCGGCTCGGGAATCCAGCTATCCAGCGCGTCAACCAGCTTGATGATCGCCGGTACGCCAATCTCGGACTGGTCGCCTTCCAGCGCCTTCAGCGCCGAACCATGGATGATCGGCGTGTCGTCGCCCGGGAACTCGTACTTCGACAGCAGCTCACGCACTTCCATCTCGACCAGCTCGAGCAGCTCGGCATCGTCGACCATGTCAGCCTTGTTCAGGAACACCACCACGTACGGCACGCCCACCTGGCGAGCCAGCAGGATGTGCTCGCGTGTCTGCGGCATCGGACCATCAGCGGCCGAGCAGACCAGGATCGCACCGTCCATCTGTGCCGCACCCGTGATCATGTTCTTCACGTAGTCGGCATGGCCCGGGCAATCAACGTGCGCGTAATGGCGGTTAGGCGACTCGTATTCCACATGCGCGGTCGAAATCGTGATTCCGCGCGCCTTTTCTTCCGGCGCCGCGTCGATCGCGTCATAAGCCTTGAATTCGCCACCAAAACGCTCTGCACCGATCTTCGTCAGCGCCGCTGTCAAGGTCGTCTTGCCGTGGTCAACGTGACCAATCGTGCCGACGTTGACGTGGGGCTTCTTGCGCTCGAATTTTTCCTTGGACATTTCTCTGAGACCTATGGAAAGGAAGCTTCTCTAAACAGTGCGACCACGATGGGGCGCTTCTCGGTCATCGCGATCAGACTCGATCGCCATCTTAAAATGGTGCTCACGAATGGAATCGAACCATCGACCTCTTCCTTACCAAGGAAGTGCTCTACCGACTGAGCTACGTGAGCGAAACTTGCAAATACGGTGAAACCGATTTTTTTGGAGCGGGAGAAGGGAATCGAACCCTCGTAATCAGTTTGGAAAACTGATGTTCTACCATTGAACTACTCCCGCTTGGAGCCGGGATTCGGGATTCGCCATTCGGGATTCGTAGAAGCCATTGTTGGCGCTCTTGCGAATCCCGGATCACGAATTTCGAATCTCGTTGCATCTGGTGGAGCATGAAACTGGTGGAGGGAGGTGGATGACTCCGGGCATCCTGCCCTTCGCCCCTCCGGGGCCGCGCCGCTTTCGCGTCACGTTCCAGATCGCATCAGCGATCTGGCGAACCACAAAGGCGGTTCTCACCACCTCCTTTAAACTGTTCCGCACTTCCATAACTGGTGGAGGGAGGTGGATTCGAACCACCGAAGGCGTAAGCCAGCAGATTTACAGTCTGCCCCCGTTGGCCGCTTGGGTATCCCTCCAGAAAACTTGTCGTCTGAATCTTGTCTTTGGATCCGGGCTCGCGCCTGTTACGCGTCGCACTTACCCGATTCACCGCTGGATTTCTGCAGTCGCCAGACACGCAGACCAACCGACCAAGGGTCGGTTCTGCCAGTCAAGTCGTTTTGCATCCATACGCGGAGCCGCGCATTTTCGCGGAGCAGGCCCTAGGTGTCAACAGCAAAAGTGGTGCCACGACCCGATTCGGGCAGCTCGAGGAGGCAAAATTGCGTCTATTGAGGCCTCTGCAACGGGGCTTGTCTCAGGAATCGGCCCTGAATGGCGGCGGGCGCAGATCAGAGACCTCCTCGTCGATCCTTCTATGCGCATCCATGACTTTCTCCGCATACCGCGCCAATGACCGATCTTCCTCGGACTTCGGCGTCCAGCCTGGCACCGGCGTCGGCTTGCCGTCCGGGGCGTCCAGTGCCACGAAAGTCAGCACGCACTGGGTCGCAAGTCGATCTTCGGTCGACCGCAGGTCGCGCGCTCGAACGTCAACCATCAGATTCATGCTCGAGCGGCCCGTGTGGACCAGGCGACAACGAACATGAACAAAATCACCAATCAGGATTGGGGCCACGAACTGAATGCCGCCCATGGCAGCGGTAACGCAGTATTTGCCACTCCAGGCCACCGCACAGGCGTAAGCGGCCTGGTCAATCCATTTCAGGACTGCTCCACCGTGCACCTTGCCGCCGAAATTCACATCAGTCGGCTCTGCGAGAAAGCGAAACTCCAGAATGTGCTGCTGGCCGGACATGGCTGGATCCTCCCAGGATCAGACGTTGAAGCGGAAATGCAGGACGTCGCCTTCCTTGACGATGTATTCCTTGCCCTCCAGGCGAAGGCGCCCCGCCTCCTTGGCACCGGCTTCACCACGATACTTCATGAAATCATCGTAGGCGATCGTTTCAGCCCGGATGAACCCGCGCTCGAAATCGGTATGAATGACGGCAGCAGCCTGTGGAGCCGTTGCACCGATCCGGACTTGCCATGCGCGAACCTCCTTGACCCCTGCCGTGAAATAGGTCTGCATGCCGAGCAATCGGTAACCGGCACGAATGACCCGATTCAGCCCGGGTTCGTCGAACCCCATGTCGGCCAGAAAATCATCGCGATCCTTCTCATCCAGCTGGGATAGCTCCTCCTCGATCGCGGCGCATACCGGCACGACTTCTGCACCTTCGCGCTCTGCCCGCTCACGAACCTTGTCCAGGAGCGGATTGTCACTGAACCCATCCTCTAGAACATTTGCTATATACATCAGAGGCTTGAGCGTAAGCAGGAACAAATCACGAATCAGCGCCAACTCTTCCTGATCAAGCCCGGCCGAGCGGGCCGGATTGCCTTCATTGAGGCAGGCTGCCAGCTTCTGCAAGACAGGCCGCTTTGCCAGCGCCTCCTTGTCATTTGCCTTGGCCGCGCGCTCGACCTTGTTGAGCGCCTTGTCCACGGATTCGAGATCGGCAAGCGCAAGCTCGGTGTCGATTGTCTCGATATCAGAGATCGGATCGATCTTGTTGGAGACATGGACGATATCCGGATGCTCGAAGCAGCGGACCACGTGGGCCATGGCATCCACTTCGCGGATGTGGGCAAGGAACTTGTTGCCCAAACCCTCGCCTTTTGAGGCACCTGCGACGAGTCCGGCGATGTCCACGAACTCCATGGAGGTCGGTATCGTCTTTTGAGGCTTGACGATATCCGCCAGCTCCTCGAGACGCGGATCCGGAACGGGCACAACACCCACATTGGGCTCTATCGTGCAGAACGGAAAGTTTGCCGCAGCAATGCCCGCCTTGGTCAGCGCATTGAACAGGGTCGATTTGCCGACGTTGGGCAGGCCGACGATGCCGCATTTGATACCCATGATTTTTGTCCGGGATTCGGGATTCGGGATTTGGGATTCGAAAGGGGTGAAAGCGGATTTTCGCCCTGACCCATGCACGTATTGCTGCTATTCGAATCCCTAATCCCCAATCTCTAATCACGCTCCGTATGCAATCGCTTCATGGCTTCATTGAAGTCTCCGGCAACTGCCAGTGGAAGCACATCGAGCGCCGCACCAATGCCGCCGAGTATGGACTGCTCATCATTGGTCCCGGGTCTGCCGAGCACCCATGAGGTGACCCTGTCCTTGTGACCTGGATGACCGATTCCGATGCGCAAGCGATGAAACTTGCCATGTCCCAGATGCGCGAACGTATCGCGCAACCCATTCTGTCCGCCATGGCCACCATCGAACTTCAGCCTTGCCACACCAGGTGGCAAATCAAGGTCATCGTGGGCGACCAGCATTTCTTCGGGTTCGATCTTGAAGTAGCGCAGCGCCGACGCGATCGCAATGCCACTCTTGTTCATGAATGTGATCGGCTTGAGCAACAGGAGCTGCTCACCACCGAGCGAGACCTTCGCGGTCTCCGCATGAAGCTTCGATTCGATGCCGAACCTGGCTCCTTCACGCTGGGCCAGGGCATCGACGAACCAGAACCCGGCATTGTGCCGGGTTCTGAGATGTTCGGCCCCGGGGTTTCCGAGGCCTACGATCAGTCGCAAACGATTCATGACAGTCGAAACGCCCCTTGCTGGCGGGCAGCAGGAGGCTTGACGGACTACTTGCTGTTGTCGCCAGCTGCATCCTTCTTGTCACCAGAGGCTTCTTCGCCTTCGGCTGCGTCGTCAGCTGCAACATCGACTTCTTCGCGGCCCAGCTTGGCGCTGACCACGGTGATGTCGTGTTCCTTGCCGAGGCTGAGCTCCGGAATCTGGGCTCCGGTCGGAAGCTTGAGCGAAGACAGATGGATGATGTCGTCGACCTTCAGGCCCGCAAGATCCACCTCGATGTACTCGGGCAGGTCCTTCGGCAGACAGGCGATTTCAACTTCGGTCACCTCATGCATGATGATAACGCCGGCGGTCTTGCCTGCAGGCGAGGTGTCCTGATTGAGGAAGTGCAGCGGAACGCGAACGCGGATTTCTTCGTTCTCATTGATGCGCAGGAAATCCAGGTGCAGGATCTGCTGCTTGTACGGATGACGCTGCATGTCCTTCAGAAGGACCTTCTGC
>NZ_JBAWHJ010000316.1:0-6314 GCF_049593775.1 Dokdonella sp. | reverse complement strand
GCTTCACGATGAGCCTCTTCATCGGCCTGCTCGCATTTGCCAACCACCCCATCCTGCAGAGCGAAGTCAAGGTCGGCATCCTTGGCGGATCCCTGGTCGCAGGAATCCTGGGATTCATCGTGTTGCGACTGTCGGGCTCAAAAACCGAGCCCGAGCGTCAAGCCGCAGACTGAGCAGGTTTTCGCTGCTGCGCGTTGTCCACCATGAGGGCGTGTTTCGCGCTCCTTATCGATGAGCGAGCTGGAAACCGATTGACTGATTCCCGGCGCGTTCCTGTTGCAGGAGAGTGAACATGTCATTTTCGAATCGATTCGGCCTGGCCATGCTTCAGGGCGCGCTGGGGCTTTTCATCTGGGCGACGCCATCGGCAGCGCACGATGTGAAAGGTCCTGCCCCCAGCGCCGGCCTCGGCGCGCTGGAGTTCCCTACGTCCTCGACATCGGCGCAGGCGCAGGCCGCGTTCGAACGTGGCGCGCTGTTGTTGCATCTGTTCGAGTATGAAGACGCGGCGCTTGAATTCGTGAAAGCGCAATCCTTGCAGCCCGATTTCGTCATGGCGGTATGGGGCGAGGCGATGACGCACAATCATCCGCTGTGGAATCAGCTTGATGAGGCAGCGGGCCAAAAGGCGTTGGCAAAACTCGGGAAGACTCCGGCGGAACGGGCCGCCAAGGCCAGCAACGCCAGGGAGAAAGGCTATCTCGAAGCGGTTGAGATTCTCTATTCCGGTGATGGCACCAAGCCAGCCCGCGACGAACGCTATCTCGGTGCGATGAAGAAGCTTGCCGAGTCGTACCCGGACGACAACCAGGCCCAACTGTTCCATGCGCTCGCCCTGCAAGGGCGTACCCAGGGTGTGCGCAACGTGCCCGACTACCTGCGGGCAGCCGAGATTTCCAAACGGGTCTTCGTGAAGAATCCGCTGAATCCTGGCGCGGCGCATTACTGGATCCATGGAATGGACGATCCGGAGCATGCCGAGGGTGCTATCGAGGCGGCACGCGCGCTGTCGAAGATTGCTCCGGACGCAGGCCATGCCCAGCACATGACATCGCACATCTTCATCGCGCTCGGCCTCTGGGATGATCTCGTGCAGGCCAACGAAGAAGCGACGCGGGTTCTCTACGCGCATGCCCGCGCCAACGGCAAACCGGTCCTGCGCTGCAACCACTACAGCGAGTGGCTGGAATACGGCTACTACCAGCAGGGCCGTCATCGCGAAGCCGACCAACTGCTGCTTTCCTGCGACAAGAGCGGCAAGGCCGCGTTGGCCGAACTCAAGGGCAAGGTCGGCGAAGCCAGATTGGCCGAACGCTACGCCGGATCCCTGCCGACCATGCGGGCGACAGCCATCATCGAATCGGGCAATTGGGACGGCATGGCGGTAAAGCTGGCCATGCCGGAGATGCAGCAGATCTACGCGCAGGCGGCAACGTTGTTCACCAATGGCTATGCTGCTGCCGGGCGCGGCAATCTTGCTGCGGCAGATTCTGCATTGTCATCCCTGATGGAACTCATCGCATCAAACCAGTCGGATCCCGGGTTTCTGGCACTGCCTGACTACCTGGCGATTTTTCGCGACGACCTTGAAGCAGTCATTGCGTACAAGCGGGGTGAAACCGAAAAGGCCATGGCGCTGGTTCGCGGCGCGGCCGCACGCCTGCAAGGCATGGCTTTTGATTTCGGCCCGCCGCCATCGGTGAAATTGCCGCAGGAATTGCTGGGTGAAATGCTACTTGCCGATGGCAAGCCGGGTGAAGCGGCGGCGGCATTCACTGCGTCACTCAAGCTGGCACCGCTTCGGGCGATGTCCATGCTGGGTCTGGCGCGGGCGGAGGCTGCTGCCGGGAATACACAGGCGGCTGCAGAGACCTACACCAGGCTCGTGGCCATCTGGCATTCGGCAGATTCTGAGCTGCCTGGCTTGCTCGAGGCGCAAAAATTCCTCGAGCAGCATCCTCTGTAAACTACCAGGGTCTGTCTGCGGGCCGCGATACCCAGCTTGCGCCTTGATCGGCGATGGCTCACATCGCGACCACGTAGCATGTGCGTTCCGAACTCGTTGCCTGCGTGGACTCCCTTGCCAACCACACCCTTGCGCCGATGACATCCGCCGAATTCAGAAAACGCGTTGAGTTCGAGTTGGCGGCAGGGCGCATGCAGGCAGCCTTGGCGGTGATCGCCGAATGGCGATTGCAGGACGCCGGGGAGTTAGAACCCGAATTGCTGCACGTGCGAATTGAGCTGGGCAGCGGACAATTCCGTGAAGCCCGTGATCGAATCATCCGGGCCGTTGCCACGCTCCGGTGTCCCGCACGGCTGGTCCTGGAAACCATCCGCTACCTGCGTCTTTTTGTTGCCCACGACGCGATGATTTCCTGGGCTGCCGGATTTCCGGATCGTGCGCAGATTCCTGCCCTTGACCAGTCCGAAAGCGCGAAAATTCTCAGCGCCATCGGAGCCCAGGAGCTCGCAATGGTCTGGGTCGCCGAGGCCATGGGCAAGGCGCCGGGAAACGAGTCTTGCCGCAGCACCTCCGCCCTGATTCGCAGCTTTGATGGCGACTTCGACGCTGCCCGTGATGAGCTGGAGGTTGTCGCTGCGAAGCCGCACGGCCTTGCCATGGCTCATTGGCAGTTGGCTCAGCTTGGTCGGCAGACTGCCGAGTCAAACCATGTGGATCGATTGCGCGAGCGCGCATGCCTGTGCCCCGATGCGCGTGATCGTGCATTCCTCGATTTCGCCTTGTTCAAGGAGCTGGATGATCTGGGCGATGTCGATGCGGCCTGGTCGGCGCTTGCTCATGGATGCCAGGTGACGCGCAACCGCCTGCCGTACAACCGCGTGGCGCGTGAGCGCCTGTTTGCGTCGATCAGGAACCGGTTTCCGCTGCAGCTCGAAACCGAGACATCCATCGAAGCAGGTCCGGAGCCGATATTCATCGTCGGCATGCATCGCTCGGGAACCACCCTGGTCGAACGTATCCTTGGCGCCCATGCCGACGTATTCGCCTATGGGGAATCGCAGCGCTTGAGCAACGCCTTGCGCCTCGCCGCCAATCGCTATTGCACGCAGTTGCTTGATGCCGAACTGGTTGCGAATGCAGGCCGGTTGGACTATTCGAAGGTCGCGCAGGATTTCCTGTCAGAGGGCAGGGCGCGATTCGGCGCGGCGAGGTACGTGACTGAAAAGATGCCAGGCAATTTCCAGCTCATCGGTTTCATTCGTAGTGCACTGCCACAGGCGAAAGTCATTCACGTCTGTCGTGATCCGAAGGACCTGTGCTTCGCGAATCTTCGCGAGTATTTCGTCGATGGTGTTCGCTACAGCAACTCGATGGACGATGTCGCCCATTTTCATGGTCAGTACCGTGGCCTCATGCAGCACTGGCACGCCAGCTATCCGGGTTTCGTAATCGATGTGCACTACGAAAATCTGGTCCGCGATCCGGATTCAGAATCGAAACGACTTTATGATTTCTGCGGCTTGCAATGGAGCCCGCAAGCAGTCGATGTTTCGGCGACTGACGGCAAGGCAGTCAACACCTTGAGTGCGGTACAGGTGCGGGGATCCATCAATACGCGAAGCATTGGTCGCTGGAAGCCGTATGCGCACTGGCTGCAACCGCTTCTGGCTCAGCTGGAAGCGGACGGGGCTAGCATCTAGGCCGGCCAGGGCACGGGATTCCCGGCCAAGCCATCATTGCGGCTTCGGAATATCCGGATTGCTGCGCCTTGCCTGTCCGCCCATGTTGCCGGATCCGAGGCTGCATGTACGGAAAGGTCTCCCGATGCCGGGCAGGCCAGACTTCGGTAGGGTAAAATGGCGGCTTTTACGGGAGATTCCATGAGCGAGCTGCCCTCTGCCGGCGCCCGGTTCCGCGCCGCCGTCCGCGACGAACATCCATTGCAGGTGGTCGGAACGATCACTGCCTACGCAGCACGCATGGCCAAGCGCAGTGGATTCCGCGCGATCTATCTTTCCGGTGGTGGTGTTGCCGCCAACTCGCTGGGCATGCCGGATCTTGGCATCAGCTCGATGGAAGATGTGCTGACCGATATCCGTCGCATTACCGATGTCTGCGATCTTCCCTTGCTGGTTGACGTTGATACAGGCTGGGGCGGTGCCTTCAACATCGCGCGCACCGTACGCTCGCTGATCAAGGCGGGCGCAGGCGCCATGCATATCGAGGATCAGGTCGCCACCAAACGTTGCGGGCATCGGCCCGGCAAGGCGATTGTTGCGAAAGACGAGATGGTGGATCGGATCAAGGCGGCGGTCGATGCCAGACACGATCCGGGGTTCGTGATCATGGCGCGCACTGACGCGATTGCCGTCGAAGGGCTTGAGCCGGCGATCGAGCGTGCCGTCGCCTGCGTCGAGGCCGGCGCTGACATGATTTTTCCGGAGGCAATCTACACCCTTGAGCAGTATCGACAGTTCAAGGATGCGGTGAAGGTGCCGATCCTGGCCAACATCACCGAGTTTGGGCAGACCCCGTTGTTCACCACGGATGAACTCGGATCGGCCGGTGTCGATATTGCTCTGTATTGCTGTGGTGCCTATCGGGCCATGAACAAGGCGGCGCTCAATTTCTACGAGACGGTGCGTCGCGATGGCACGCAGAAGGCGGCTGTGCCGAGCATGCAAACGCGTGCGGAGTTATACGACTATCTCGACTACCACGCTTACGAGGAAAAACTCGACTCCTTGTTTGCCCAGGGCAAATCGGATGACTGAAGGCGTGCCTGGGTCCGGTCAGCAGGCAACAGGGCAGGCCTTGGCGGATCGCCCTGCACGCAACTGGGATGCCGTCACGGCGATGGTCGCGATCTTCATCGGTGTGCTCGCACTCGTGGTGTCGGCTTATACCGCGTACCTGCAGCGCCAGCAGGTGCGCGCCGAAGTCTGGCCCAACCTGCTGACGGGATTCTACGACCCGGACCAGGCCATCGGCGTCCACAACAAGGGCGTAGGGCCTGCGATTGTCAGTTCGGTCCAAGTCTGGGTCGATGACAAGCCACAGCGCAACTGGGCCGGGGTCCTGACTGCACTCGACCTTCCTGCCGAGGGTTACATTGTTTCTACGGTCAGCAACACGGTCATCAGTCCGGGCGAGCGCGTACTTGCCATCAAGCTAGCCGACACTTCGACCTGGCAAGCATTTCGAACCGGGATGGCTGCTCGAGTACGCAGCGCAATTTGCTATTGCTCGACACTTGGCGAGTGCTGGCTGCAGTCCGATCGCGCGGTGGAGCGGATTCCAGGTCAGGTAGGCCTTGACCAGTGTCCAGCGGTGGTCGAGAGCGAGTCCTTCACGGACTGACCAACAATCATTTATCAATCCGGCGCACTGCTGCGCGGATCCCATTGGAGAAAGCCATGACCGAACCAGCGACCCCGTTCAAACCCAAGAAGTCCGTCGCCCTGTCCGGAGTCGCTGCCGGCAATACCGCGCTATGCACGGTCGGCAAGACCGGCAATGATCTTCACTACCGCGGCTACGACATCCTCGATGTCGCCACGACTTGCGAGTTCGAGGAGATTGCCCACCTGCTCGTGCATGGCAGCTTGCCGACGCAAGCGGAACTCGACGCGTACAAGAGCAAGCTCAAGGCGCTGCGCGGCATTCCGGCGGCGCTGAAGACTGCCCTGGAGCAATTGCCCGCCTCGACACATCCGATGGATGTCATGCGAACCGGCGTTTCCGTGCTCGGATGCGTGTTGCCGGAGAAAGATGACCACAATCATCCCGGTGCGCGTGACATTGCCGACCGACTGATGGCATCGCTGGGTTCGATCCTGCTCTACTGGTATCACTTCGCGGTCAATGGCAAGCGCATCGATGTCGAGACCGACGACGATTCGATCGGCGGGCATTTCCTGCATCTGTTGCACGGTGAAGCACCGCGTGAGTCATGGGTGCGGGCCATGCACACTTCGCTGGTTCTCTACGCCGAGCACGAGTTCAATGCCTCGACGTTTGCCTCACGGGTGATCGCCGGAACCGGCAGCGACATGTACTCGAGCATCGCCGGAGGCATTGGCGCGTTGCGTGGACCGAAGCACGGCGGGGCCAACGAAGTCGCGTTCGAGATCCAGAAGCGCTACGAGACGCCTGACCAGGCCGAGGCAGATATCCGGGAGCGCGTCGGCAGGAAGGAAGTGGTGATTGGCTTCGGCCATCCGGTCTACACGGTCAGCGATCCGCGCAACGTCGTTATCAAGGAGGTCGCCCGCGAGCTGTCGGCCGAGCAGAAGAACATGAAGATGTTCGATATCGCCGAGCGCCTCGAATCGACGATGTGGGAAAT
>NZ_JBAWHJ010000315.1:0-1901 GCF_049593775.1 Dokdonella sp. | reverse complement strand
GTTCTACCTTCCACTGGATCAGCAACTGCCGCAGGCCAGCTTCGCCCAGTTTGTCCTGCTGACTCACGGAAAGACCGAACGCGAAGCGTTGCGCAATGACCTGCTACGCCTGTTCGAGGTTGATTTTCCAACCCTGCGGGCACGCGTGATCCGGCTTGAGAACGGCCCGCCTGTCGGCTACCCCTTGCAGTACCGGGTATCCGGTGCGGAAATTGGAACGATCAGGGAGCTGGCGCGTGATGTCGCCAATGTCCTGCGTGAAAACCCGGACGTGCGCAACGTGAATCTCGACTGGGAAGAGCCAAGCAAGGTCATACGCCTTTCAATCGATCAGGACCGCGCCCGTGTACTCGGCGTCACCTCGGAAGATGTGGCCACCTTCATGCAGAGCTCGCTCAACGGCGTGCCGATTGCGACCTACCGCGAGCGTGACCAGCTGATTGGCGTGCTCCTGCGTGGCACCGACGAGGAGCGAGCCAGGCTCAGCCTGCAGAAGAGCCTGGCCGTGCCAACGGCATCCGGAAAGAGTGTCCCGCTCGGGCACATCGCAACCATCGAATACGGCTTCGAGGAGGGCATCATCTGGCGGCGCGATCGCCAACCCACGGTCACCGTACGTGCCGACATCGAGGGCTCACGGCAGCCGGCCAGCGTGGATGCGCAGATACAACCCGAACTGGCCTCGATAAGGTCCGGGCTGCCTCAGGGCTATCGCCTGGTCACCGGTGGTGCCGTCGAGGAATCGGCCAAGGGCCAGGGTTCGGTCAATGCCGGCATTCCGCTGTTCCTGGTTGTCGTTCTCACGGTGTTGATGCTGCAGTTGCGCAGTTTCCAGCGCGTACTGCTGGTGGTTCTGACCGCTCCGTTGGGCCTGATTGGCGTAGTGCTGTTCCTGCTGGTGTTCCAGGTGCCATTCGGATTCGTCGCCATGCTCGGCACGATCGCGATGTTCGGCATGATCATGCGCAACTCGGTCATTCTGGTTGACCAGATCGAACACGACATCAAGGACGGAATCCAGGCCTGGGATGCCGTGGTCGGCGCCACCGTTCGCCGCTTCCGACCCATCGTCCTGACCGCCGCAGCCGCGATCCTGGCCATGATCCCGCTTTCGCGCAGCGCGTTTTTCGGTCCGATGGCCGTGGCCATCATGGGCGGGCTGACCGTTGCAACAGCCCTGACCTTGCTGTTCCTGCCCGCGCTTTACGCCGCATGGTTCCGGATCCGGCGCGCGCCAGCGACGGATTCCGGTTTGGCCTCGCAATTGCAAGAGTCGTCATGATGGCAGCAAAGCCCCGCCCAGCCTCACCTTGCCCATGTCCGCCGTGTCCGTGGACGACCGCGGACTGGCCGCCAGGGCGATTCTGGCGCCGAAGTTTGCCGGCCATCGACAGACCTTCTATGCTTTCGCCCCCTTTTTTCATCATTCCGGATTTTCATGATGTCAACGAATCTTGAGCAGGCCCGCGACAACATGGTCGAGAACCAGATTCGCACCTGGGAAGTGCTCGATCCCCGCGTTCTGGAAGTACTCGGCCGCGTGCCGCGCGAGGAATTCGTGCCGGAACGCTACCGCAACATGGCCTTTGTCGATGTCGAGCTGCCGCTGGGCCATGGCGAAGTGATGATGAAACCGGTCATCGAGGGCCGGGTTCTGCAGGCGCTGACGATCGAATCCGGACAGCGAGTGCTCGAAATCGGCACAGGATCGGGCTTTCTGAGCGCTTGCCTGGCTGAGCTCGGCGGCGATGTGCACAGCCTAGAAATCCATGCCGATCTGGCTGAGCGCGCGGTCGGCAACCTCGCACGTGCCGGTATTTCCGGCGTCAAGGTCGAGAACTGTGATGCCTTGAACCAATTTGAAACCATTGAGCCCTTTGACTGCATCGTACTGACTGGCG
>NZ_JBAWHJ010000314.1:0-5991 GCF_049593775.1 Dokdonella sp. | reverse complement strand
CAATCGAGATGTCCTCGATGAAATCGCCCAAGTGGGAATCCTCGTCGTCGCCGATCGGGGTTTCCATCGAGATCGGCTCCTTGGCGATCTTGAGCACCTTGCGGATCTTGTCCTCGGGCATCTCCATCTTGATCGCCAGCTCTTCCGGAGTCGGCTCGCGGCCCATCTCCTGCAGCATCTGGCGGCTGATGCGATTGAGCTTGTTGATCGTCTCGATCATGTGCACAGGAATGCGGATCGTACGCGCCTGATCGGCGATCGAGCGAGTGATGGCCTGGCGGATCCACCACGTTGCATAGGTCGAGAACTTGTAGCCGCGGCGATACTCGAACTTGTCGACGGCCTTCATCAAGCCGATGTTGCCTTCCTGGATCAGGTCGAGGAATTGCAGGCCACGGTTCGTGTATTTTTTCGCGATCGAGATGACCAGGCGCAGGTTTGCCTCGACCATCTCCTTCTTCGCGCGGCGAGCCTTGGCTTCGCCAATCGACATCGCACGATTGATTTCCTTGATGTCAGCGACCGTCAGGAACAGCGTGTTCTCGATGGATACCAGCTTGTGCTGCTCGCCCACCAGGGCATCCTTGTGCGTCTTCACGGCAGCCGACCACTTCTGGCGCTTGCGCATCAGTTCCTCGGCCCACTCGAGGTTGGTCTCGTTGGACGGGAATACCTTGAGGAATTCCTTGCGTGGCATGCGCGCCTGCTTGATGCAGATGTCCATGATCAGGCGCTCGTGGTAGCGGATATTGCTGACCACTTCACGCAACTTGCGCACGAGCGCATCAATCAGGATGGCCGGCAGCTTGAGATTGAGGAATTCTTCCGCAATCAGCTCGCGCAGCTTCTGGGCCTTCTTGTCGCCCAGGCCATTCTTCTCGGAGAGCTTCTGGTACTTCGCATAGCCGGCGCGCAGGAGCTCCATGCGCCGAGCCACTTCGAGCGGATCCGGGCCGGTATCGACCGGTGTCGAATCGTCCGCATCATCATCGGAATCATCATCTCCGTCACCGTCCTCGTCGTTGCCGGCCTTCTCGGCCTTCTCGGCAGCTTCCTTGGCGGCAGCGGCGGCGATTTCCTCGGGCGTGGGTACTTCGATATCGAGGAAGCCGGTGATGACTTCCGACATCCGCTTCTTGCCCTCGGTGAACAGGTCGTATTCCTCGACCAGCAGCTGGATGGACCATGGGAAGCTGGCCAGCGCTGCCTGAACCTGGTTGAGGCCTTCTTCGATGCGCTTGGCGATTGCAATTTCGCCCTCGCGAGTCAGCAGCTCGACCGTACCCATTTCGCGCATGTACATGCGTACCGGATCGGTGGTGCGGCCGACTTCGGCGTCAACAGCGGACAGCACGGCGACAGCTTCCTCGGTCGCCGTATCGTCATCGGTGGAGCCGGCCGACTGTGCGCGCAAGGTCTCGGTATCCGGAGCAACTTCGTGCACCTCGATACCCATGTCGTTGATCATGCCGATGATGTCTTCGATCTGTTCGGGATCGACGATGTCATCGGGCAGATGGTCATTTACCTCGGCGTAGGTCAGGTATCCCTGCTCCTTGCCCTTGGTAATGAGCGCCTTGATGTCGGTGGTTTTCTGCTCCTGGATATGCTCGATCGCCATGAATGTTCTGCTAACCCTTAAACAAAGACTCGGAAGTATAGGAGGCCCGTCAAGGGCAACCCAAGTTGTTGATACTTAAAGAGCGGCCCTCAGGCCGACTTGCCGGGCCCGGATCAGCCCGGAGCCACGCGCAGATGGAACGTTACCGGCCCGTCGTTGACCAGGTGCACATGCATATGGGTACGAAAGCGGCCCGTTTCCACCTCTGGGTGCGTACTCCGTGCCAGTTCGACCATCTGGTCGAAAAGCAGTTCGCCAAGTTCGGGGCTGGCTGCGCCGGTGAATCCGGCGCGCATGCCGCTGGAGGTATCCGCAGCCAGGGTGAACTGCGAAACCAGCAGCAGACCTCCGCCGGTATCGCGCAGGGAGAGATTCATGCGGCCGCCTTCGTCGCTGAAAACCCGGTAGCCGAGGACGCGCTCGAGCAAGCGCTTGACCTGCGCATCACCATCGCCACGCTCGACTGCGATGAAGGCAAGAAGACCTGCCCCGATTCTGCCCACCACTTCGGTGCCGACTTCCACATGGGCCTGGCTGACGCGCTGGATCAAGGCAATCATGGTTGGTTCCGAAGGTTTGGAGCGCCATCCTCGCCGCAGACATGGAATCCGGTCAAACGATCCGCAACCGTTAGAATCACCACTTTCCACCTGATCCGCACACGATGACCTGGTCAATACGCTTCCTCTACGCCGTCTTGTGGCTGGCCGGCCTGCTGCCGCTGCGCATCCTGCATGCCCTGGGCGGCATGTTGGGCGATGTCGCATGGTGGTTGAGGAGAAACGAACGGCGCATCACCGAGATCAACCTTCGCCTGATTGAGACGACGACTGAAAGCGGGTTGGGCGAGCTTGATCCGCGGCAGGTGCTGCGCGAGTCGGGCAAGTCCGCCGTCGAGGTGGCCAGGATCTGGTCCGGGCGCTCCGGATCGGCATTGCGGATGGTGCGGGAGGTGCGTGGCGAGGCCCTTCTCGACGAAGCGCTGGCGAGCGGGAAGGGCGTCATTATCGCGGCGCCACATCTCGGGTGCTGGGAGTTGCTGAGCTACTGGCTGGCGGAACGCACATCATTGGCCATCGTCTATCGGCCACCACGCAATCCGGACATGGAATCGCTGCTGATCAAGGCGAGGGGGGCGTCGAAGGTGGAGCAGGTGCGCGCAGAAGGGGCGGGGGTTCGCAGCCTGTATCGCCGACTGGCGGCAGGCGGCGTGGTTGGCATCCTGCCCGACCAGCAGCCCAAGAAAGGTGAAGGCGAGTTCGCTCCGTTTTTCGGCATGGAGGCCCTGACCATGGTTCTGGTGCCGAGGCTTGCGGAACGTACGGGAGCAACCGTGTTGTTCGCATTTGCTGAACGACTTCCGCGCGGTGAGGGTTTCCGCATACACGTGCAGCCAGCATCGAAAGACATCTCCGATACCGACCTGAGGGTTGCCTGCACGGCGATGAATCGAAGCGTGGAAGCCTGCGTGCGCATCGCACCATTGCAGTATCAGTGGCACTACAAGCGGTACTCGATACGTCCAACCACCGCCGATACCAACCCGTATAAAAAAACGCCAGCAAAGTCATGAACGCGCACTGGATGTTTTTCTGTTCGCCAGTTCAAGGCCTTGAAACAACAACCGACGATGCCTACCCGCAAAGGCAAGCCCTCAACGAAGCCATGAACCGGCAATGGATGTTTTTTCAATCAAAGCCATCGAACTACGCATGCCCCCGTGGCTTTCCGATTCCATTTCACGACGGGAAGTCCTGATAGCCAGCCGATGCTTTCCCCGGCGCTCGCACTTCCCGACGAAGAACCCCCAAAAGATAAAAACCGCCTCACGGCGGTTTTTATCTGGATGACGAAGTCTGTGTCTGCGATCAGCTGCGCTTCATCGAACTGAAGAACTCGTCGTTGGACTTGGTGTTCTTCATCTTGTCGAGCATGAATTCCATCGCGGCAAGTTCATCCATGGGATGCAGGAGTTTCCTCAGGATCCAGATCTTCTGCAGCATGTCGGGCTCGATGAGGAGTTCTTCGCGGCGCGTGCCAGAGCGATTGATATCGATGGACGGATATACGCGCTTCTCGGAAATTCGCCGGCTCAGGTGAACTTCCATGTTGCCTGTGCCCTTGAACTCTTCGTAGATCACCTCATCCATCTTCGAGCCGGTCTCGACCAGCGCCGTGGCGATGATGGTGAGAGAACCGCCTTCCTCGACATTGCGCGCGGCACCAAAGAAGCGTTTTGGCCGCTGCAGGGCGTTCGCGTCCACACCGCCGGTCAGCACCTTGCCCGATGACGGGATCACGGTGTTGTAGGCGCGTGCGAGACGAGTGATCGAATCAAGCAGGATGACCACATCCTTCTTGTGCTCGACCAGACGCTTGGCCCGCTCGATGACCATCTCGGCGACCTGCACATGTCGCGTGGCCGGCTCGTCGAAGGTGGAGCTGATCACCTCGGCGCGGACACCGCGCTGCATCTCGGTGACTTCCTCGGGACGTTCGTCGATGAGAAGAATGATCAGGTGCACGTCCGGATGGTTGTGCACGATCGCCTGGGCGATGTTCTGCAGCATCATCGTCTTGCCGGCCTTGGGCTGCGAGACGATCAGGCCACGCTGGCCGCGACCGATCGGTGCCACCAGGTCGAGGATGCGACCGGTGATGTCCTCGGTTGAGCCATTGCCGCGTTCGAGACGGAACGACTTGCGCGGGAACAGCGCCGTCAGGTTCTCGAACAGGGCCTTGTTCTTCGATGCTTCGGGCGGCTCGCCATTGATATGGTCGACCTTGAGCAGGGCGAAGTAACGCTCGCCTTCCTTCGGAGGACGAATGCGACCGGCAATGTAGTCTCCGGTGCGCAGATTGAATCGGCGTGTTTGCGAGGGCGAAACGTAGATATCGTCCGGGCCGGCCAGGTAGGACTGGTCCGGGCCGCGCAGGAAGCCGAAGCCATCCTGCAGGATTTCGAGCACGCCTTCGCCATAAATGCCGCCGCCGGCCTTGGCGTGCGCCTTGAGGATGTTGAAGATCACATCCTGCTTGCGCGCGCGCGCCACACCTTCCTGGATGCCGAGGGTTTCGGCCAGGGCGATGAGGTCGAGGGCGTTCTTGCGCTTGAGCTCGTTGAGGTCGATCAGCGGACCATTGTCCTTGCTTGGATCGTACTCTTCGTCATCGCGCGGCAAGCCGCGATGAGCCGGATTTTGCGGCCGATTGCTGCCGCGGCTGCGATCACGACGATTGCGCGGTCCGCGCTGCTGGTTCTGCTGCGGATTGCGCTGCTGGTTGCCTTGGCGCTGGTTGGCGTTGCCGCCCTCCTGACTTTCCGACGAACCTGATCCGCCATCGTTGTCGCGAGCGTTCTCGGACTGCGAATTCTGGTTTGGCGAGGAGTCGCCTGAGGGGGCCTCGGACTGGCGATTGCCGTCCTCATTGCCTGAAGCGGCCCGTTCCTGGCGCGGCGGCGAAGGTTCGGCCGATTCGGCAGGGGAACTGGACTCCGAACTCTTGCTTTCGGCACGTGCTGCCTTGGGCGCACGCGGCTGGCGTGGACGGGGCTCGGGACGAGCCTTGGGTGCGGCGCTTTCGCCGGATTCTGGATTATCGGTATCGGACACGGACGGACCTCGTTGGGTGCCGTAGGGGGAAAGGGATGTTGGGGGGTATTGCGGAAGGCGGAGCGGATGCGCTCCATGTCACTGCTGAATAACTTAGCACTGCATTGTGCCTGGCGTCTAGCTTTGAAGCAGGGAATGGGGGGTGGAGAGTGGGGAATGGTTCACAAGCGAAAATGCGCCAGTACGTAGCAACAGGGGAAAGTGCGGCTTCTAGCTCCTGCACTTCCCATTCCCGATGCCCTATTCCCCACTTCCGGCGCCTCAGGCTATCGCACTGTCGATCAGCTGGGTCAGTTGGGTCTTGCTGACGGCTCCGATCTGGGTGGCCTCGACCTTGCCGTCCTTGAAGATCATCAGGGTGGGGATGCCGCGGACGTTGTAGTTGCGCGGGGTCTTCTGATTGTGGTCGATGTTGATCTTGGCGACCTTCAGTCGGCCACCGTAGGTTGCGGCAAGCTCGTCGAGGATCGGGGCGATCATCTTGCAGGGACCACACCATTCGGCCCAGAAGTCGACCAGGACGGGTTCCGACGACTGAAGTACTTCGGTTTCAAACTGGTCATCGGTGACATGGGCAATTTGCTCGCTCACGCGGAACCTCCAGGGGGGTTGAGATAGGGGTTTTGCCCGCACGGCAAGCGTCTGGCGGCGGGTTCAGCTACACTTGTCCGGCTTTACGGCATGGACTGAGAAACGAGCGTGTGCTCATTCCGGTCCATTTCAGCCCAATCGGCTGTCCTGCGCAAGTTGGGGGCG
>NZ_JBAWHJ010000313.1:0-12480 GCF_049593775.1 Dokdonella sp. | reverse complement strand
GTCCTCTCCATCAACTCGCAAACCCGTCAGAATATGCGCTCGTTGAGGCAAGGGCAGGATTTCAGTGCGCAGCATCGCGCCGGCAATCGACAAAGTGGATCGCGGCGTTTTCGCGCGCCAGCCATTGGCGGACTGGGCAGGCGAACTGCGTGGTGAGCTCTGGCCCGAGGCCTGGCCTTCGGTCGAGCAACTTGACGCGTTGCGCCAGCGGGCAATCCAGGATGACGGTATCGATCGGCCACGGCTTGTCGCGCAATCGCCAACACTGCTTGCTGATGACCTCCACTATGAAGAGCGCATCCGGCGTGGCCAGTTGGCAACACGCGAGCGCAACTGGCATGACTTGTTGAATGCGCTCGTCTGGCTGCGCTACCCGCGTATCAAGCGTGCCTTGAATCTGGCGCAATGCGCGGATATCGCCGTAGTTGGCCGGCGCGAACGGACGCGTGCGCAGTGCGCGATGACCCATTTCGACGAGGCCGGAGCGATTGTTCTCTGCAGTGATCCGGAACTCCTGGAGTTGTGGGACCGCCATGACTGGCATGGTCTGTTCTGGCGCGAGCGCGAGGCCTGGGGATCTCGAATTGCAGTATTCGTGTTCGGGCACGCGATACTCGAGCTGGCCTTGCAGCCCGAGCGACTGCTCGTGGCCAAGGCGCTCGCACTGGAGACCGATGTGGGCGAAATCGCATCCGCGATCAACCATCCTGAAAGCATCCGGCCAAGAGTCGACTGCCATGTCGCACGGTTGATCGAAGGCGGATTGGCGCTGAGAGATCCCCAGGATCAGCGTCCGATTCCGCTCTCCGGTATTCCGGGATGGAACCCGGCGTCGACAAGCGAATCATTTTTCACGGATGCTCCGTGCTTCAGGCCATTGCGCGACGGGCGTCGCTATCCGACTGCAGAACCGCTCTGATCCCCGAATTTCGCCGATCTCGGGAACTTTTTGCCCCCTTCTGCGGTACATTGCGCATCGCTCGCAATCCTTGGCGTCGATCTCCCCGGTTTTCTTCCCCGGTGGGTCCTGATGTCCCGGAT
Organism: Dokdonella sp.; assembly: GCF_049593775.1. Classification (GTDB taxonomy): domain Bacteria; phylum Pseudomonadota; class Gammaproteobacteria; order Xanthomonadales; family Rhodanobacteraceae; genus Dokdonella. Next base: position 11,439 of record NZ_JBAWHJ010000313.1, on the reverse strand, counting down.
TATGCGCCAGCGGTCCAGCTGAACGCCCCGCGGTCTGGCGGGGCCCATGACAACGGAATCAAAGGGTGATTCGATCATGATTGAAACCCAAGCTCTGGGAAAACGATATGGCGACCTCGTCGCCGTCGATGGCATCACGTTCAAGGTCGAGCCGGGGCAGGTCCTCGGCTTCCTTGGCCCGAATGGCGCCGGCAAGTCGACTACGATGAAAATGATCGCAGGCTTCCTGGCACCGACTTCGGGCAGCGCCAAGGTCTGCGGGTTCGACGTCGAACAGCAGTCACTGGAAGCGCGCCGCGTGATCGGCTACCTGCCGGAAGGCGCGCCGAGCTATGGCGAAATGAGCGTGCGCCAATTCCTCCTGTTCATCGCCGATGTGCGTGGATTGGGCGGTAGCACACGCAGCAAGCGACTCGACGATGCCATAGGTCGGCTCAATCTCGAAGCGGTACTCGAGCAGCCGATTGAAACGCTTTCGAAGGGCTTCAAGCGGCGCGTCGGCCTGGCCCAGGCCATCCTGCACGATCCCAAGGTGCTGATTCTCGATGAGCCCACCGACGGACTCGATCCGAACCAGAAGCACGAGGTGCGCAACCTGATCAATGCGATGGCACGCGACAAGACCATCATCGTGTCGACGCATGTGCTCGAGGAAGTCCACGCCGTCTGCAGCCGCGCCATCATCATCGCGCGTGGACGGGTCCTCGCCGATGCAACGCCTGCCGAACTGGAGGCGCGCTCGCGCTATCACCAGGCAGTCTCGCTGACGGCTACCGATACCAAGGCGGCGCGAGAGGCTCTGGCCCGGATTCCTGATGTCGCATCGATCGAAGTCGACAAGCAGGATGGTCGGATCACCGCATTCCCGAAGCCGGGTCGCAGCATCTATGCCGCCGTCAACGAGGCCTTGAAAGAAGGCGATATCGTGGTGCGTGAACTGGCTCTCGAAGGCGGCCGGTTAGACGAGGTATTCCGCAGCATTACCCAGGGTGCAGATGCAGGGGAGGCTAGGGCATGAGTGCGATCACAACCGTATTCCGGCGTGAACTCGCCAGCTACTTCGCAACGCCGGTGGCTTATGTCTTCATCGTGATCTTCCTGGTCCTTTCCAGTGCGTTCACGTTCTATCTCGGCGGTTTCTACGAGCGTGGCCAGGCTGACCTGATGCCGTTCTTCAGTTTCCTGCCATGGCTCTATCTGTTCCTGATTCCCGCCGTTTCAATGCGCCTGTGGTCCGAGGAGCGCAAGAGCGGCACGATCGAGTTGCTGCTGACCCTGCCGATCACGATGTGGCAGGCGGTGCTCGGCAAGTTCCTCGCGGCCTGGGCCTTCATCGGGATCGCCCTCGTACTGACGTTCCCGCTCTGGATCACGGTCAACTACCTCGGCGATGCCGACGACGGCGTAATCGTCACCAGCTACATCGGCGCGATGCTCATGGCAGGGTCCTTCCTCGCCATCGGTTCGTGCATATCTGCGGCAACCCGCAACCAGGTCGTGGCTTTCATTCTCACCGTGGTGACTTGCTTCGTGCTCATCATGGCGGGTTTTCCGCTCGTGCTCGAGGTGTTCCGCGGGTGGGCGCCACAAGCGGTTGTCGATGCCATTGCCAGCCTGAGTTTCCTGACCCACTTCGCATCGATCAGCAAAGGCGTCATCGACCTGCGTGATCTTCTCTATTTTCTCCTGATGATCGGATTCTGGCTCTACGCGAGCGCCATCGTGATCGATCTCAAGAAAGCCGACTGAGGAATTCCAGGAATGACATCCCATCGCAAGACTCTTTCCGGCGGCGCACTGTTCGTACTGATCGTGCTTTTTATTGCCGTCATGCTGCTGGTCAACGTGCTGTTCCGCGGCGCACGTGTCGACCTCACCGAAAACAACCTCTACACGCTGTCGCCGGGCACCAATGAAATCCTCTCCACCCTCGACGAGCCGATCAACCTGTACCTGTTCTATTCCGACAAGGGCACGCAAGATCTGCCGCAGATCCGCACCTACGCGATCCGCGTGCGTGAAATGCTCGAGGAAATGGCCGCGCGTTCGAATGGACGACTCACCCTCGAGGTGATCGATCCGCTTCCGTTCTCGGAGGACGAGGACCGCGCGGTCAGCTACGGGCTGACGCCGGTCCCGGTCAACAACGGAACTGGCGAGTCGATCTTCCTCGGACTGGCCGGCACCAACTCGACCGATGGCCAGGCCGCAGTTGCATTCTTCGATCCGGCCAAGGAATCGTTCCTCGAGTACGACGTGGCCAAGCTGGTCCACGACCTGGCTACACCGAAGAAGCCGGTCATTGGCCTGATTTCCGGGCTCGACATGGGGCCCGGATTCGATCAGGCCACGCAGCAGATGCGTGAACCATGGACGATCCAGCAACAGTTGTCACAGTCCTTCGACTTGCGCCAGTTGCAAGGGCAGGGCCTGACATCGATTGATGCTGACATCAGCGTGCTCGTGCTCGTTCATCCGAAGGACCTATCCGAAGATGCACGCTACGCGATTGACCAGTTTGTCCTTCGCGGTGGGCACCTGCTGGTTTTCGTCGACCCCGATGCGGAGCTCGATAGCTCGGGCGTTGATCCACAGAATCCTCAGGCCGCGATGTTTGCCGACCATTCGAGCAACCTGCCTGAACTGTTCAAGGCCTGGGGCATTGAATACGATCCGGCCAACGTCGTGCTCGATCGCACGCGTGCGGTCCAGGTCAGCATCGGCCAGGGCCAGCCGCCGGTGCGTCATCCCGGCATCATCGGCCTGACGGCTGCCGAGTTGAATGGTGAGGACGTGCTTACGGCCAACCTGAATTCGATCAACGTATCGAGTGCCGGTTATATCGATCTGGCCAAGGATGCGACCAGCAAGCTTGTGCCACTCATGCAGAGTTCGGGTGATGCCATGTCGGCCCCGGCCAGCCGCCTGCGCATGTCGCCCGACCCTCGCTCGTTGCTGGTCGATTTCCAGCCAAGCGGCGAGCGCTATGTCATCGCCGGTCGTGTCGAAGGCAAGTTCAAGACGGCGTTCCCGGATCGGACGAACGAAGGCCATCTGTCCGAGTCCGGCGAAGAGGGGCAAGTCATCATCGTAGCGGACACCGACCTGCTCGCTGATCGTCTCTGGGTCAACGTGCAGAACTTCCTTGGGCAGAAGCTGCTGAATGCCTTCGCCAATAATGGTGATCTCGTCCTCAACGGTATCGAAAACCTGACCGGTTCTTCAGCACTGATCTCGGTGCGCGGACGGGCAACTTCGCGGCGACCGTTCACCACGGTCGAGGCACTCAAGCGCAAAGCGGATGATCGCTTCCGCGCCAAGGAGCAGGAACTGCAGGACGAACTGCAGGAAACCGAACGCAAGCTGGTCGAGTTGCAGGGCGCGAAGACGCGTGACCAGGCCATGATCATGTCGCCCGAGCAGCAATCGGAGCTCAACAAGTTCAGTCAGCGAAAATCCGACATCCGCAAGGAGCTCCGTGATGTACGTCGTTCGCTGGATGCAGAGATCGAGTCTCTCGGCAGCCGGCTCAAGTTGCTGAACATTGTCCTGGTGCCGCTACTGGTGACAATCGGCGCCGTTGCATTCGCGATCTGGCGCGTTCGACGTCGCCGGCGCAAGGGATGAGGAACGGAGAAATCGAATGATGAACAAGAAAACCCTGGTATGGCTGGGCGTTGTTTGCGTGGTCGCCATTGCAGCGGCCATTGCCATCGATCACTCGCGCAAGCCTGTCAGCGAACACAGCGCACAGGCCGGGAACCTGGTTGACGACCTGGCAGAGCAGATCAACGATGTCATCGCGGTGAAGATATCCACGCCTGGCCAACAGTCCGCTGTAACGCTTGAGCGCGGCGAAAAGGGCTGGGTTGTTGCCGACAAGGGCGGTTATCCCGCCGACGTCGGCAAGCTGCGCGAATACCTCTTGAGGGTCGCCGACAGCAGTCTGATCGAGCAGAAGACCGCGAGTCGGGAGCGCTATGCGGATCTTGGCGTTGCCGATTTGAGCGAGCCTGATGCGAAGGGAATCCAGGTTGCGATCGAGGGACTGGCCAAGCCGGTCGACTTCATAGCCGGCGTCTTCAACACGAAGGCCGCCGGCACCTACGTGCGGCGCAACGACGAAGCCCAAAGCTGGCTCGCCAAGGGGAACCTGATCGCCGATCGCAACGCAAAGGACTGGTTGCAGAAGGATCTCGCCAACATCAACGCCGACCGCATCGCGTCGGTGACGATTACGCAGGCGGATGGCAAGACACTGCGAGTTTTCAAGAATGCACCTGAGGACACGCAATACAGCATTGCCGATCTGCCGAAGGGCCGGGAGCCCGTTTCCGACTATGCGGCGAGTGGGCTGGCATCCGCGCTTGCTGATCTGCGCATCGACGACGTGGCGCCGGTCAGCGATGTCGCCCCGGCAGAATCTGCAACCCGGGTCCGCTTCACGACTTTCGAGGGCATCAACGTGGATGGCTCGATCTGGACACAAGGCGACATCCGCTACGCAAGCTTCGTGGCATCGCTGGAGAAGGATCTTGCGGAGCAATACCTGCAGGCAGCGCAACAGGATATTGCCAGCGATCCTGCCTCAGATGCGGATGACAATGGTGCTGCCGAGGATGGCAGAGGTCCGGATGAACCGGCTGACGCGGACGAGGACGCTGCAGAAACGGAGACCCGGCAAAGCCTCCCGGATCTGGAGTCCGAAGTCGCACGCCTTAACTCGGCGTTCAATGGCTGGAGCTTCGTCTTGCCGGCGCACAAGATCAGCAGCATGACCAAGACCATGGACGAAATGCTCAAGCCGCTGGAAGAAAAAGCGTCTGCTGACGGCAAGAAGTCCGTGAAGTGATTCATCTTCAGCCATGCGCAGGCACGTTTGAATCGGCGTGCCTGCGCGGCCAGGGATCGGCGAACGCAGGAATCCGGGATGCGTGATTGGCGAGTCATATCGGGAACGGCCGGAAGCGTGCTTGCGGCGTCTGCGGTCGCGCTGGGTGCGTTTGGCGCACACGCGATGCGCGCGCAACTGGATGCCGGGGCCATGGATTTGTGGCACACGGCGGTTGAGTACCTTTTCTGGCACGCGTTCGGTTTGATCCTGCTGGGGTTGGTTCCCGCAGGGCCGGTCAATTGGCGCATCACTGCCACGCTCGCATTCCTGGCAGGCATCGGGTTGTTCTGCGGAAGCCTGTTCGCGATGGCGCTGGGCGCACCCCGAGGGATCGGAGTACTGACACCTCTGGGCGGCGGAGCTTTCCTGCTGGCCTGGGCCAGTCTCGCCGTGCTCTTTGTCAGGTCGCCCAGGTCGGGTTGAGCACAACCGCGAATTGGCAAGTTCGGGCCTCTGTCCCGTACCCATGTGGCTGATTCGACTGAAAATCGTGGGCGCATGGACGAGCAATGCTTGCGCGCGGGATGAGCCAGGCGCACTGCGGCGGAGCCGGCACACCACCGTGTTTGACAGCAACTGTCTGTTTTCGCGCGTTTTTGCCGGCGAAGTCACTTGCGTTTGGTCGGATGGCTGATTGCGCCTTGGCCTGAGGCGTGCATAATGTGACGTGTGTCACGGGGGAGGTGTGAGTGTCCGAAAGTTCGGGATGCACTTTCTGGATGCGTTACCACCTTGGCCAGTCCTTCTCAGGAAGGACGGGCCTGCATCAGAGGGAATCAGGAAATGATGTTCTCGTGCCACGGCAGCAGATCGCGCACACGCAGATGGCGCGTGTTTGCACTTGTCAGCGCACTCAGTGCCGTTCCATTCCTGCTTCCGGCCAGCGCCGATGCGCAGGACCCCGGACCCTCCGCACCCGTACCAACAGGCACAACGTTCACGATCACCGAGGCGGTCATCGCTGGCGGTGGCGTGAGCTATTCCCAAAGCCCGTGCTTCGAACTTGCCGGCACCGCAGCGCAACCTGTTGCCGGTCTCGTCACTGGCGATACGTATGAGGTTTACGCAGGGTTCTGGGACGACAGCGGTTCCACGGATACACTTTTTCGCAACGGTTTTGAGGCATGCCAACCATGAAGTCACTATTGAGCGTCGTATTCACAATCGTCCTGATGGTGGCCGGACCGGTCCTTGCGCAGACAGCGCAGCTACCAGATTTCACCTATCAGGGGCGGCTGCAGCAAAATGGCGTGCCTTCGAATGGGCTGTTTGACCTCAGCTTCGAACTCTATGATGCGGAAGTTGGCGGCTTGCAGGTCGGCGATACCTTGCTCGAACCCCAATTTCCGGTGACGGACGGGCTGTTTACCGTCAGCCTGGCGTTTCCTGGCGCCTTCACCGGTGATCAGCGCTGGCTTCAGATTACGGTCAATGGCGAGCCACTGACGCCACGTCAGGCTGTGTCGACTACGCCGGTCGCCCAGTACGCGCTTGATGGCAATCCCGGCCCGATGGGCCCGGCAGGCCCCGAAGGCCCACAAGGTATTGCTGGTCCGATTGGTCCAATTGGACCCGCTGGCGCGCAGGGTGATGCCGGCGCGGTCGGCGCAACCGGGCCCGCTGGTCCAGAGGGCCCGGCTGGTCCGGCTGGCGCAACAGGTGCCCAAGGAACGGCGGGCGCACAAGGCGAACCTGGAGCCATGGGCCCGATCGGTCCAGAAGGCCCTGTCGGTCCCGCTGGCCCCATCGGCCCGGCAGGTCCGATTGGCCCACAAGGTCCGCAAGGCATGGTTGGCCCGCAAGGTGTTGCTGGTGCCACCGGTGCCGACGGCATGCAGGGCCCCATCGGTGATACAGGCCCGGCCGGCCCGGCGGGCGGTTCATTTCCCGATGCCCCTGCCGACGGCAGCACCTATGCGCGATACAACAATACCTGGGTGGCGATCAATGCAGGATCCGGACAGCCGACCCTCGAGTCCGTGATTCTTGCTGACAACCCGACTCTCTACTACAAGCTTGATGAAGCGATCGGTGCTACCGCGTTCGTCGACTCCGGCGCCGCCGGCATCGATGCCACGTTGAGTGGTGCAGCAATCACCATGAAGCCAGGTTTCAGTCGCCTGTTCCCGACCAGCGACTCTGCTTACCTGCGCCTCAACGAAGGCAATGGAAAGGCCATCGGCGTCGGCAATCCTACCGGCCTGCTCAATCCGACTGGATCAATCACGATTGAAGCAATCTACAGCCCGCAAACCAACGGTGCCGGGTTGCAGCCGATCATCTACATTGGCGATGACTCGCCCGCGGTTCCGTTTCTGGAATTCGGTGTTCTGAACCTGCAGCCGTCGATCAGGGTTGGCGATGGTGCGCGCGTGGATCTTTCGGGGCTGTATGCCGGACGGACCTATCATCTGGCAGCTGTTCTGGATACGAGCGTCGATCAGGTGCGCATCTATGTAAACGGCCGCCTGCTGCAGATTCAGTCACTTTCCGGATTTCCGTACCCGCTCGTTGCGCCCAGCGTTCATGTTGCTTCGTCGCCCGGTGTCGACCGGCCTTTCGTCTACTCGATACTCGGTCATGTCGCTTTCTACTACGGCCAGGCACTGTCGGTAGCGCAAATTGCGGCGCATGCGAAAGCCGCAGGATTGTACGGATACTGATCTGTGTCGCACGGTTTTCGGATCTCGAATTCGAGGGCGTGCGTAGAAGTCTGGAACGAAAAAGCCCCCGCAGTGCGGGGGCTTTTTTTGGTTCCGTTCGCTAGTTTCGCGCGGGCGTGTTCTCGGCAAAATACTCATGGTTGTCAGCATTGGCCACGGCCTTGGTCGGATTGCTGACTGCAAGGTTGTGCGCGGCAGTCTGACCATAGGCATTGTCACCGGTCCCCGCGACCACGCTGAAATGACTGGTCTCGTGTACGAGGGTGCCAGCCCGGGAATCCGTACCCGTGTTCGGCGCAGACCAGAAAGCACCGCACAGGTAAACCTTGTAGGGCTGGGTCGGATACACGTAGGCATAGGTGCCACTGTCCGTGCAGGAGCAGTTGAATGTGTAGGGCTGGGATGACAGTGCGCTGTAAATGTTGTTGAAGTGCGTGCGTACGGTTGCATAGCGCGAGCTGTTGTAGCTGCCGAACCACCAGGTGTAGCGACTTCCCGTCGTTCCGGCAGTCAGGTAGCTCTTGGAGTTGCTGGCATAGGTGATCGATGAATTGCGTGCAGTAGCCAGTTGGCTCTGGCGGGTGTTGCTGCAACTGACAAAACTGTTGGTCGCAGCCAAGGGAATGACAGAGGCGCGGTCGTCTCCGGCATCCATGTCCAGCGCTTCAGGCGTCGAGTCGGCGTAGACGGCAGTGGTGGCCCGGCTCATGTCGAATGATTCCAGGCCGGCGCTGACGCCGCCCCGTTGAGCGACCATGACTTCTCGGATGACTTCACTGGCCATGCGGTCGTAACTCACCTGGTATTGACCGCCCGCGCGCATGTCGTAGTACATGCTCAGTTCGACGCTTGCGTTCAGGCTCTCGCCCGGCTTCAACTCGATGAAATCACCTGCGCGTGGCGCCATTCGCTTGTACAGCGGTCCGGTGTACACGGCCGGCTTGCCATTCTGGCTCACCATGAACAGATCGTTGGTGACACCGTCCAGTGGCGTTTGCCAGCGCAGGACGCTTACTGTTGCTGAACTCTGGTTTACAAGACTGAACTCGATGGTTCCATCTCCACGATCACGGTCGGATGGAGAAAGAACGATCTCCAGGCCTGCAGCAGAGGCGGATTCAACTCCCAACATACCCACGGCAAACAACGCAAGACCCGCAATGAGCTTGTGCATGTCAAACCTCGATGATGTGTTGTCGTCCCTCCCCAGGGACGCACGTCGCGAATGCGACGCCGGCTGATCATATTCCTGACTATATCCCTATACAAGTACCTACATCACGCTTTTCCACGGAGCCTGAATCGTGAATGACAGTGCCGGATGGTAGGGTGAAAATGCTCTGTCTGGCTCCTGATGCGGTCAGTCAGGGCTGCCTTAATCGGCCGTTCGCGCGGACAAGAGTCGCTGATAGTCGCGCTCAGGAATCAATTGCGGTGCCAGCACCAATGCCAGGGTTCATAGGCGATGCCATGAACATTGTCGGGCGGGTAAGACAGAGCGAAACCGTGCTCTTCAGCGTGGCGCTGCAGCCAGGCAAACGCCGGGGATTTTTCGAACTCCTCCTCCAGCGCTTCGAATCCGGGACACGTGATATCGACGACGCGTCCCGAGTGATGCTCGCTGTATCCCGGTGCCGCGCTGACCCGGAGTATCTCTTCCATCGACAGTCCGCGTTCGAGCTTGCGTTCGATGATCACCAGTTGGTACGAGGCTGATCGAAACGCGGAGACGACCTGCAATTCGATCCCTTCGTTCGCGGCAGCATTCTGCATGCGTGTCCATGCCCGCGCAGCGCGAGGTGCCATCCATTGCGTGCGGCCGTGGATGTCTTCGCCGATACTGGAAAGTTTGCGTGGTTCACGGACGACACGAAGCCTGTGGCAGGCGCCGTAGTCAGGCGGAACCCCCAGGGCGCGCGACGCTTCGATAACGCGCAATCGCTGCGTCGTATCGCAGCGGGCAGGTGGCAACGGCAGATCAGCATTCATTCCTGAAGCTTAGTCGATACGGCTTGGCTGGCAAGCATGCTCAAGGATTCGAACGTATCCATGCCGCGATATCGTCCATGAGCTCGGCAGCGACTGTTGCCGGAACAGCGTAGTCATTGGGGCCAGGCGGTTGCGACGCTGGCATGAAGGTGTGCCCCAACTCGGGGTACTCGATCATCTGCACGCGTGGGCTGGACGCGAACGCCGCTTTCCAGCGAACCAGATCGTCTGTCGTGGTGACCTGATAGTCACGTTCGCCCTGAAGAATCAGCATCGGCAAGTCGAGCGACCTTGATACCTCGATCGGATCGTAGTGATTGAGATCCAGCCAGTAGCTGGCCGGAACGCCGAAGAACAGTTCCGACTTGTCCGAGGCAAACCAGTCCAGTTGCCTGATGCGGTTCACCTGCGCTTGCGGCGCAGCAAGCAGCTGCTGAATGTCCGTTTCGCTCTGGCCATCCAACTGCGCCACATAGCGGGTTTGACGCAGCATCGTGTCTTCGAGCTTGGTGGCGGGTGCTGCCAGCAGGATCAAACCAGCCAGCTTCGCATCGCGCTGGCCGATGCGTGGAGCCATCATGGCGCCCAGGCTATGGCCTGCTACGAAGACACGCTCCGGATCGATTCGGGCCTGGGTGCGAAGCAGGGCCACTGCGGCCAATGCGTCATCGACCGTTTCGTCATCAACCGTGAACATGTTTCCCGCGAACAAGCCTGGATTCACTTTCGTGCGCTTCTCATATCGAAGCACCGCAATGCCACGCCCGGCGAGTCCGTGGGCGATATCCCTGAATGGCTTGTTCGGGCCCAGCGTTTCGTCTCGGTCCTGTGGGCCCGATCCGTGGACTAGCACCACGGCTGCGAATGGTCCGTCTCCGCGCGGCATGCTCAGGGTTGCGGGCAGGGCGGCGGGGCCACCATCGATTTCAAGCTCGCGCTCGCTGAAATGATCGCTGCTGGTCGGTGCAGCGGGTGCGTCGGTCGCCGGGACGATATGGAAACCGGCAATACGCTTGTTCTTGTCGAAGACCACGCGCGCATCCAGCGCCACTTCCTTGAACTGCAATCGCTCGGTGACGACGTCATGACCTTCGATCAGCTGGCCGCGTGGTTCGCCACGATACTCGCGGGGACCCAACTGGCTGGGCAGCGCCTGCCAGATGCCCTGCAGCTTGCCACCGCCAAGTGCCTGGACCATCTCGGGTGTAGTCATGGCCAACGCGTCATCAAAAGCCTGTGCGTCGAGCAGGTCGATGAACTGCGTGGCGAGGCGAGCCAATCCGGGGTCCAGCGCTGCAGTCCGGGTTGCCGGCGTGGATGATGAGCTGGCAGGTGCTGTCGATACCCGCATCATGTGGGAAGCAGCAAACCCGATCACCAGGAGCAATCCTATGCCCGCGGTCAGCCACCGACGCATTTCAGCGTGGCTTCTTCAGGAAAAGGAAGATCGGGCGCATCGGGCCGACATTCAGCGTGCTGACCAGTTCCCAGCCCTTGAGGCCTTCGCGGGTGAGGACTTCATTGATGGCTTCGGCCTCGAAACTGCCCATGAAGGATGGCTTGATCTCGATCGTCTGGTAATTCCAACTGTGTTCTGACATGGAGGACCTCATGAAAGCCGGTGCGGCAAGAAAATTGAAGGCAAGATTGCGCCAACATTGTCATTGGCGTCCAGCAGATGCGGCGGAGATGGATACCTGGCTGAGGGAGCGCGCGAAGTGCCGGCCTGACCGCGCCACCTGTCTGTCCCTGCCTGGTGTTCCGGGGGTCATGCCTCATCGTCGCGAACAGGCTCGGGTTTCCCGGCAGGCGTGATGCGTCCGGCCTTGCGCAAGGCCTCGCGCATCACGTATTCGATCTGCGCATTGAGCGAGCGCAAGTCATCATCTGCCC
>NZ_JBAWHJ010000312.1:0-7715 GCF_049593775.1 Dokdonella sp. | reverse complement strand
GATCAATATTCCCGCAAATACGCGCACAACGCTGCGCCACGTTAATGGTCTCAGGCCCACGATTCATGCTCCCCAATTGCCCCTGAACGGGGGCTCAAGCTCTCAACGGTAACCGAAGTTGCATCTTCATGCCCACATCCTGAGGCGTATGGCGTCCGCCTGGGAACGGAATTCAGGCTCATGCCGGTTGAGGCGAGGCGTGCGGTCCAGGGCACAGACCAGAGTCTCGCTTTGGGCCTTTCACTCAGGCGCATCGCGCGATGTCATGCCGTAAAACGGATATCCAACGGCGTTGCAGTTCAGCGATCTGTGCGGGTCGGGCTCGACTGCATCGCCACCCTCGCTCTGGCCGAACGTTGCGAATTGGCTACATGCCACGAGGCCGGGCAGAGATCGCGTCGCGATAGCGAAACGACCAGCCACTCAGCCTTCGCTGATGAAGTCCACCACGACAGTAGCGAGCTCCAGTCCGACATCTTCCTGCAGGAAGTGGCCGCCGCCTGAAAGCGTCTTGTGGAGTGGGTTCTTCGCGCCGGGAATCAGCTTCTGCAAGATGGCATCAGCACCGCGCGTGATCGGATCCTGGTCGCTGAAGGCGGTGAGGAACGGCTTGTCCCATTGCATCAGTGCTTTCCACGCCAGCCGATTCGGCTCCGCAGCCGGATCATCCGGACTGGACGGAACCAGTAGCGGAAATGCGCGCGCGCCGGCCTTGAAGCGCTCTTCCGGAAAAGGTGCGTTGTAAGCGGCGATCTCTTCATCAGTCAAACCCTTCGCACACCCACGCGCGACGATCTGGCCAATCGGCAAGACAGGAACGCTGCGCGCATAGTCGCGCCACTCCTGAAACGCCTTGCCGAGATCCTGATCGCCGGTAGGCAGGAAGGTATTGGCCGCCACCACGCGTGCGAACCTGTCACCGTGTCGGGCAACCAGGCGCAAGCCGATCAGACCGCCCCAATCCTGGCAGCACAACGTGATGCCGCCGAGATCGAGTTGGTCGAGAAACTGGCTCATCCAGTCGACATGGCCCTGGAAACTGTAGTCCGCGACATCAGCAGGTTTGTCCGAGCGGCCAAATCCGATCAGGTCCGGCACGATCACCCGATGACCGGCTGCGACCAGCACCGGAATCATCTTCCTGTAGAGATACGACCAGGAAGGCTCCCCGTGCAGAAGCAGGACGGGAGGTGCATGACGCGGGCCTTCGTCGATGTAGTGCATGCGCAATGTCGGCCTGCCGGCCGTATCGATCAACTCGACATAGTGCGGATCAAAGGCGTAGCCGGGAAGATTGTCGAAGCACGTATCGGGTGTGCGCAAAACCTGCATGGCGGTAGCCTTGGTCGAACGAGGAGATCTCGACGTTAGCAGACGCTTGCATGCAATTGCCGCCGTGTCAGGCGGCCTTGGGCTCCGCTTCCAGTTCCCGGCCAATCGCCCTGGCAAACATTTCCAGGGTGCGTATTGATATTTCATCGAGCCGGGAAGGCGCCGGATCGAGCGCGCACAAGGTCCCGAAGAACGAGCCGTCATCGCGCGTGATTGGCAGTGATATATAACTTTCAAAGCCGTACATGGCGGGCGTCGGATGCTTGCAGAACACGGGGCTGGCGCTGGCGTGATCGAAGGTCACAATGTTGCCGTGCTGGCGGATTTCATTGCAGATCGTCGACTCGAGGACGAGATCCTGACCGGGCAGCAGACCGAATTCGATGAGGTCGTAAACGGCACAGGCCGTCCATCGCGTATCGGTCACGCGCGCGACAGCCGCGAAACGCATGCCGGTAACACGAGTGACGGCTTCAAGAATTGTCGGGATGCCTGCGATCTTTCCTATCGCGGCGAGGTCGCGCTGCACTAGTGGATCAAGCTCGGGGCGTTCGGCGGTTCCTGTCGGGGTGTTGTTGCCCGCTTTGGCTTCGTCGTTCTCTTGCCCGACATGACCCAGAGTCCGCTCCTGCATGCATTGCCGGGAAATGCGATGGATGAATGCTTGCATCGGGTTCGACAGGCCGCGCAGCACATCCGGCTCGCCGATCGCACTGATGTTATGCCCAACCAGGCGCAGGTCGACGAGGCTGTGATCGAGTTTGAACGCAGCCGCGTGACGCGCGAACATCGCAGACCATTCACGAGCTGGCACGCCATCGAGCAGCGTCACCATTGCATGGCCGGTACTGGGCTCCGTGCTGCCTTTTCTTGCGGGAGGCAGGTCGAAGCCGACTGCCTTGGGGCGCAGGGGGTTGCTGGTCGAGGATGGGCGGGTTTTCATCAGCAAATGGTAGCGCGTCGGCACCCGCTTTGGTGTTCTGGAGGAATCGGGGAGAGTCCGCCTTTCCCTCAAGACAGAGTCATCAGTGGTCGCTGGACGTCGGCAGTCGCTACCGCCCGATCGACAACTGTCGACGGATTCCGTCCGCGGCCATCGCCAGAACCCTCGATATAGCGATACTCGACGCGCGAAGAAAAGGGGCCAGCGATAGCCGGCCCCGAAAATGATCCGGCTCAGGGGAAGCGATTACATGGGGTGGGCCAGTTTGCGCAGGCGCAAACCCACGATGATCTGCAGAATGCCGTAGAACAGCGCCAAAGCCGCGATCCAGATCATCATGGTCAGCAGCCCGGCACCAGGATTGGCGAAGAACAACCCGCCAAGAACGATGGCAACAACACCGCTGAGCGCGATCATCCATTCGCCTGTGACTTCCTTGCGAATGCGAATGGCCAGGATGATGCGGAAAATGCCGCCGATGATCAGCCATGCTGCGACAAACATCAGAAGAATGCTGGCAGTGGTGATCGGGTTGATGATGGTGACCAGGCCGAACGCGATCGACGCCAGGGCGTAGAAGGCCATCCAGCCCCTGGAAATGACCATCTTCCTGTTGAATACGGCGAACGCGCTGATAACTCCTTCGGCCAGCGCCATGATGCCAATGGCCCAGGTCAGTGCAGCGACAACGGCGAACGGCTTCATGAATGCAAAGACGGCAAACAAGACCGAGATCACGCCATATACCACCAGCACCCACCAGCTACGTCCCAAACTTCCAAGCAGACCAGGTTGCATGCCACTTCCCCCGTTGATGATCGGTTATCCGATGTGAAAGGCTTGACTACAGGCATCCTGCTGTCAACTGCCTTGCGAGGAGCTGTTTCGCAGGAGGATCAGGGGCGGCCGCTTGGTGGCCGCAATGAAAAAGCCGGCATACGCCGGCTTTTTCTGTTGGCAGACCGCCGTTTGAACCGGCGCTGGATTGCAGTCTATTTCAAGCCGCGATATTCCAGCAGCGGCTCGACACTGGGATCCTTGCCGCGGAACGCCTTGTACATCGCAGCGAGTTCCTCGGAATTTCCGCGCGAGAGGACCCGGTCGCGGAAGGTCTGGCCATTCTCGCGAGTCATGCCGCCGTTTTCCTTGAACCACTCGAAGGCGTCGTGGTCGAGGACTTCGCTCCAGAGGTAAGCGTAGTAACCGGCCGAATAACCGCCGCCCCAGATGTGTGCGAAATAGGGCGTCTCGTAGCGCGGTGGCACTTGCGGGAGATCAACCTTGTAGCGCTTCAGGGCATCGGCTTCGAACTGATCGACATCCTGCAGCGGAGCATCGGCAGGCAACTGGTGCCAGGCCTGATCAAGCAGGGCGGCGCCGAGGTATTCGACCGTCGCATATCCCTGGTTGAAGGCGCGTGCCTTGACGATCTTGTCGACCAGTGCCTGCGGCATCGGCTCGCCGGTTTCGTGGTGCTTGGCGTAGTTGGCGAACACGGTCGGCTCCAGGGCCCAGTGCTCGTTGAACTGCGAGGGGAACTCGACAAAATCACGCGAAGTGCTGGTGCCGGCAATGCTCGGGTACTTCACGTTCGAGAACATGCCGTGCAGGGCATGACCAAATTCGTGGAACATCGTGGTCGCGTCGTCGAAGCTGAGCAGGGCCGGCTGGCCCTCAGCCGGTTTGGTGAAGTTGCACACGTTGAAAACGACGGGCTTCGTGCCGGTGAGGCCATCCTGCTCAACGAAGACATCCATCCATGCGCCGCCGCCCTTGCTTGGCCGCTTGTAGAAATCGGCATAGAACAGCGCGAGTGGCGAGCCATCCGCGTCGAACACGTCGAATACGCGAACATCCGGGTGGTAGACCGGCAGGTCGGTACGTTCCTTGAAGGTGATCCCGTAGAGCTGTGTGGCAGCGAAGAAGACGCCGTCATTGAGTACACGATTGAGTTCGAAGTAGGGTTTGACCTGCGATTCGTCAAGATCGTACTCGGCCATGCGGACCTGGTCGGCATACAAGTCCCAATCGGCGGCGGACAGCTCGAAGTCGCCCTTGTCGGCGTCGATCATCTTCTGGATCTTGGCCGCTTCGCTGCGCGCGCGCGCGGTTGCGGCAGGAACCATGTCGGTCATCAACTTGATCGCGTTTTCCGGCTTCTCGGCCATCTGGTCAGCCAGGCTGTATGCGGCGAAGTTCGGATAGCCAAGCAATTGCGCGCGTTCCGCGCGAAGCTGGGCAAGGCGCTGGATGATCGCGCGGGTATCGTTCTCGTCGCCCTGGCTGGAACGGTTTTCGGAGGCTTCGAGCACCAGCAAGCGCAGATAGCGATCGGTAAGCGAACCGAGTACCGGTTGTTGGGTGGTGTTCTGCAGCGTCAATAGGTAAGTGCCATCGTCAAGATTCTTCTCCGCGGCGGCATTGGCTGCCGCGGCAATGGCCCCCTCGCTGAGTCCATCCAGCTGCGCAACGTCGTCGACTTCCACCGCTGCGGCATTGGTACCCGCCAGCAGCTTGTTCTGGAATTCGGTGGAGAGCGTCGACTCTTCCTTGTTCAGGGCGCGCAGCTTTGTCTGGTCTGCGTCGTTGAGTTGCGCGCCGGCGCGTACGAAGTCGGTGTAGGTCTTCTCGACCAAACGGACCTGCACGGGATCCAGCCCACTGGTCGCGCGTGCGGCATGGATTGCCTTGACGCGATCAAAGAGTTTGGCGTTCAGGTAAATCGCATCGGCATGTTCCGCCAGCTTCGGCGCCAGTTCGACCTGGGCTGCTTGCAGCGTGTCGTTGGTGTTGGCCTGAGCCAGGGCGAAGAAGATGCGCGCTGCGCGGTTGAGCAGTTCCCCGGTTTCCTCCATGGCTACGAAGGTGTTCTCGAAGGTTGGCGCATCCGGGTTGTTGGCGATCTTCACGATCTCGGTCAGGTGCTGGCTCATCCCTTCCTCAATGGCCGGCAGGAAGTCCGTGTCCTTGATCTTGTCGAACGGTGGCGCCTGCATGGGCAGGGTGCTGGCAGCAAGAAGCGGGTTCACGGGCGCGGTTTCCTCTGACGTTTCGGCCGCAGGCGCGGGTGCATCCGCAGGCCGGGATGCGGACTCCGTGGACGGGGACGAACAGGCGGCCAGCGCCAGAAGCAGCGCGGCGGCAAGGGCGGATCGGATCATGGGTGAGTCCTGGAGCAAAATGGACCCGCACGATAGACCCGGATCGGTGTATTCGCCAAGTGCGGGAAGTATTGGCATCTCTCGGGCTTCGCAGCCAACCATCACGCGGCACGGTATGGAGGCGGTCTGCTGATTGGCTGGTTCTGAATTCCAGGCTGACACCTCGACACTGCCGTCGGGATTCGGCAATTGGCGAGCGCGAACAATGGAGCGGGCTGCGGCGCTTGCCGCAAGGTGGTTCGTGCGCTTCGGGTGTTGCGGGAAAGTTGCGACTTGCGTCACGTATGGGAGAATCGCGGCATAGGGAACCTGCCATCTTGGGGATAGCGCATGAAACGGTCGATCGTCTTTCTGATCTTGTGTGTGGCTGTGCACGGCCTTGCTGCGGCTGCCGAAAGGGTAGAGCGCAGTGTCGTGGTACTGGCCGGTGCCAACGCCGGTTTCCAGGAGGCCCGCTACGCTGACGACGGCAGGCTGACGGTCCACTATGAATTCAACGATCGCGGGCGTGGCCCCAATCTGGATGCGACCTACCAGCTGGATGCCCAGGGCATGCCGACATCGGCGACGCTCAAGGGCGTGGACTACCTGAAAGCGCCGGTCGACGAGGTCTGGACGCGCAAGGGCGACAGCCTGAGCTGGAAGAACGCTTCAGAAGACGAAACGCGGATTGTCGTCGGTCCAGCGATGTTCCTGGGCCTGAACTATGTGCCGGAAGATGGTTCGCTGCTCGCGCGCGCCTTGCTCAAGGCGACCGACAGCAAGCTGGCCTTGCTGCCGGCGGGCGAGGCCAGCATCCGCAAACTGGCCAGCACGACGATTGAAGGCAAGCCCGGCGCGCGCACGATCAATCTCTACGCGATCAATGGACTTGGCCTGCTGCCCGACTACATCTGGCTGGACGAAGATCAGCAGTTCTTCGCCACCTACTCGGGCTGGATGACCATGATCCGCGAAGGCTACGAGGACAGCATCAAGACGATCGGGGATCGCCAGGAACTGGAGGAAAAGCGTCTTGCTGAAACCCGCGCCAGCGATCTGACTAGAACACTCGACAAACCCCTGCTGATCCGCAATGTCCGCGTCTTCGATCCACCTACCGGCGAAGTGATTGATGCGCGCTCGGTACTGATCGATGGCGGGCGCATCATTTCGATAGGTGCAGCCGATGTCAGCCTGCTGCCAGGCATCGATGAGCTCGATGGCGGTGACCGCTTCCTGATGCCTGGCCTGTGGGACATGCACGTGCATTTCTCTGGTGGAGCCGATGGCCTGCTTGAGCTCGCATCAGGCGTGACCACGGTGCGAGACATGGCCAACCAGACTGATGTTCTGAGCGGTCTGATCGAGGGCATCGAGTCGGGCAAGGACATCGGTCCGCGCATCATCCGCGCCGGCATCATCGATGGAAAGGGGCCGTTCGCCGGCCCGACCAAGGTGCTGGTAGAGACTGATGAGGAGGCGATCGCCGCGGTCAACGACTATGCCGCCAGCGGCCACGAACAGATCAAGATCTACAGCTCGGTGAGGCCCGAGTTGATGCCGGTGATTGCCAAGGCCGCACATGAGAAGGGCATGCGCGTCAGCGGCCATGTGCCAGCCAACATGACGGCGCAGCAGTTCGTCGAGAATGGTGCGGACGAGATCCAGCACATCAACATGCTGTTCCTCAATTTCATGTTCGACAAGGTCCAGGACACGCGCACTCCGGCACGCTTCACGGCCGTTGCCGAGTACGGCGCCGCACTCGACCTGGGCTCGCCGGAAGTCGTTTCCTTCATCGAATTGCTCAAGGAGCGCAACATCGTTGTCGATCCGACGGTTGGCACTTTTGAGGACATGTTCCTGAGTCGGCCGGGTGTGCCCGGTCCCGGCTTCGCAGCGATCGTCGATCGATTCCCGACCACCTGGCAGCGGCAGTTTCGATCCGGCGCAGGCGGCCTCGAGATGAAGCCGGGGCAGGAGGCGCTATTCCGCGATTCCTACCAGAACATGGTGAACATGATCGGTGTCATCCATCGTAGCGGAGTGACCATCGTCCCGGGGACCGACAACCTCGCCGGCATGACCTTGCCTCGTGAGCTGGAGCTTTACGTCGAGGCAGGGATTCCGCCGAAGGAAGTGCTGCAGATCGCCACCAGCGGCAGCGCGGAGGTCATGAATCGAGGCGACGAATACGGACGCGTCGCTCCAGGATACGTGTCCGACCTGATCCTTGTAGATGGTGATCCGACGGTCAACATGGCCGACATCCGCAAAGTCAGGACGACGATTCGGGG
>NZ_JBAWHJ010000311.1:0-2366 GCF_049593775.1 Dokdonella sp. | reverse complement strand
GTCCACTAGAATGCGCACCCCCAACGCCGGCATAGCTCAGTTGGTAGAGCAACCGCCTTGTAAGCGGTAGGTCCCCAGTTCGAATCCGGGTGCCGGCACCAGTTGTGGGCTTGAGAGCGTCTTGCGCAATCGGGAATGCACCAATGAAACTCGCAGGATTGCGGGTTTTTTGTTGCCTGATTCGCGAATAACCAAACGGCACTGATCAGCGCTGGTGCCGCGGCATCCCGTTCTTGTGTCACCGAATGGGGGCTCGGTGAAGCTGCGGGTGCCTGGCGGGCTTTGCTGAATCGCTTGCCGACCGTCGACGCGCGATTCGAGGATGCCGTTTCGCAGCGGGACTCTACTTGCGCCCCACTACCTGGTTTTCGCACACCCCCCTGCATCGGTGATCGCTGGGCAATGCTGCCGTCAGCCGCCGCCATCGAGCGTCACTGGGGGCTCCCTGATTCCCGCAGGTGCTCGGTCAGAAAACATGGCGAGCCCATGGACGCATTCGAACGAGTTCTCCGGAAAGCCCGCTTCTTCGCCTGACAAGGTCGGTTCTGGCTTCAGCGGCTGACTGTTTTCTTGAGTTGAGCGAAATCCTGCGTTCTCGTCAGCCCGCGTCCCGCCAATCGGGCCAGCGACACCAGGATGATGCATGCTGGCCGCTTCGGAGTGATCGTCCGACGAGGTGGTCGCCTTGCATCGGCCGGAGACGCGTTTGCAGTGCAATTGACGTACTCGGGAAGCAAGCAACGATGGGTCGATCCGGGCGAACTGGCGTGATCACGGTCGTCGCTACCTGGGTGGCAGGACATTGGCATTGAAGGGTGCCAACACGAGTTCCTGCATGACGAAGCCCCCGCTCAAAAGCCGATCAGGATCCCGGTGCAGCCAGCATTTCAGCGGCGAGCCTCGCTTCCTCGCTATCTGGGGCGCGTTGCCGGAGCGCGGCGAGTGCATTGCGCGCAGCCTCGTCGTCGCCGCTGGCGAGATAGGTCGCCACCAGCGCGAGGTGTGCTTTCAGATAGTCGGGTGAAATATCTACGGCGCGCTGGAAGAGCCGCCTGGCTTCGATCGCGCGATCATCCTTGAGAGTGAATGTGCCGTAGTTGTACCAGGCCTCGACGTCGTAGGGGCCATCGCTGATGGCCTGCATGAATTGGTCCTCGGCCACCAATGTGTCACCACTTTCGGCAAAATTGATTGCGAGGTCGATACGCGCGGGTACGAATTTCGAATTGGCATCCAGTGCCCGCTCCAGTGCCTTTCTCGATTGCAAGGATTCTCCGCGCGTGCGATGGAAAGTTGCGAGCAGCCAGCCTCCAGGCGCACTCGGGCTGGTGTCGAGAAAGCGCTCCAGTGCCTCGATAGCCTGATCTTGATTGCCTTCCTGGAAGCGGTGTGTGCAAAGCCTGAGCATCAGTGGATCCGACAGACTTCCCAGTTCGTGCAAGCGCTCGGCTATGGCCCATGCTTCATCGATGCGTCCGGCACCAGCAAGCGCGGTCGCATGGAGATCCAGGAACAGGGGGCTGTCATTCGAGGCTGCGATCAGGCGCTCGGTATAAGGCAGCGCAGACTCGGGACGTCCCTGATGAATGAGGTGCTTCGCGCTGGAGAGGTCGTTCAGCATGCCGACCTTGTCCTGCGGTGGGGTGCCACCCTCGTGCAGTGTTTCCACAATCGTCTCGCCGCCTGCAGCAGAACTGTGCAGGTAGCCCAGCGCTTCCAGGCGTT
This sequence comes from Dokdonella sp., assembly GCF_049593775.1. GTDB lineage: Bacteria > Pseudomonadota > Gammaproteobacteria > Xanthomonadales > Rhodanobacteraceae > Dokdonella. The sequence goes on along the minus strand of NZ_JBAWHJ010000311.1, from coordinate 641 downwards.
GACGATCGCGATCGTTGAGATGTTCGGTCGTGCTTACTCCGGGCACCGCGTGATCAGCGAGAAACCCGGACAGCTCCTGTCGCATGCGCTGCCCCTCTTCGGGCCGTTCGGCGATCAGGTTGTGGGTTTCCTGCGGATCCACAGCCAGATCGTAGAGCTCCGGACGGGGGCCGTGGATGTACTTGAGGTTTGCATCAAACAGGATGCGCAGCTCTCCCCAGCCATGCGAAAGACGCGGCGAAAGATTCTCGGCGTACTGCATGGCAGGGCCACCTGCCGTGCCACCGGGCTGCCACGCATTCCGCAACGAACGGCCCTGCAGATCGTCCGGGAGTGGAATGCCAAGCAGGTCGAGGACGGTGGGCACGATATCGACGGTGCCTACACGTTCCTCGATCACGGTGCCCGGCGTGACCACGCCTGCCGGCGGACGAATGATCAGCGGCACATGCAGCGTCGAGTTGTACGCGAGCACGGCGTGAGTCACTTCATTGTGTTCGCTCAGGCCTTCGCCGTGATCGGCTGTCATGATGATCAGGGTGTTGTCGAGCACCCCCATTCCATCGAGCTGGTCGAGCAGGAAGCCGAGGCGCGAGTCTGTGTACGCGATCTCGCCGTCGTAGAGGTTGTCCGCGTACAGC
>NZ_JBAWHJ010000310.1:0-2200 GCF_049593775.1 Dokdonella sp. | reverse complement strand
GATCGCAACGAACCCCTTCGAGACGATCCCAACCGGGTTATCCGTTTCAAGAATCCGAGTTCGGGCAGCGTTGTCTTCGATGACAAGGTCAAGGGACGCATCGAGTGGAGCAACGACGAACTCGATGACCTCGTCCTGTTTCGTTCAGACGGGTTTCCGACCTACAACTTCGCCGTTGTCGTCGATGATATTGACATGCGCATCAGTGAAGTCATCCGCGGTGATGATCATGTAAACAATACGCCACGCCAGATCAACGTCTACAACGCCCTTGGTGCCAGCGTCCCGACCTTCGCGCATTTGCCGATGATCCTCGGCCCGGATGGCCAGAAGCTCAGCAAGCGGCACGGTGCCGTTGGGGTCATGCAATACCGCGACGATGGGTTTCTGCCGCATGCCTTGCTCAACTACCTGGTTCGCCTTGGCTGGTCGCATGGGGACCAGGAGTTGTTCACGCGCGAGGAGATGATCGAGTTGTTCGATATCGGCAACGCCAATCGCGCGGCGTCGCGATTCGATCTGGAGAAGTTGTCATGGATCAACCAGCAGTACATCAAGAATGATGACCCGCTGGAACTCGTGCCTCATTTCACCTGGCAGTTGCGTGCGCTGGGAATCGATCCTGACCAGGGGCCGGAGCCGGTGGACGTGATCGTGGCCCTGCGTGAACGTGCGCAGACGCTAAAGGAAATGGCTGAAAAGGCTCGCGTCTGGTATGCGCCGCTGGAAAACTACGATGAAACCGCGGTAACCAAGCACCTCAGGTCGGCGACCGCTATCCCGGCCTTGCAGGCCGTCTATCAGCAGCTTAGCGATACCCGGGACTGGTCGGTTGAAAACGTGCACGCGGCGATTGCTGCGGCGGCCACGGCTATTGGCGAGGGCATGGGCAAGGTGGCGCAACCACTACGCGTGGCGATCACCGGAACGCAGGTGTCACCGTCGATCGACCACACCGTGTTCCTGGCCGGGCGCGATCAGGCCCTGAAACGCGTGGAAGCTGCGATCGCTCGCGCCGGAGGCTGATTCGGTGGCCGCGCTCGAATGCACCATCAGCGGGCTTTCAAGCCTGGACACCTCCGATATCGAGGCGATGATGCGCATGAACGAGCTTTGTCTCGACATGTTGCTGGATCCGGGCCTGTGGGCCTGGATGCTCGGAATCACTGCAGTCTGTGTCCTCGGCGGGTGGCTGATCGGCTGGATCAAGGGGCGCGTCGTAGCGGGCATCGTCTGGGGCGCATTGTTGGGTCCGATCGGCTGGCTCATCGTGGCCTTGTCAAAATCTCGTCTGCCGATTTGCCGGGAATGTGGAAAGGGCAATCCCGACAACGCCAAAGCCTGCCGCCATTGCGGAGTGAACTTGCGTCAATCTGCCGAGCGATCTGCGCGATCCCGCCTCAAGGGCAATGACAGCGACGGCGCCTGGTAGGCCCCGGCGATACAAGCAGCGGTGCTAAAATACTGGTATCGCCCGCCATTCAGTTCCCATGCCCGCATCCGCAAGAAAACCGCGCAGTCTGCATTCGCATAGCCACGATGCAGGCGCCTTTGTGCGCGAAGTATCGGAAGCCTGCGATCAGCGGGGTCTGCGCCTGACACCAATCCGTCTGCGCGTGCTCGAGCTGGTTGCCGCCTCCAAGCTTCCAGTCAAGGCGTATGACCTTCTGGACGGCCTCAAGGACGGGCCGGGTCTGGCCGCGCCCCCAACGGTTTATCGCGCGCTCGATTTCCTGCTTGAGCACGGATTCATTCACAAGCTCGAATCCATCAATGCCTTTGTCGGCTGCCACCATCCAGGCGAAGCACACCAGGTGCCATTCCTGATCTGTGACCGCTGTTCAAGCGCTGCCGAAATCTGCGACGAAGGCGTGGCGACCTTGCTCAATGCGCAAGCCAGGGAACGTGGGTTTACACCGGCGGCGCAGACGCTGGAGGTGCACGGTTTGTGTGCTGCCTGCAGCAAGGCGGAGTCGCCCTGAACTTTCATCCTTGATGGCTTGCTTTCGCGCAGCAAGAATGGCTGCGCATCAATTCGCAGAGCAAGCGTTTTTCTTTTCGCCTCAAGAGAAAGTGACGCATGAGGATGAGGGCGCGCGCTTGCGTCGATCTTGCGCTTCGGACATATCCTCGGCAACTGCTCCTGCGTTGCTCTACCTCCTGCATCCATGCAGTCGCTTCAAGGCAACGCAACAATGAG
>NZ_JBAWHJ010000309.1:0-3192 GCF_049593775.1 Dokdonella sp. | reverse complement strand
TATGCATGACGTGCGAATAGCGCTCGACCGTGAAACTGTCGGTTAGCTTGACTGTACCGGTCTTGCTGACCCGGCCGACATCGTTGCGGCCAAGATCGATCAGCATCAGGTGTTCGGCGCGTTCCTTCGGGTCGGCGAGCAATTCGGTTTCCAGGGCGAGATCCTGCTCAGGCGTATCTCCGCGCGGACGGGTGCCCGCCAATGGTCGCAACACGACCTTGCCGTGTTGCTGACGCACGAGAATCTCCGGCGACGAACCCACAATCTGGGTCGCGCCGAGATCGATGAAATACATGTATGGCGAGGGATTGAGCGAGCGCAATGCACGATAGACATCAACCGGCCGCGCGCGGAAAGGCACGCTGAGGCGTTGCGACAGCACCACCTGGAAGATGTCGCCGGCGCGGATATATTCCTGTGCGCGGCGCACGGCATCCTCGAAGCCTTCCCGGGTGAAGCCGGATATGAAATCGGCTTCGTCCAGTGGCTTGGGATCCAGCGTCTCCGGATAGCTCGATCCCGAATGACGCAAGCGGAATGACAACTGGTCCAGTCGACGACAGGCCTGGGCATAGGCCTGCGGCTGCGACGGATCGGCGTGCACGATCAGGTAGAGCCGACCCTTGAGATTATCGAAAACTGCGACTTCCTCGCTGAGCATGAGCAAGGCATCGGGTGTTCCGAGCTGATCGGGCTTGTCGTCCATTGCGAAACGCGGCTCGATCCAGCCGATCGTCTCAAAGCCGAAATAGCCCACCAGCCCGCCCGAAAAGGCCGGCATGTCGGGCAGTTCCGGCACTCGGTATTGCTGGCGAATGGCATCGATTCCGGCCAGCGGATCAGCCAATTCGCGTGTCTCGATGACTTCGCCCAGCTCCTCGACCGACAAGGTGTGCCCGCGCAATGAATACACGCGCCGGCACGGCAAGCCGATGATCGAATGACGCCCCCAGTTTTCGCCGCCCTGCACCGATTCGAACAGGTAGGCATAAGGCCCATCGGCCAGCTTCAGATAAACCGACAGCGGCGTGTCGAGATCCGACAACACCTCGCGCGCAACCGGAATGCGGTTGTAACCCTCGGCGGCGTAGGCGTTGAATTGTTCCTGGCTGATCACGGTGACGGCACTTCAATGCAGGCGGCCCGCGAAGATAGCAGGGAGCCAGTCAGGGATACAGCACAGCGGATGAGCAGAACTGTCCTCTGAATCGGCAGACGGACCCGGAACGATGTCGGTTGAAACTATTCGTCGAAGCCGCTCTCGAAGACGAGATCAGGCTGCTCGACCAGCACGGTTTCCCGGACGATTTGGCCACCGAAGCCGCTAAGGTCAGCCGTGCGGGACCAATAGAGCTCAATCGTTGAGGTGGACATTCCTGCAACGCCAAATGGGGTCGAATCAAAGTTGTCGGGTGAATTCGTGAGCCGGACTTCCGCGCCCCAGGCAATGCCGTCCGGCGATCGGCGGAAGAACAAATCACCCTGGTTGCCAGCTACAGTTGCATACAACAGGACGAAAACGCCGTCAGGCATGACTACAAGGGCTGGGGACCTGTTATCCCCCTGAACTTCCAGAACGGCGGGCGCTGCCCAAGAGAGGGCATCGTCGGTGACCTTGACGACGACACGACTATCTCCGCTCTCGGGAGAAACAGTGTAAGCAGCCAGATAGCGCCCGTCGCTAGCACGATATGCGAGCATCGCTCGGCTACCCAATGCCACATCTTCGGCAACCAGGGTTCGCTGTGGCGACCACGTTAGTCCCAGATCCGTGGAGCGGGACAAATAGAGGCCCGCGGGACTGGCGCCGTCTGGGGCGAACCGCTCATACAGCATCGTCAGCGAAGTGGCACCATCTCGGACTACGCTGGGGAAGCCGGAACCTGCACCAGCTCCGCCTGCATTGGGCCAGCCGAGATCCACCAGCGTGGACTGAGACCAGTCGACACCATCTGCGCTGGTTTGACGCCAGATGTCTGAGGGCGAGACACCGCCAAAATGATGAAATAGCAGGTAGCCGCCAAGCGGTGAACTCAGCAGGCTGGGACCCGATTGAAACGAACTAATGATGGTCGGCTGACGAGGCAAGGGTGCACCCAGCAGCAATTGCACGGGGATCGTCCAGCTAGCGCCATCGTCGGTCGATTGCCGAACCCAGAGACGTCGGGTGATAGAGGGGCCACCAAAAATCAGTTCGTCATAGACTTGCGTCTGCTTGCCGTCGAGTGGGTCGATCACGACAACGGGCAAAGACCTGTTCACCTGCGCCACTGCGGTGTTGGGCATGCTCGCAGTTGCCGCCAAACATCCGGCCAGAAGAAAACCAGTCCACTTTCTTGCCAACATGGCGGAACCTCTCATCCATGGTCCAATCCGCTGAGTATAACTCTTGCCAGGACAGAACAAAGTGAAAACATGCTGTTCGGGTTCAGCCGTCGAGCGCAGGCGCAAATATCCAGGAACGGTCTTGCGGGCTCTTGTCTGATGTTCAGTTTGTTGCCACTGGGTGCAGTCGCGCGCCGGGAAGAGTTCGACGGCGCCAGATGACTACCCGATCAGCGTGCTCACATCCGCCAGACAGGTCGTGGGCAAAGCAAATGAAATGATCGGCATTGTCCGGCGGATCACGCGTTTGCATTCGAACTCAAACGACGCCGACTCATGCCGCTCATGCACAAGCAAAATTCGACGCCATTCCCATCATCGAGATTGCTCGCTGTCGCGCGGCCATTGTGCAGCTCTGCAACCAGACGCACGACATGCAGACCCAGTCCGAGGTGGGGCGTTTCACCGGCACCGCGGGCACTGCGTTCGCGCAGGCTGACCAGTGAATCAAACAGGCGGTCCTGCATCGCTGGCGGCAGCAGTGGGCCGCTGTTGGCCATGCGCAGGATGACGCCGGATTCGGACTGTTCCAGAGTGATGGCGATCCAGCCATCGCTCGCACTGAACGAACGCGCATTGTCGAACAACTTGTCCAGCGCCTGTGCGATCAGGTCGGGAGCGCCGTGGAAAGGCAGCGGCGCGACAGGCAATGCCACTCGCAAGTCACGCGTTTCCGCGAGCGCGCGATAGCCCTCGGCACACCCGCTGACCAGCGCGCGCAAATCGAAATCCTCCACTTCAGCGGAGGCGATCGCGCGCTCGACGCGACTGGATTCACTCATTGCGCGAACGATGCCACCCAGTCGT
>NZ_JBAWHJ010000308.1:0-2340 GCF_049593775.1 Dokdonella sp. | reverse complement strand
CATTCACCTACCCGGGACTTCGCATGGCTGGCCAAGGCAATTCACTTCGCGCAATCTTTTTCGCACTGGGCGCCAATTTCGCCATCTTTGTTGCCAAAAGCGTGGCAGCAGCAATTACCGGTTCCGGCGCCATGCTGGCCGAAGCGGTCCATTCGCTGGCTGACTGCGGCAACCAGGGCTTGCTGCTACTGGGGATTCATCAGGCGAAAAAACCTCCGTCCCCGGACTACCCACTTGGCTATGGCAAGGCGGTGTACTTCTGGTCCTTCCTTGTGGCGCTCATGTTGTTCAGTGTCGGCGGCATGTTTTCGCTGTATGAAGGCATCCACAAGTTGAGTACGGGCGAGCCGCTCAAATCGCCCTGGATCGCCATTGGCGTGCTGGTCTTCGGCATCATTGTCGAGGGAATTTCCATGCGGGCCTGCATGATCGAGGTCAACAAGGCTCGTGGCGGTCGATCACTCTGGCAATGGTTCCGGCAGAGCCGCCAGGCAGAGTTGGTGGTTATTTTTGGAGAAGATCTGGCGGCACTGCTCGGCCTGGTATTTGCGCTGTTTGCGGTTGGCTTGTCGATGCTTACCGGCAATCCGATCTGGGATGCCATTGGTACACTTGCCATCGGTGTGCTGCTGATTGTTGTTGCCGTATTCATCTCGATTGAAGTCAAGGCGATGCTGATCGGACAAAGCGTTGATTCCGACACCAGAAAGGAAATGCTCGAATATCTCGAGCAACGGTCAGAGATTGCACAGGTCTACAACTTGCTGACCTTGCAGCTCGGCAACGATGTCATGGTATCGGTCAAGGCAAGAATGCGTGAAGACACGTCGGCAAACGGCATGATCAAGCAGATCAATACTGTCGAACGTGAATTCCGCAGCCACTTTTCTGCCGTAAGGTTCAGTTTTTTCGAGCCGGACAATTCCGACCACGAAGAAGAGAATCCGCAATAGGAGCCTGGAAACACGCTTCACTTCGACAGGCTCAGGACAGGCTCGGCTCAGAGCCTGCCCCGGACTCGATGCGGAGGCGAACGGGTGAGGTGGGGCTGACCCTTTCAGTGCGAAATCGTAGTGTTCAACAGCCCAATCAATCGTTGTATATCGCCCCCGTACCGACGCCGATACCAATACTGATTCGTGGCTGGCTGTCGAACATGAATCCCCAGGGCCAGATGTTGACTGCCGACGCCTGGATGGCGGGGTAGGGGTATTCCCTTCCATCGACGATGCCGCTCCAGATTCCGGTAATCACGCCCTGTGTGGTCAGATGCCGCCCCGGTGCGTATTCAAGGGGGTTCGCAAGGCCAGGCACGATGAGCATGAAGCGTCCGATGCTGTCTGCATCCGGAGCCGGCTGTTGCGCACGATTGAGTGGAAAGGCGATGACTTCCATACGTGTATTGCCTTCGGCAATTTCCATGGAGACGATCCGTCCTCCCCATAGTATTTCTGCGCCAGCGTAGGCATCCGGGGACTGCTGCACGTCGATCGGCGCAATCTGCAACGTGTTTGCGACATCGCGAAAAACAGGCGCCGCGCAACCTGCGCTCAGGGCAAGTGCAAGGGCAATGACTGATCGGGAAAATCGGTTCGTGTCCCATGCCATGTTCGAGAATCGGACAGTAGCAGCTGGTCAGTCCTGAACCAGCCAGTCAAGCCTGTGCTGCCCAAACCGGCTCTGGGACAACAGTTCCTGCAACGCGGGCAGGAGCTCTTCCAGTTGGCGATCGAACTTCCAGGGCGGGTTGATGATGGCCATGCCGCAGCCGTTCAGACGCAGCGCGGAGTTGTCCGGGTGGATCAAGAGCTCGGCTACCAGGACCTTGCCGAAACCGCTCTTGGCCAGCCAGCGGTGGAACGGTTGGACTTGCTGGCGCAACTTGATCGGATACCAGATGGTGTAGATCCCGTTGGCCCAACGTTTTGATGCATCAGCCAGGGCGCCCTCAATGATCCGGAATTCGTCGTCCTGTGCTTCGAACGGTGGATCGATCAGGACAAGCCCACGCCGCTCCTTTGGCGGCAGCAGGGCATTCATTGCGGCGTAGCCATCCCGCTCGTGAACCGAAAAGCGCGAATCCCCGCGGAACAGTGATTTCAGGGCAGCGCATTCCTCCGGTTGCAGTTCGCAAAGCGTGCCGCGATCAATATCGCGCATGAGCAGACTGGCGATCAGGGGTGAGCCCGGGTAGACACTGAGTTCCTCGTGGCCGGCATTGAGTGAGCGGACCAGGTTGACGTAGACATGCAGCAAGGTGGGCACCCTCGACGCTGCGAGCAGGCGGTGTATGCCGTCCGCCGCCTCGCCGGTGCGTTTTGCTTCGCTGCCGTCGAGCTG
>NZ_JBAWHJ010000307.1:0-5522 GCF_049593775.1 Dokdonella sp. | reverse complement strand
CGTTTGTTGGAACCGGCCAATATGCAGCACACCACCTTCCGGGAACCTCTCGGCAAGAATGATCCGCGCGATTCGGGAAGCGCCTTCGAGGGACTGTGGTCGGATGGATTCAAGCGCAGCGCAGGCGGCTACACGGCGCAGAAGTTCGAGCACATCGCACAGATTGCGCCAGTCGGGGGAGCATCCAGTACTGCCCAGGACATGGGGCGTTACATGCGCATGCTGCTCAATGCCGGAAACATCGATGGCCGCGAGGTCCTCGCGCCGGGTGTATTGGAACGCGTCTACTCTGCGCCGCAGTTTCGCAATGCACCACAAGTCGACGGTTTTTCCTGGGGGTTCTTCGCCAGCAAGCTGGGTACTGTCGAGCTCTATGGCCACGGTGGAGCGACACTCTGGTTCCATTCCTCCGTGCAGCTCGTGCCTGAGCTGGACCTGGGCATCTTCATCTCCACCAATACCGACACCGGGCGCCGATTTGCCGGCGAGTTTCCGGCCCTAGTCCTGCAGCGCTACTTCCAACAAGCCCGGGCAAGCGAACCACCCGCGCTTCCGGAATCCTTCGATGCCAGCCGCTTCGCTGGCCGCTACAACAGTGAGCGCAGCAACTACAGCAGCGTCGAAAAGCTGTTCCTGTCATCGACGATTGAAATTGCCGCAACGCCTGAAGGCGCCCTGGTGATCGCCAGTGATGGCGAAGCATCACGTTATGTCCCGGATGGTGAGCTGAGTTTCCGTGAATCCGAAGGTCCGGGTCACATCAGCTTCCTGATCGATGCAGACGGCCAGGTCGAGGGTATGGCGAATGCGAAAGGACACGTCGTCTATGACCGCGTGCACCCCTGGGATGTCGCCAACATGCTGGTGAACGCACTTGGCGTGATCGGCATCATCGCCGTATTCGTGCTCACTGGCGCATGGCTGCGCCGGGGACGTCGAATAGGTGATCGGCCTCCTGCGCGCTTCAGTGCACGCTGGCTGTACTTCACCGCATTCCTCTGGATTGTCATTGTGGGTGCCGGTGTTTCCCTGTTCGGTGCAGAGGATTCAGATCTCTTCTACAACTTCCCCGGGCCCATCGTCACCTTTGTCACATGGATTGCCGTGCCTGTCATCCTGGCCAGCCTTATCTGCCTGTTCCTGATCGGCTCGGCATGGAAAGCCAAAGGCTGGGGTTTCTGGCGCAAGCTGCGCCACACGCTTGCGGTAATTGCATTCGTTCTCGGATCATTCCTGCTCTGGAACTGGAACCTGCTGCCATGGAAACTCTGATGCCCCGAAAGCGCGCCCAACTCGTTGTTGTTTCCATCCTGTTCGCGCTGGCTGCCGCAGGCTGCAACAAGACACCGACCGAATCGGCATCCGTCACCGCGGATCCCGCGATTCGCTACGACATCGTGATTCGCAATGGCCAGGTCTTCGACGGCAGTGGAGCAGCGCCGCAGGACCTTGACGTGGCCATCAAGGGCGAACGTATCGCCGCCCTGCTCCCACGCGGGGCCCAGGTCGAAACCTATCGGGAAATCGACGCAAAGGGACGTGCCGTCACGCCGGGCTTCATCAATGTCCTGAGCTGGGCTGTCGACAGCCTGATCGCCGACGGACGAGGACTCAGCGACACCCGACAGGGTGTGACAACCGAGATCTTCGGTGAAGGCTGGTCGATGGGCCCGTACAACGAAGCCATGAAGTTGGACGCGGTCAAGCAGCAGGGCGACATCAAGTATGAGATCGAGTGGACCTCGCTTGGCGAATATCTCGACTTCCTGCAGGCCCGCGGAATCACCCCGAACGTGGCTTCGTTCGTGGGCGCCACTACCGTGCGCATCAATGTCCTTGGTGAAGATGACGTCGATCCGGACGAGGAGCAACTCAGGCAAATGCAGGGCATCGTGCGCGAGGCCATGAGCGAAGGCGCGTTGGGCGTAGGTGCATCGCTTATCTATCCTCCTGCGTTCTTTGCCGAGACACCCGAACTGATCGCGCTGGCGTCTGCTGCTGCCGAAACGGGTGGCGGCTATGTTGCCCATATGCGCAGCGAAGCCAACCAGCTCCCGCAAGCCATGGAAGAAACAATCGCGATCGCCAGGGCCACCGGCCAGCACACCGAGGCCTACCACCTGAAGGCGGCCGGTGAGGAAAACTGGCCAAAGATGGCCGAGGTCATCGACCAGATCAATAGTGCTCGCGCGGAAGGCGTCGACATTGCCGCAAACATGTATGCCTACACTGCCGGAGCAACCGGGCTGACCGCAGCACTTCCTCCCTGGGTCCAGGCCGGCGGGCATGAAGCCATGATCGCCCGATTGAAAGACCCCACCGTGCGCAAGAAGCTGATCGAGGAGATGCGCACGCCAAGCGATAATTGGGAAAACCTGCGCCTGCTCGCAGGTGATGATTCGCGTGTGCTCTTCATCGGCTTTCGCAGCGAGGCTCTGAAACCACTCATAGGCAAGACCCTGGCTGAAGTCAGCGAATCGCGAGGCACCGCCGTCGAGGATACGATCATCGATCTGATCATCGAGGATGATTCGCGTGTCGACACCGCCTACTTCCTGATGAGCGAAGAAAACGTCGAACTCGGACTATCCCAGCCATGGACAACGCTTGGATCCGATGCCGAATCCTCGGCGCCGGAAGGCGTCTTTCTCAAGTCGAGCACGCATCCGCGTGCCTATGGCAATTTCGCGCGTTTCCTCGGCCACTACGTCCGCGACCGGAAATTGATGACGCTGGAGGAAGGCATTCATCGACTGACCGGGATGCCCGCGGCCAACTGGAAATTGCGTGACCGGGGGTGTCTCGCAGTGGGCTGCTTTGCGGACATCGTCATTTTCGATCCCGCCCTGATAGCGGACCATTCGACCTATGAGAAACCCATGCAGCTGGCAACCGGAATCGATGATGTATTTGTCAACGGGGTGCAGGTCCTCGACTTCGGAACCCATACCGGAGCAAAGCCCGGGCAAGTCATTCGCGGACCAGGTTGGTCAGGCTTGGAAAAGGAGCAATAGCGTGCTGAACAGGATCCTGATGGGCGCCCTGGGGCTCCTTGCACTTGGTGGCCATGCGCTCGCGCACGAACCTTCGGCAAGCGCGCGCTATGTCGGTAACGAGGGTGTCCTGGTTTCGCGCGGAGATACAAAGGTCATCTTCGACGCGTTCTACTCCGACAGCTATGGCCAATATTCGCTCGTGCCCGATTCGATTCGTGCCGACCTGTTGGCGGGGACTCCGCCGTACGACGGTATCGATGCGGTGTTCGTATCACACGTGCATGGCGACCACTTCAGCGCTGCACCGGCAGTAGCATTCATGCGCGCCCACAAGACCGTACCGATGTACGCGTCGAAGCAGACCTATGACGCCCTGCTCGAGGAAGTGGGCGAAGGTGATCCCCTGCTTTCGCGAGTCATCGTCGCAGACCTGACACCGACCGATGCTGCCAAGCACTTCGAGGTCAAGGGCCTGCAAATCGAGGTTGTCTCGATTCCGCACGCGGGAGGGCCCTCGCGTGCGTCCATCCAGAATCTTTCCTGGCGTGTGACGCTCGACGACAAGACCACTGTCGTCCATTTCGGCGATGCCGGAATCGTGGAGGCCGACTTCGAGCCGCACGCCAGACACTTTGCCGAGCGCCGCGCCGCCGCCGCATTCCCGCCCTACTGGTTCTTCGGGGAAGAAGCCGGCAAAGCCATCATCGCCCGATATTTCAATGCTGATCAGGTCGTCGGCATTCATGTTCCTGCGTCTGCAACGGGTCATGGTGATGAAGCACGCAGGAGACTGGGCGGTGATGTATTCACCGACCCGGGTGAAACCAGGCAGCTCGAATCGAGCTCGGGCGCGGCTGAAAAGAAGCCGAACTAAAGTCCGGCTGGCCCGCTTGCTGGCGGGCCGCGGATATTCGCTGCACGGATATCGACTCTCGATCAGACCACGCCAACATCGCGGGGCTGATCGAGGGCCGGCGCCCGGAACAATGATTGATGTCGCAATTCACTTGTCGAGCCAAGTCTGCAGTCCGTCAGTCGTCGAACGAATCGCTGAAAATGCGATCGTTCACGTCACCGGGAACAACAGGAATATTGACCTGAATGTCATTCGGCGTGACCGGATCGGGTTGAATCTGCTGGGTGCGTGCCCGGATCGGCCAGACCGTTGGGGCGACCTGACTGCCTGGCACCTGGAATTCGAAAGTAAACTCGAATGCACCAACAAGTGCCTGCGAGGCTGCACAAACCATCGACACGTAGCCCGGCTCGTCGGGAAATAGTGGGCCACAAGTCCAGGCCGTGCTGGGCTTTTCAAGGACAACGGCATTGGTGACATTTTCCGGATAGGTGACGCGAAGTCGTGGACCAAACGAGGCATCCGGCCCGTTGTTGGTGAGAGTGGCCGTGAACTGCGCGGTCTGGCCCGGCTGCAACGAACTGGGAAACTGCGAAAGGCTCGGCCTCAAGTCCGAATTGACGGAGATGGACGAAACCACGGTATCCGCATTGTTGATCGTATTGGCATCCACGGTCGAACCGTCAGTCACCAGGCCAACCGAGGTGGAAATGATCCGGGGTGCTGAAGGCGACTTGAACTGGATTGCAACCTCCGGCGCAACGGTTCCGCTCGAAAGTGCTTCGGTGTACTGGCAACTGCCGATGAAGCCATTGCGCGTGCAAGTCCATCCGTTGCCAAACGGCAACAACGAAATCGGGTTTTGCACACTGGAGTCCAGGACAATACTGAACCCGGCACCGCTGATCGTGTCAGGGCCATCATTCGCAAGAGTCACGGTGTAGCCCATGTTCTGGTTGACCCCGACCACGAAGCCTCCGTCATCCATGTCGATAGAGAGATCGGCGACCGATCCACTGATACCGTTCTGATTCTCGAACGCGCCTGCGTCCCAGGTTCGGTTGGTATCGGTGCCGATGATGCGAGGACGAATAAGCCCGTCGAGGTCGTACAGGGCGTCGCCCAACTTTGCACGGGCTGTCAGTTCATCGGCAACGCAAAGATCGATGGCCGGCGAATCGTCGCGCAACAGAAAATTGTCGTCGGCCGCATCGACGAATCGCGCGTCACTGCCCTGAAAGCTGTCGCGCAGATCACTGTCGGGGGCGTCATCGAGAGTGGAAAGATTGTTCGAGAAAACACATACCGAATGCAATAGAGCGTTGTCAGCACCATCGTTCTCGTAAAGCTTGGCCGACTCCATCAGCAGGGTATTGAACAGTCCGATGGACGGTGCATCCAGTTTGGTCCGCATGATGGCGTCATCGACATTCGAATTGCCGGCGATCGTGCTATGGAATGCCCGGAACAAGGTCTGGTTACCATCGAGATGGATGATGTCATCGGCCGTACTGTTGCCGTTGTCATGCAGCACGGTATTGATGATGTCCAGCCTGGAACCAGCGCGCATGTCAAATGCGGCTCCGTGCGGGTACGCGTAGTAGTCAGAAATTGCGCAACCGTCGGTCTGCACTGCCTGGTTGCCCTTGACCCAGACACCATCCAGTTCA
>NZ_JBAWHJ010000306.1:0-6550 GCF_049593775.1 Dokdonella sp. | reverse complement strand
AGTTTCACGGTCGAGCGCTATTCGCACGTCATGCATATCGTCAGCCAGGTCGAAGGCGAACTGGAGGATGGATTGAGCAGCATGGATGTGTTGAAGGCATCGTTCCCGGCCGGCACGGTCAGTGGTGCACCGAAGATTCGCGCGCTTGAAGTCATCCGCGAACTCGAGCCGATCAAGCGCAATATCTATGCAGGCGCCATTGGCTACATCGGCTGGGCCGGTGACACCGATACCGCGATCGCGATCCGCACCGCTGTGATCCAGGACGGCCGCCTGCATGTGCAGGCCGGTGCCGGAATCGTTTTCGATTCCGATCCGACCACGGAATGGGAGGAGACAATGAACAAGGGGCGCGCCCTGTTCCGGGCTGTTGCGAATGCGGCGAGTGGACTTTAGCCCGAACGAAAAACATCGGTCGCGGGCCCAAAATGTTGGGGTTCGCTAACGCTCACCAGCAACCTGCGATTTCGAAGTTCGGGTTGCCTTTCGCAGGTTGGGCTGAGCGCAAGCGATGCCCAACGATGCACCTGGCCACGACTTTGACTGGCAGCGAATGGCCGCAGGTGGCTGGGGTGCGAAAACCTGCTGTACGGGAAAGCCGAGACAAGACGCGGGCTTCGATTGCCGGTCTCGCGTTTCCGCCACAGCCTTTTGTCATCCCTGCTTGACCAGTCGTTCGGTTCTGGCCATGTAGGGAAAGCCGTCATGGGGCGCGGACTTCGATTGCTGGCCACGCGTTTCTGCCTTGTTGTTGGTTTCCTCCGCAACCGCTGGCACTTGCTATAGTGAAATCCGCGCGCAAATACTGCATGGAGGGTCGATGCCGCACCACACGCCGCTGATTGCGATGCTGGTTGGCGGAATCTGCCTCGCCTTCGTGTTCGGCATGCTCGCCCAGCGGGTCAAGCTCTCGCCCCTGTTCGGTTATCTTGTCGCCGGCGTCGTCGCGGGCCCGTTTACGCCCGGCTTCGTTGCCGATTCGGCGATTGCCCAGCAATTGTCCGAAATCGGCGTGATCCTGCTCATGTTCGGCGTGGGCCTGCATTTCTCTATCGGCGACCTGTGGTCGGTGCGAAAGATCGTCGTTCCGGGCGCCCTGTTCCAGGTCGTGATCACCACCGGATTGGGCATGCTGCTGGCTTGGTTGATGGGCTGGAGCTGGGGGTCGGGGCTGATCTTCGGCGTGTGCCTGTCGGTCGCCAGCACCGTCGTGTTGCTGCGCGCGCTCGAAGAACGTCGGCTGCTTGAAACCCATCGGGGACGCATCGCGATCGGCTGGCTGATCGTCGAGGATCTGTTGATGGTGCTGGTACTGGTCATGCTGCCGCCACTGGCCGGTGTGCTCGGTGGCGAGTCCGCACAGGATGGATCGACCGACGGATTGCTCAAGACCCTGGCCTGGACGCTTGGCAAGGTCACGGTTTTCATCGTGCTGATGCTGGCGATCGGACGCCGGGTGATCCCGTGGATGCTGGAGCGGACAGCCAGCATCGGCTCACGCGAGTTGTTCACCCTGGCCGTGCTCGCGATCGCACTCGGCGTGGCCTATGTATCGGCGGCCATCTTTGAAGTTTCGTTTGCACTCGGTGCATTTCTCGCCGGTGTCATGCTCAACGAATCGAAACTCAGCCATGAGGCAGCCAGTGATTCGCTGCCAATGCGCGATGCCTTTGCCGTGTTGTTCTTTGTTTCGGTGGGCATGTTGTTCGACCCGCACATCCTGCTCGAACAGCCGCTGGCCATCCTCGCCACCTTCCTCATCATCGTGCTCGGCAATTCCTTCTGCGGCTTCGTCGTCACGAAAATCTTTCGTGAACCGCTGCAAACCCAATTGACCCTGGCGACCGGCCTTGCCCAGATTGGCGAATTCTCGTTCATCCTTGCCGCGCTTGGAGTCAGTCTCGGCCTGCTCAGTGAAGACGCGCGCAATCTTATCCTCGCGGCGGCACTGCTCTCGATCATTGCCAACCCGATGCTGTTCGTCCTGTTCGACCGCTGGTCGCGTCGACATGAAGCCGAAATCCATGCCGCTTCCGAGCGCTCGCTGAATGAGGCTGAAGACGACATCCTGCCGGATCGCGCCGCGATTCCCGCGAGCAATCACATCATCCTGGTGGGCTACGGAAAAGTTGGCTCGCGCGTCGCCCGATCACTGCATGAGCACGGCATGCCGCTGGTGCTGATCGATTCGGATCGCGAGCACTGCATCGAGGCACGCAAACTCGGCATCCCGTGCATCTTCGGCAACGCCGTTTCAACCGAAGTGCTCAGTGATGCCAACCTTGGCAGTGCGCGCGCCCTGCTGGTGGCCATCTCGCAAGCGCTGCAGGCCGGACCGATCATCAAGCTGGCGCGTGAAACCAATCCGGGCCTGGCCATCCTCGCTCGTGCCCATTCCGATGAGGAAGTCATCTATCTGCACAAGGCCGGCGCCGATGCCACGATCATGGGCGAGAGCGAAATCGCGCGCAGCATGTGCGATTCGGTTGAGTCACTGGTACGGCTTGCCCAGCGGCTCGAGGCGGCAAACAAGCCACCGGCGGTCGACGGCGCGCCGAACGAGGATCCACTGGTCGCCTGAAATCAGTGCGTCAGCCAACCGGCAAGCCATCGCGTCAATCGCGGCATGATCAGATAGACCACCAGAACCACAATGGTGACAAACGCGATGAAGCCGTCCACCAGCCGCCCGCCTGACCAAGGTACTGCGGCAAACACCATTCCCAGCAATGCCGGGATGGCCAGGGTCAGGGGGTAGATGACGACCAGGGTCAGCAGGGCCTGCTTCCAGCGTACCGGGGCTTTCGCGCCCGCCATGACAGGTGTAAACCAGAACGCAGCGCCGGTGTGCACATTGACGGTGTCGGGCGCGACAAGCAGATGGGCAATTTCCGAAACTAGTGCCTTGCGCCGATCAGATCGGGCCCAGCCTTCCAGGTGCTCGATCGTGTCGAATCGAAGCACGATCGTATAGGGCTGGTCGGCATCGCTGGGTCGGATGACGTTGGCTCCGAGATGGCCGGGAAAACTCTGCGAAGCCGGCATTATCCGCCCCAGCCATTGCTCATATTCCTCTGATTTCCCGCGACCGATCCAATGCTGGATGACGAGGGTGGCCAATTCCTCCGGGCGAGGCAACGAACTTGTCGACATGGCGAGACGCTCCAGTGGGGATCGTGGGTTCCGAATATTCAGGTTGTACCCGCGTGCATGGCGAGCTCGAACGAACGTACCCGCGCGGCATGATCGAAGATATTCGCGGTCAACAGCAATTCGTCAGGCCGGTGGATTTCGAGGAATGCGCGCATCCCGGAACGTACGGTTTCGCTGGATCCGACCACGGCACAGGACAATGCCTGGTCGACACCGGCTCTCTCAACCGGCGTACACCATTCCTCGAACGCGCGCGCACTCGCCAAAGGGGGAGGCACCAGGCCGGGGCTGCCGCGACGCAACCTGACGAAGGCCTGCTGCTGGGTGGTGAACAGGCGCCCGGCTTCGTCATCTGTTTCGGCGGCCACCACATTGAGTGCCAGCATCACGTGGGGCTGGGAAAGACGGGCGGATGGCCGGAATTCGCGCCTGTAGAGCGTCAGTGCATCGACCATTGATGCGGGCGCGAAATGCGAGGCGAAGGCGTAGGGCAGTCCGAGCATGGCAGCAAGTCGTGCGCCGAACAGGCTGGAGCCGAGAATCCATGCTTCCACTTCGATCCCGGCGCCCGGTACAGCGCGAACGCTTTGGCCCGCCTCAGCGGGTTCGAAGTAGCGCAACAGCTCCACCACGTCGGCAGGAAATTCCTCAGCATTTTCGTAGTAGCGGCGAAGCGCGCGCGCGGCCGCCTGATCGGTCCCGGGAGCGCGGCCCAGGCCGAGATCAATCCGGCCGGGATAGAGCGATGCGAGCGTACCGAATTGCTCGGCGACCTGTAGCGGGGCGTGGTTCGGCAACATGATGCCGCCGGCACCGACCCGGATACGCGACGTACCGCCAGCGACGTGACCGATAAGCACCGCCGTCGCCGCGCTGGCAATTCCCGGCATGTTGTGATGTTCGGCCAGCCAGTAGCGGTGATAGCCCAGCTGCTCTGCATTTCGCGCCAGATCCAGCGTGTTGGCGAAGGTCCGCGAAGCATCACTGCCTTCGGTGACTGGCGCGAGATCGAGTATGGAAAGCGGAATCACGATGAAGCCCTCGGTGAATGTCGGGTCAGGAGTAGTCAAGCAAGGGAGCGAGTGAACTCGCCCGGAGTGAAGTAGTAAACTGCGGCCAATCTTGCAGATGCAGAATCAATCGCGGCGACATCAAACTTCCTGTCTGTGCCGTCGACTTCGGTGCGCGACGGCGAGAGGAGAGCCATGAAATGGTGCCACTGGCAGCCGATGCAAGCCTTCAGTTGAAAACCCGGATGAACAGGCGAGCGCACATGCTTGGGCGTTTCGGCCTCATCCTGCGATCTGCCCTGCCAGCCCGCTTCCGCGTGCCCTTCCTCTTCTTTGCTGCAGCGCTCATCAGTCAGCCAGTCCTTGCCGTCGAACCGGCGCCACGCGCCGATGTGCCATTGCTTGCTTCGAACTTGCCATCGCCGCGCGTTGAGGTTCGCTTCGGCACAGACAAGGTTGCCGAATGCATCGTCGATACCGGCTCGGACGTTGGGGTGATCAACCAGCAGCTCAGCCGGGGTGCCAATTCACTTGGCCGGACCAAGGTGATTGTTGCTGGTCGTCGCCCACTCACCATGCCCGTCGTGGAGGTCCGGGATGTGGCAGTCGGCGCAGCAAGCCTGAACTTTGTGCGCTTCCTCGTGCGTGACAGCAGCTGGTCGGATCCGGCGTACGCCATGCCCTGCGTGCTGGGTGGCAGCTTCCTCGACCGCTTCACGGTTGATGTCGATTTCGCAACACGTCGACTGCGCCTGTATGACCGGGGAACCCGCATCAATGCCCTGATCGGCGCGCACGCTGCGAACGACTACGATTTGCACGCACGGGTCAGCAGCGGCCGCATCATGCTTGACGTGGGTGTTGATGGCGCAACCACGCGCGCCTTCATTGACACCGGCTGGTGGCAGACCAGTGCAAACACGGAGTTGCTGGAGGTACTTGGCATTGCGGACGATGACCCGCGCATTCGCGTGGATCGAACCGTCCTGCGATCGGGAAAGAACTTGACCACGCGCCTGCTCGACCTGGGCCCAATCCGGATCGGCAATAACACGATCCCATCGGTTCCTGTCGACGTTGGCGATCACGCAGCCTCATATGCCGAACGCAAACGGGGTCCATACCTCCACGTGGGTGCCGACATGCTGGCCGGCTATCGCCTGCTCATTGATGTCGCCCACCGGCAAGCCGTGTTGCTGCCGGGCCAGCACGACGAGTAGGGCCAGCCATTCAAAGGGGGTATTGCCAAAGGCAACGCACGATTCCCGGGCCGGATGACCGTTCAGCCGAACCGGCTGGGAGGGCGTCGCAGACCGCGAATCGGCGCGACCCGGTAGAATGTGCGCTGATGCTTTCCGTAGCTGGAGTACACATGTCGGTTCTTCCAGCAGGGCAAGACGCGACCTTCCTGAACGCAACCTGGTGATTCGATGAAAACCCCCGCTGGCTTGCAGCCGCTTATCGACGATGGCGTGATCGATGCTGTGCTGCGCCCGCTCAAGAGCGGCAAGGAGGCCTCGGTCTATGTAGTCCGACGCGGCGATGAGGTGCTGTGCGCCAAAGTCTACAAGGACATGGGACAGCGCAGTTTCCAGGCCCGCGTACAGTATGAAGAGGGTCGAAAGTTGCGCGGCAGTCGCAAGACCCGAGCGGTGGGCAAGGCCAGCAAGTTCGGACGGCGTGAGCAGGAAGCCGCCTGGAAAAACACCGAAGTCGACGTGCTGTATCAGCTCTTTGATGCCGGTTTGCGCGTGCCCAAGCCTGTCAGCTACTCCAATGGCGTGTTGCTGATGGAGCTGGTCTGCGATGCGGAAGGACGCAGTGCGCCACGTCTGGATGATATCGACCTTGATCCGGAGCAGGCGCGCGCCATGCATGCCGCATTGATCAGGGATGTAGTGCACATGCTCAGTCTCGGCCTCATCCACGGTGACCTGTCCGGATACAACGTGCTGGTCGACGCGGATGGCCCTGTGATTATCGACTTCCCCCAGGTGGTCAGCGCAACAGGCAACAATTCGGCGCGCGCCATGCTCCTGCGCGACGTGCACAACCTGAGACGCAGCCTCGGCGTCTACGCCCCTGAGCTGAAGTCGCAGCACTTTGGCGAGGAAATGTGGGCACTGTTCGAGAAGGGCGATCTGCAACCTGATCACGAGTTGACCGGCAACTTCGTTTTCGACGAACACACGGCTGACGTCGACATGGTGATGTGGTCAATCGAAGATGCGCGTCAGGAGGCGTTGATCCGCCAGCAAGGCCGCGAGGAAGCCGAAGCCCAGGACTGATGCCGTGCGGACGATTCGACGACAAGCTAGGGCAGCGCGAAGCGTGCTCGCTTGTGCAGGTTCCGAGCACAATTTGCAATCCTGGCCGTGGGCGTGGGG
>NZ_JBAWHJ010000305.1:0-4949 GCF_049593775.1 Dokdonella sp. | reverse complement strand
TATCGCATCGAACTGACCGCGGGCTCAGCATAAGCAGCAAATCCGCTGAATCGGGAGCGGCAGAATTCCGACCTGCGAACGCGCGCAGGTCGGATTTTCCGTAGGCGGGGTCGAATGGCCGGCAACTCGGGCGACCAGCTTGGTCAATTGGCGTCCGGCAGCCCGATGCGCAGCCGATTCAGTCGCTGCGACCCGTTACTCGTAGCGCGCCGCACGCACCTCCTCGGGATGGTGGTTGGTCAATTTTTCCTTGTGCTTGCGCACCTGGGCGGTGAGCTTGTCGGCAAGGGCATCAATTGCGGAGTACATGTCGGGAGCGACGGCATCGGCATGCATGGCCTTGCCGGATACCAGAATGGTTGCCTCGGCCTTGTGCAGCAACTTTTCGATGCCGAGCACGATGGACAACTCGTGAAGGTGGTCAAAATGCCGGTTCAGACGTTCCATCTTGGATTCCGCATGCTGACGCAGCGCGGGCGTGACGTCGATCTGATGGCCTTTGATGGTGATCTGCATAACAACCTCCTTCTATGGCAGGCCGGTCTTGCCGGCCCGGATGGAATCGAGGTTTTGGCCTCGATACCGATTTCTTTGTCGTTGTTCAATCGAACTGATGGCTTTGACAAGGATTTCAAGCAGGCGTTCCCGGATCAGCCCGGTACGCAAATCGAATCAACCCAGTCGGCAACGATCATTCGACGATGGAATGTTGAGCGCCTCCCTGTACTTTGCGACGGTACGTCTGGCCACGCTGATTCCGCGGCGGTTGAGTTCGACCGCCAATGCCTGGTCAGACATCGGACGGGCGGCTTTTTCTTCATCGATCAGCTTGCGGATCATGGCCTGAATGGCCGTTGCGGATGCTGCACCGCCATCCACGGTGGAAACTCCGCTGGAAAAGAAATACTTGAATTCAAACGTGCCGCGGGGCGTGTGCAGGTATTTGCGCGTGGTCACTCGGGACACGGTTGATTCGTGCATCTCGATTTCCTCGGCGACATCACGCAAGACCAGCGGGCGCATCGCCTCGGCACCAAACTCCAGAAAGCCGGCCTGGGCCTGGACGATGGCCTGGGCAACCTTGAGAACAGTTTCGGCACGTGTCTTCAGACTCTTGATCAGCCAGCGGGCCTCCTGCAATTGGCCGCGCAGGTAGTTGGCATCATCGCGCTGGGCGCGGGAAATCAGGTTGGCATAGTGTTCGTTGATGGCCAGCCGTGGCTGACAGTTGGGCGAGAGCGATACCTGCCAGCGACCGTTGACCTTGTGCGCGTAGGCATCCGGCGCCACATATTCGGCCGCCGTGCTCGAGTAGCCGGCACCCGGTTTTGGCGTCAGCGAGCGGACAAGGTCAATGACCGCATCGAGTTCTTCATCGTTGGCCTTCAGTTTCTGGCACATCCGCGTGCGGTCGTTGCGTGCAAGCAGATCCAGGCAATCGATGACGAGCTTGCGCGCCATGGCAAGGCCGGGTGTTTCGTCGTCAAGCGATTCCAGTTGTACGTCGAGGCATTCACTGAGCGTGCGTGATGCGACGCCGACCGGATCAAACCGCTGGACGCGATGTCGGACAGCTTCAACCTGGTCGACATTCACCGTGAACAGGTCCGCAAGGCTTTCGCAGATCACCTCGTTGGTTTCGTCGAGGTAGCCGTCTTCATTGACCGCTTCGATGATGGCCGTGGCGATGCCGCGATCCTTGGCCGACAAGGGTGTCAGGTTCAGTTGCCAGAGCAGGTGGTCGCGCAGATCCTCGGATTCGGCATCCTGCGATTCCATGCCATCTTCATCGCCACCGGACACGCGGTAGTCGCGCCTGTCTTCGCCGAGATCCAGCGGCGTGTCGTCATAGTCCGGCGTGCTTTCGCCAACATCGGTACTGCGGTCATCCGTGGAATCGACCGGCGCACTGACCGTATGTTCGGGAGGTGCGAAATCCTCGACCGCTTCTTCCTCGGGCTCTTCTTCGTCCAGATCGAGCAGGGGATTGGATTCAAGCGCGAGGTTGAGCTCCAGTTCAAGCTCCATGCTTGAAAGCTGTAGCAGCTTGATGGCCTGCTGAAGCTGCGGCGTCAGCGCTAGCTGTGACTGGATGCGGAGTTGTAGAGCGGGTTTCATGCCCGTTTGATGGTCACCATTCTGCTTCATGCAATCCTAGCGCCAAATGCCCTCAAGCGGCAGATCTTGACGCTTTCATCAATGGGGTCCACTCTCAAGTGATTGGCTGCTTTTATCCTCGATTTTCAGGTCAGATGAATGTCGATTCGGGGCTGTGGTCCCGCAAAAGCCCGATTCGACAGCAATCGTGCCGGATCAAGCGCTCCCCTGCCGAACAGGCGTCATGACAGCGGTCATTGGCTTTTTTTCCTTCGCATTCCTTCTGACGTCTTCGACGCTTGGCATGCTCTTGTTCACCCCGGCTGCACTGCTGATTGCGTCGATAAGCGCATGCAAGAGGCAACATCTGGTCACCGCGACCAGTGTCCTGGCGGCTATGGCCAGCTTCACTGCGTTCATCCTGTTTTCCCTACTGGCGAGTCCTGCGTCCTGGCAAGCAATGCTTGCGGCATCGAGGACGGGTCCACCAGAGGTTGTGGCCGAACGGGCCAGGGATGTTGGAGCCTACTGGCACCGGTCACACAACCAGATATTGATCAAGGACTGGTACTTTCTGGCTGGCCGCTGGGGCGTCTGCCATGAACTCTGGGCACAGTCAGCGTGTACACGCGCACCGGTCGAGCGCGAGGCCGTGGGTATTGCGAGGGAGATGCTCGCGGATCTCGCCAATGACGTCCATTGGCCTCCCCGTTGCGGCCCTTTGGCAATCGGCGGCTCGGTGGACAACGGTTCTGGACGGTAGCGCGTCTGAACGTCCCGGGGCAGGTGGCTGGTGAGTTTCGCCGGGGCCATGGTCGTCGCGGCAGGCCTGTATCTGGTTGCGCTCGGCCTGGCAGCCATGGTGATGCCTGCTCGAGCCGCGCGCTTTCTGAATGCCTTCGCCAGCTCGGCGCCAGTCCACTTTCTTGAGTTGTTCCTGCGGTTCGCCGTTGCAGCCTGCTTCCTTCTCTACTCGCCAGCGCTTCGCTTTCCAGCGCTATTCGAGACGGTCGGCTGGGTGCTGCTGGTGACATCCGCAATGTTGCTGGTCATTCCATGGCGCGTTCATCGCAGATTCGCTGCCTGGGCAGTGCCACGAGCCACGAAACATGTCGGCGTGCTGGGAATCTGTTCGTTGCTGGGCGGCTTGTTCGTACTGTATTCCGCCGACTGGGGAAGGTGGCTGGTCGACGGCCTTTCCTCATGAATGCCAATTGCATCGCGGGATGGAAGTGCCGGGCTCCGAGTTCGATGACGTGTTCACTCGCATTGTCCGAAGAGGCGTGGGCCTGATTCCAGCGCGTTCGTATTTTCGCAGGCTACATCCGGAACTCTTTCCCAAGATAGACTTCCCGCACCTGCTCGTTGGCCAGCACTTCCGCTGGCGACCCCTGAGTCAATACGGATCCCTCGTTCATGATGTAGGCGCGGTCGCAGATACCCAGGGTTTCACGGACATTGTGGTCGGTGATCAGGATGCCGATGTTGCGCGCCTTGAGCTGGCGCACGATGCGCTGGATATCGACGACGGATATCGGATCGATGCCGGCGAACGGTTCATCGAGCAAGAGGAAACGGGGCTTTGCCGCCAAGGCGCGCGTGATTTCCACACGCCGGCGTTCACCACCCGAAAGGCTGACCCCCTTGCTGGCTGCGATGTGGCTGATTTGCAGCTCATCGAGCAGGGACTCCAGTTCGTTTTCACGTCCGTTGGCGTCGAGATCCTCGCGCAATTCGAGGATGGCCATGACGTTGTCGGCCACACTCAGGCGCCGAAAAATGGATGGCTCCTGAGGCAGATAGCCGACGCCAAGCCGCGCACGTTCATGCATAGGCATGTTGGTAATGGTGCGGTCATCAAGTTTGATCAGGCCCGAATCGGCTGCCACCAGGCCGACCACCATGTAGAAGCAGGTAGTCTTGCCCGCCCCGTTGGGTCCCAGCAAGCCGACAACCTCTCCCTGGTTGAGGCTGAATCCGAAATTCCGCACCACGGTGCGGCCCGCATAGGACTTGCGCAGACTTTCCGCATGCAGCATCAGGGTTTGGAGTCCGCAGGCTTTTTCTCGGCCACGCGAGGCTTGGGCTTGAAAGTCATGTGGACTTCACTGCCAGCGGCCTGGCTGCCGCCCTCCATGGCACCGGTGTTGGTGTTGTAGGTCATGCGTGGGCCGCGAAATTCCGAGCGACCTTCCTGCACGACGATGACATCGCCGGTCAGTTCGGCGATCCCGGTATCCGATCGATAATCAATGGTGCTGGCCCGGGCGGTCACCTTGCCACCGCCATCCATGAGCTGTTCCAGCGTGGCCGGAGCGCCGGTCAACACCAGGCGACGCCCGTTGCCATCGGCACCGGCAACTTCGATTTCCGAGATCCTGGCTTCGTCGCCGCCAGCTTTCAGGGAACCCTGGATCATGCGCACGTTGCCGGTGAAGACGCTGACGTTGGCTGTCCCGAACGTGCTGCTGTTGGTTTGCGCACGCACGTCCAGAGGCTGGTCGCGATCGGTACTGAGGGCAAAGGCCTGCCCGTGAAGGGCCAATGCCAATGGCAAGGCAAGGATGCTTGCTCCGCGGAGGAACCGCGCGCTACTTCGCTTTTGGCTCGAACGTATTGTGGACATCGGACAACAGCTCCAGAACTTTCGTGTTGAGATCGCCGCGCAGGCCTGTGCCTCGCAGTATAGAGCCCGGCTGGCTGATCTGTGCGGGTGCGGCCGTCTCGAGTTTTTTCGCTTTTGGCATGGCGGTCAGGTTGGAAGTGCTCAGGGTTGCTGGCTCGACCGATTCTGATGTGACGCGATCCATCACGACGTTTCCTTCGAGTTCCATCAGTGATCCATCCTGGTT
>NZ_JBAWHJ010000304.1:0-4126 GCF_049593775.1 Dokdonella sp. | reverse complement strand
TTCCATGGCCGCGACGCACGAGTTGGTCGTGCCGAGGTCGATTCCGATGATCTTGCCCATTTGTCTCTCTCCCGAATTATGTGTTCGGCCGCTTCGGCCACTGGCGCAAAATTTGGGGGTCAACCGCCCCGTTTCAAGCGCCCTTGCTACAAAAAGTCCGCCTGCTTCGGCAAATCATTCCGGCGCCTGGGCAACGTTCACCAAGGCCGGGCGCAGCAGACGCTCATTGAGCATGTAGCCTTTTTGCAGGACCACCACGACCTCGTTGGGCTTGTGCTCCGGGCTATCGACCATGCTCATGGCCTGATGGCGTTCCGGATCGAAGGCCTCACCTGCCGGATCAATGATGACCAATCCGTGCCCGGTGGCTACGCGCAGCAATTCCTTGAGGGTCAGCTCGACGCCTGCTCGCATGCCCGCAGAATCCCCCTTGTCCGCGCTCAATCCACGCTCAAGGTGGTCGATCACGGGCAGCAGGTCGGCCAGCAGCTTTTCGTTGGCAAACTTCCGCGCCTGGTCGAGATCCCGCTGCAGGCGTTTGCGCTGGTTGTCGATTTCTGCGCGCTCGCGCAAGATCAGCTCGCGCATTTCGCCCAGCTTGACCTCGTACTCGGCCATAAGGGTCGCCATGGCCTCTTCTCCAGTTTCCACGGTTGATTCCTCGTCTACCGAATTGTCGGCCGGTTCGCGTGCCGGATCAGTATTTTCCATCTCGCCTCCAGAAAGCATGGCAACCAGACGGTATTCGCCCGGCCCCAGTCCAAATCGATCGTTGTGCCCGGCACGCCAGAGATTCGCTTCCTTTTGAGAAAGGGCGAAACCACGCGCCAGGATGTGTCCCGCCTACCCTATGGGGGCGTCGTCGGCCGGTTCAAGGCACCGGAAATCAACTGGGCCGTGGCAGCAACCACGGGAATGACGCGTTCATAGGCCATGCGCGTGGGTCCGATCACGCCGAGGACGCCGAGCACGCGATTGCCGACGCCGTACGGCGCGGTGACCAGGGAGTAGCCACCGAGGGCGGCGAAACCGGATTCTTCGCCAATGAAAAGCCGAACACCCTCGGCGCGGGAACAGCGTTCCAGCAGCTGCAAGAGGTCACGCTTGCGCTGAAAGGCGTCGAAAAGATCACGTAGACGGTTCACCTCGGAAAGCTCGTTGACGCCCATCAGGTTGGTCTGGCCGCTCACCAACATGTCGTTGTCGTCGGGGGACTGGAAGGCCTGCTGGGCGACCTCGACAGCGGATGCCAGCATCCTGTTCAGTCGCGCGCCCTCCTCCTGCATCTCGCGCAGGAGGCGCTTGCGGATCTCGTCCAGCCGCATGCCGGCATAGTTGGAATTGAGGAAATTCGCGGTTTGCTCAAGCTCGCTCGGAGAGAAGGGCTGCTGGGTCTCGATCACCCGGTTCTGCACCTGGCCATCCGTGAACACCAGGATCACCAGAAGCCGGCTGCCATCAAGGGCCACGAAATCGATGTGCCGAAACGGGAACTCATCGTGCTTGGGCACGCTGACAACGCCGACGAAGCGGGTCAATTCCGATAGCAGGGTGCTGGCGCTACCGAGCAGGGCTGGCGTCGCCGCACCGGTAGGCAGCTCGCGTCGCAGCTGTTCGACCTGGGGCTCACCCAGGGGACGCATCTCGAGCAGGCTGTCGACAAACATGCGGTAGCCCTGTGCTGTCGGTATCCGGCCCGCGGAAGTGTGCGGCGCCGCCACCAGACCGGCATCCTCAAGATCGGACATGATGTTTCGGATCGTCGCCGGACTGACATCAAGGCCCGAAGATTTGGCCAGGGTGCGAGATCCCACCGGCTGACCATCCGCAATGTACTGCGCAATCAGGGTTCTCAGCAGGGAACGCGATCGGGCGTCGAGTGAATCAGGATGGCCGGAATAGCTCATTCCGTGAGGATACACAGCGTTGATGGTAAGAGAATAGCGGTATTCGACGGATTGATGGCTGGACTGACATGCCTTCCCGGTCTCACACCATGGTTCCGGACTTGCGACAATACTCGCAGGCCCGGAAACTTCGACCGGGATTTTTCGGGACACATGCATGCTCCGTTCGCTCTATGTCAAAGACTTCGCCATCGTCGGCGAAGCTGAAATTGCCTTTGCTGCGGGATTGACCGTCGTGACGGGCGAAACCGGAGCCGGCAAATCACTGCTGGTCGATGCCTTGTTGATGCTGTCTGGCAACCGTGCCGATGCCAGCCTGGTCCGCCACGGCAGCGAACGCGCAGAACTCTCTGCCGAGTTCGATCTCGTCGGTCGCAAGGATCTGCTTGAATGGCTTCGTGAAGCAGAGTTCGATGACGAGAATGCCTGTCAACTGAGACGGGTCATTCGTAGCGAAGGCAGTTCACGCGCCTGGATCAATGGCAGGCCGGTCACCCTGACCCAGCTCAAGGCCCTCGGTGACCGACTGATCGAAATCCACGGGCAGCACGAACACCAGGCCCTGCTTGATCGAAGCCGGCAGTTGGCCATGCTCGATGCCTATGGCGCGCATTCCGAAGCCTTGGCCAGGGTGCAGGCGCTGGCAGTCTCCTGGCGCAAGGTCATGGCGCGTATCAAGGCGCTTTCTGGCGGACAGGATCACGCCGAACGCATGGACTGGCTGTCCCACCAGGTTGACGAACTCAGCTCGCATGCAATCGAGGCCGGAGAGCTGCATGTGCTTGAAGATACCCACAAGCGCCTGGCCAATTCGGGTCAGTTGCAGCAAGGTTGCGCCGGGTTGTCCGAACTCCTCGATGGCGAGAGCGAATTCAGCATCTCGCGCCTGGTCACGCGTGCGCACGGCGAAAGCCAGCGCCTTGCAGCGCTCGATCCTGCGCTGACACCACTTGCCGAGCTGCTTGATGCCGCGCGCATCCATATCGACGAATCGAGCGACAACCTGACGCGCTATCAGGATTCACTCGATCTCGACCCGGAACGCATGGCGGAAATCGACGCCCAGCTGGGCAAGCTCCACGAACTTTCGCGCAAACATCGCATTCCGATGGAAGAGCTCGTGGGTAAACGCGATGAATTGCAGATGGAGCTCGATGCCTTGCGCAACGCTGGCGCCGATCTCCAGAAGCTGGAACAGGAACGTCGCGAGCTAAGCGATCACTACGCAAAGGCAGCAATGAAACTGGCTGCGGCCCGCAAGACCGCCGCGAGCCGGCTCGGTCAGGCCGTCGGTGACCTGCTCGCGGATCTCGGCATGGCCGGTGGGCGATTCGAAGTCGAGCTTGAAGCACTACCGGCTGGCGACCCCGATCCCCAAGGCACGGAGCGCTGCGAGTTCATGGTCAGCGCCAATCCCGGACAACCGGTGCGCGCACTGCGAAAGGTGGCTTCGGGTGGCGAACTCTCCCGCATCAGCCTCGCCATTGAAGTGGCGGCGCTCGGCATGGATGAGGTTGGTACGATGGTCTTTGACGAAGTCGATGCCGGAATTGGCGGTGCCGTCGCCGAAGTCGTCGGCCAGAAATTGCGTCGCCTCGGCAGCCAGCGACAGGTGCTCTGTGTCACCCACCTTGCCCAGGTTGCAGCGCAAGGCCATGCCCACCTGCGCGTCAGCAAGGCGAGCGAAGCCGATTCAACCGAGACGCGCATAGAAAATCTCGATGCAACGGTCCGCCGCGACGAAATCGCCCGCATGCTGGGCGGCATCGACATCACTCGAGAAACCCAGGCCCTCGCGAAGCAGATGCTGCGCGAGGCGCAAAATACCGCCTGAGAAAGCGCCCTAGAACACCGTCGTCTCGAAATCGTCTCTGAACAGGGAGACGCAATCGATCAGATAGCAATCAAGCAGCCGCAGGCTGCGAGCGAACTGGCTGCTGGTAATCCTTTGCTCGCGGATATAGAGGAACAGGGGAAGCCCGTCCTGCCCAGTTGCAAGTCCAAGATATCGACCGAACTTGATGTCAGGATCCGGCGAATCAATCACGGCGAGCGTCCTTTCGTCCCCACCACTGCAGGCAGCGTCATTGCAGGCGAACAATTGTGCATTGCCGACCGTGCTTGGGGAACCGTGCACTCCGAGTATGGGAAACCCTTCCACGCTCAAGTTCAGGGCTACAGAAAAGCCTGCGGCGGCCTGGGTACTGACGCCGTTGATT
>NZ_JBAWHJ010000303.1:0-7436 GCF_049593775.1 Dokdonella sp. | reverse complement strand
GTACTGGCACACCCAATCGAAACTTGTCAGCAAGGCTGAAAACCAGCCACGATCCCTCCTCACGCCAGTCGATACCTGGCCAATTGACCGAATGCAGAAGATGCGCAACGGAAATCGCTGTGGAGATGTTATGGATGTTCGCTGGTTGATCGCCGCACTAATCGCTGTTCCCGTTCTGGCCACGCTGGGATGCGCGCCTTCGCCATCACGGCACGCGCTGGCAGACGACGGTGCGCATGCCACCCTCGCGATCCTGGAATCAACCGACCTCCACTCGAGCATCCTCAGCTATGACTACTACAGGCTGGCGGAAGATGAATCGCTTGGGTTCGAGCGCATGGCTACTTTGGTCCACGAAGCGCGCAACGCGTATCCCAACACGCTCTTGTTCGATGCCGGGGATACCATCCAGGGCTCGGCCATTGCCGATTGGCAGGCCCACGGAAAACCCATTTCCTGCGAGCAGAAACTGGCCATGTACAAGGCCATGGATACGCTTGGCTATGACGGCGGCACGATAGGCAACCACGAGTTCAACTTCGGCTTGCCTTTCCTCGCCCAGGTGACCAATCAGGAAATGACTGTTGCTGGCGTCAGCGGATTGCCCTGCGAGGGTCCGGACTTCCCGCTCGTGCTCGCCAACGTGCTGGGCAGCGACGACGGCCAACCGATATTTCCGCCCACTGCCCTGCTTCGGCGCACCCTGAAGGCGACAACGCCAACAGGCGAGAGCGTTGAGGTACCGATCAAGGTCGGCATCATCGGATTCGCGCCGCCACCGATCATGCTCTGGGACAAGAAGCATCTCGAAGGCAGGGTAACCACTCTTGGCGTAGTCGAAGCGGCGCGACGCTATGCCCCAGGCCTGCGCGCTGAAGGTGCGGACATCATCGTCGCGATATCGCACGGCGGTATCGACCCGCGTGCGTACTCGGAAACCATGGAAAATGCCAACTGGCATCTGGCCATGGAGCCTGACATCGACGTACTGCTGCTCGGGCATTCCCATCAGGCGTTTCCCGATCCCGGCAACAAGGATTCGCGGTTCAGCCAGTTGCCTGAAGTCGACAATGTCCGCGGCTTCATCCACGGCAAGCCTGCCGTGATGGGCAACCTCTGGGGCAAGAGCCTGGGCGTGATCGAACTGGCTCTGGACTGGCGCGACGGCCATTGGAGAATCGATCCGGAGCGAACTCATTCCGAGGTGCGCAACATTCGCGATGCAACGGGAAAAACCGTTGCATCCGATCCTGACATCCGGCAAGCGGTCGCCACTGAACACGAAGCGACCATCGCCTATGTATCCCAACCCATAGGCAGCAGCAATTTTCCGATGACAACCTATTTCGCCGTAGTGGGTGACGTCTGTGCGATCCAGCCTGTCAACACCGCACAGCGCGAGTATGTGCGTCGATACGTCGACGAATTCATGCCCGACCTGAAGGATGTTCCGGTCATTGCCGCAATGGCACCGTTCAAGGTCGGCTTCGCCGGACCGAACGATTTCACCGTAATCAACGCAGGGCCTCTGGCTATTCGGAATGCCGCCGACCTCTACCTCTACAGCAACACGGTGGCCGCAATCACGCTGGATGGAGCAGGCGTCAAGGCGTGGCTTGAGCACTCGGCCGGCTACTTCAATCAGATCGACCCGATGAGGACCGAAGCACAGGCCCTTGTCGGCAAGAAAGTGCCCAGCTACAACTTTGACGTCATCCAGGGTGGCATCAGCTACGCGATCGACCTGGGTCGTCCCGCCGGAGAACGAATTGTCGATCTGCGCTACCTGGGGCAGCCCATCAAGCCGGACCAGCCATTCATCCTCGCAACAAACAGCTATCGCGCCAGCGGCGGAGGCGGTTTTCCGGGAACAGGTGGCGAAAATATCCTCTTCAATGCACCGGACATGAGCCGTAGCATTCTCGTTGAATGGGTCGAACAGCGCGGCACCCTGGACTTCGCAGACGATGGCGCAGACCGCGCCTGGCGATTCGTGCCGATGCAAACGGCGGGACCGGTCGAATTCCAGTCGGCCAGCAACAAGATGGATCTGGCCAGGAAGCTCGGCCTGCATGGCATCACCGAAACCAGCGCGACCGGCGACGGCATGTCCACCTATACAATCGACCTGTCCGTACCCCGATGATCTCCCAGATGCTGAACATGACCTCCTGCTTGCCAGCCACCTTTGGCTTCTGCTTGAACGCCGGGCTGACGTGACGCATTCGTATCCCGATGCTTGCAGACGCGGCTTCTACCGCCTGCAGAAGAGCGCACTGGCGGCAGGCCTTGCCATCGCGTTCCCTGCCGTCAATGCGAACGAAGCGGTTTCGCCACTGCCACGGGATATCCCGCTTGAGTGGCCCCTGCCCTACGAACGCAATGCAGCGACCACTCCGTTACGTGCACGCCTGGACGCCATGCGCATCTCAAGGCCTGGGCCGACCGGACATCGCAGCGAAACAATATTCGTCACCAATTGTGCCGACGATGATTCTGCCGGCAGCCTGCGTACGACAGTCGAAACGGCAACCAGCGGTGACATCGTCGATCTCAGCAACCTTGCCTGCAGCCACATCAGTCTGAGCCAGGGCGCACTCAAGATCGAACTGGATGAACTCACGTTGCGTGGGCCGGGCGCGAACCTGTTGACCCTTGACGGTTTGAACCAGGATCGGATCATCCTGCATCCGGGCTCAGGCTCCCTCAGCATCGAGAACCTGACGATTGCCAATGGTCGTTTTGAAGCCGTCGATACCGACATCGGTTTCGGCGGCTGCGTGGCGACCGGTGCCAGCTTGAGACTCCGCAGCGTGGTGATTCGCAACTGCTTGGCCATTGGCGTCGGGTCCTATGGCGGCGCGGTGTTGTCCGGTTTCATGAGCATGATCGACAGCACGATCTCGGGAAGTACGGCATTCGGAGATCATCCGACGAATGGCACGGCAGCCTACGGAGGTGGCGCGTTTTCGTACGGCGTCGACATCATCGACAGCTCGATCTCGGGCAACTCGGCCATCGGGACTGACAACGCACCCCTCACGCATTGGGAAATCGGTGGTGGGCTGTTCGTGGCCCGCAACGGGGGCAGCATCGAGCGAACGACCATCAGCGACAATTTCGCGATTCGTTTTGCTGGCGGCTTGACCCAGGAAGGCGATCTCGTCTTGCGCAACTCGACCATATCGGGCAACACGACGGAACAGGACGACGGCGGGGGACTGCGTGTCCGACAATTCACCTCCGTCCTGATCGAGAATTCGACGATCACCGGAAATCATGCCGGTTCCAGCGGCGGCGGCGTGTCATTCATCGACAACGCACTGGATTCGGGCATCAACAGCACGATCATCAGCGGCAACAGCGCCGGATTGAACGGTGCCGACGTCAACAGCAGCAGGCCGCTGTCGATTTCCGGCTCACACAATGTTGTCCGCGCAGCCGGCAGCAGCCTGACGCTGCCTGGCGATACTCTCGACGTCGACCCGCTGCTGTTGCCGTTGGGCGACAACGGAGGCCCTACCCTCACCCATGCATTGGGCACTGGAAGTCCGGCGATCAACCACGGCAGCAACCCGCAGGATCGATCCACTGACCAACGCGGCGTGGGCTATTCGCGTGAAGTCGACGGCTCGGCCGATATTGGGGCCTACGAAGTGCAGGGAGCGCCACCAGGGCCAACCGAGCTACCTGCGAACAGTATCTGGGCCAGCGGGCTGATGGCGAGCCTGCTGGCACTCCTGGGACTGCGCCGGAAACTCCCGGCGCGCAACTGGAAAGCGTCCAGTCGCTGATCAATCAAGGGCCAGCTATTTCACGGTCACCGTTATCTTCGCTGAAACGATCGGCGGATCGAACTGCATGTGCAATGCGTCGGCAAGATCAAGCTGCAAGGTGTGCTCGCCCGGCGTGAGCTTGATGACCGTTTCGGTCTGACCACCGCCAAAATGCACGTGCTTGGCATCAGCAGGGATCGGCATATCCAAAGGAGGCAGGTCATCGGTATCGATCAGGAGATGATGATGACCAGTCCCTTCCTTCATGGTTCCTGCCGGCGACACACCCATC
Organism: Dokdonella sp.; assembly: GCF_049593775.1. Lineage (GTDB taxonomy): Bacteria > Pseudomonadota > Gammaproteobacteria > Xanthomonadales > Rhodanobacteraceae > Dokdonella. Next base: position 3,368 of record NZ_JBAWHJ010000303.1, on the reverse strand, counting down.
CCGCGCAGACCGAATCGGACGGTCAATTCCTCGCCGACGACCTCACCATCCTTGGGTGATATGAAGTAGAGCTCCACACCCTCCGGAGCAGCAGTGCGCGGCAAGGCCGGCGCTTTTGCCGCATCTGCAAGCAAGGCCTGCGAACCCAGGATCGAGCCAGCCAGCAATAACGAACCAAGCAACGGTTTGATCAAACCCATGACGTTTCTCCGTGATGATTGAAGCCGATCATAACGCGACATGCATGAGCCGCAGCCAAAGCCTGGCGATTGTGCGAAACTGCCGGTTCGTTGAATTGAGACCCCCCCGAATCAGGACAAATAGTCACTCCATGCAGAATAAGTGTTGACGCTGAGGCCAGCACTCCTTATTCTTCCGCGCCTCCCGGGGCCATAGCTCAGCTGGGAGAGCGCTACAATGGCATTGTAGAGGTCGGCGGTTCGATCCCGCCTGGCTCCACCAGGTTTCCAAGGTTTCTCTATGCGTCCCCATCGTCTAGAGGCCCAGGACACCGCCCTTTCACGGCAGTAACAGGGGTTCGAATCCCCTTGGGGACGCCAGTGACGATCTTGGCTCGCGAAATCGAGTCAGATCGGTGAGAATAGCGGATTGCGCAGGATGCGCGCTTAGAAGATGTGGAGCGGTAGTTCAGCTGGTTAGAATGCTGGCCTGTCACGCCGGAGGTCGCGGGTTCGAGTCCCGTCCGCTCCGCCACTGTTCGCAGGAAAACCCGCGCAAGCGGGTTTTTTTGTGCCTTGAATTTGTCCGATCGGATGGATTCAGGCGAGCGCCGAAAACGGCTCGGCACCGACCGTAGGTGCCTGCTGGAGCGTCCCTATCGAATGACCCTGCTCGGCCAGATATTCGAGCCAGCGATTCAGGAACGAACTCTTGCGTACGCGACGCTCGAATACCGTGCGCGCAGGCGGCAACGGCCCCAGAGCCCGTTCAAGGCGCTGGTCGGCGTGATAGTGCAAGACCTCTGCAACACGCGCGTCACGGTACATGCGGATGCGTGCCGAAGGCACAAAGCCGCCAGACTCCGGATCGTGCAGGCAGTAGGTCAGCTCGATATCGATCGTATAGGGATGATGTTCGATCACCTGCAATCGCACGTCGAGATGATCATCAACCGACGAAAAATAAGATCCCGCAGGCAGACGTTGCGGCGCAAACAGACGGACCAGGCGATGATAGTTCTCGCCATGCATGCCCATCAGCCAGGCGAACCGGCTGGGCAAAACTGCATTGCGTCTGGCGACCAGGGTGGACATGGATCGATCATAGCATCGGGATTTTTCGCCACCAGTCTGCCGTGGAATGCACGAGAGGCGTAGTATTCGGCTCTCGCTCAGAACATGTGCTTCTCGATACCGAGCTGCGACAGGATCTTGCTGGCTATTTCCTCGATCGAAGTATTTGTCGTGCTCTGCATCGGAATATTGTCACGTCGGTAAAGTTTTTCGGCCAGTTCGAGCTCGCGCCGACACTGCGCCAGAGTCGCATACGTGCTGCCCGGCCGGCGCGCTTCGCGAACCTGGGCGAGGCGCTGCGCATCGATGCTCAAGGCATACAGTCTTTCCTTGTGCGGCTTCAGCCGGCTCGGCAACTCGAACCGCTCAAGGTCTTCTTCAGTCAAGGGATAGTTCGCCGCCTTGATACCGTAGTGCAACGCCATGTACAGGCAGGTGGGCGTCTTCCCCACGCGCGACACACCGATAAGGATCACCTCGGCATCGTCGTAATTCACGTCGATGCCGTCATCGTGCGAAAGCGCATAGTTGGTGGCATTGATACGCGCTTCGTACTCGGCGAAATTGGTCAATCCATGCGCCTTGCCAACCCGCGACGAGCGCGGCATGCCAAGTTCGTCCTGCAATGGACCGATAAACGGCGCAAACACGTCAAGCATCAGGCCTCCGCCGATGGCGACCATATCGCTGAGCCGCTGGTCCATGATCGTATTGACCACGATCGGGCGCACGCCGGATTGCGACTGCGACGCCCGGATCCGCTGGGCGGCGTGCTCGGCCTTTTCCTCGGTGTCCACGAAAGGCATGCGAAACGTATCGAAGTCCACGCCCTCGAACTGGGTCAGTACGCTGTGACCGATGGTTTCCGCGGTGATGCCGGTGCCATCAGAGATATAGAACACGGTACGGCGCATGCTGATTCCAGTGGGTTGCGGCCTTGTAGTCTAGTCAATTGGCTCGCCCGGGCGCACCACCTGGCCGCCCTCCTCCGGTCAATTTGGTGTGTTGCCGGCGCGGCATAGCCGGTAGAATGACGCACTGCGATATTTTCCCGGAGATTTCCCTTGAGCGACCTGGTTCTTTGGCTGGATGAGTTGCGTCTGACCGATCTTGGAAAGGTGGGCGGAAAGAACTCCTCGCTAGGCGAGATGATCGGCAACCTGAGCAAGCTTGGCGTCTCGGTGCCTGGCGGCTATGCCACCACTGCCGATGCCTTCCAGCAGTTCATCGCACAAAGCGGCTTGGCACAGCGTATCCAGGATCGTCTGGCTACTCTGGATGTCGATGATGTCGCCGCGTTGACTGCAGCTGGCACCGAAATCCGGCAGTGGGTTATCGATACGCCACTCATCCCCGAATTCGACAAGGCTGTTCGTGAGGCCTATGCGAAGCTCTGCGAGAAGGCCGGCGCCAGCGACATAGCGGTCGCGGTACGTTCGTCGGCCACGGCCGAAGACCTGCCCGATGCCTCCTTTGCCGGTCAGCAGGAGACCTTCCTCAATGTCATCGGCGCGGACGATGTCATCCACACGATGAAGGAAGTGTTTGCCTCGCTATACAACGACCGCGCCATCGCCTATCGCGTCCATCACGGCTTCAAGCACGAAGATGTTTCCCTGTCCGCCGGAGTACAACTCATGGTGCGCTCGGATATCGGTGCCTCGGGCGTGCTGTTCACGCTGGACACCGAATCGGGTTTCCGCAATGCCGTATTCGTCACCGGAAGCTACGGCCTTGGCGAAATGGTCGTACAGGGCGCAGTCAATCCGGATGAGTTCTACGTCTACAAGCCCACGCTCAAGGCTGGCAAACCAGCCATCCTTCGCCGCCAGATCGGATCCAAGCAGCAGCGAATGGTCTATTCAGACGCGGCCGGCGAGCGTGTGCGCATCGAAGAAACGCCAATCGCCGATCGCACGAAGTTTTGCCTCAGCGACGAGGATGTCCATGAACTGTCGCGCCAGGCCCTCACGATCGAGGAACATTACGGCCGTCCCATGGATATCGAGTGGGCCAAGGATGGAAATACCGGCAAGCTCTACATCGTGCAGGCGCGCCCGGAAACCGTGAAATCGCGTGGCACAGCCACCCAGATCGAACGCTTCCACCTGAATG
>NZ_JBAWHJ010000302.1:0-8110 GCF_049593775.1 Dokdonella sp. | reverse complement strand
GATACCCTGGGCCTGAGCGACTGCCGATTCCAGTGGCTGGGTGATAAAGCCCGCGACCGTCTGCGCATCGGCTCCGTAGTAGACCGTGGTGACGGTGACCACGGCATTTTCTGTCTTCGGAAACTGGCGCACGCTCATGTCCAGCACCGAGCGAAGCCCGAGTACGAGGATGATCAGGCTGATGACGATGGCCCAGACCGGCTTGTTGATGAAGGTGTCAGTGAATTTCATGGGTGTTCGCTTGGTTTGCGCGGATGAGGCGCGGTGATTGGCGACAACGGGTGTTCAAGCTTTCATGTCGCCAGGTCCGCACCGTGCTTTCACTTTTCCTGTGGCGTCGGCGCTGCGTCGTCTGGAGGCGCCGTGCTGGTATCGATGATCAACGGTGTGCCGTTCTTGATCTTGAGCTGGCCGCTGGTGACGACTTCATCGCCTTCCTTGATGCCGCTGAGCACGGCAATCTGGTCGCCCCGCTTGGCACCGGTGGTCACGAACACCGACTGTGCCGTGGGCATTTCCGGCTTGCCTTTTTCATCCTTCTTGCCTGACCGCTTGACCAGGAAGACGGTTTCGCCATAAGGATTAAAGGTGATTGCCGACTGCGGCAAGGTCAGGTTGGGCTTCTGCTCGCCGACCTGGACCGCGACCCTGGCAAACATGCCCGGCTTCAGCAGTTCATCCGGATTCGGCACGCTCGCCTCGACCTGGGCGTTTCGCGTACCTGGATCGAGTTTCGGGCTGATTGCGGTGATTTCGCCAAGGAAGGGATGATCGGGGAACGAGTCCAGTGACAGCACGGCGGCCTGGCCGGTCTTGATCTCGCCGAGCTTGTCCTGTGGCACATTGAGGTCAACCAGGATCGGATCGAGTTGCTGCAAGGTGACGACCGCGTCACCGACTCTCACGTAGCTGCCCGGTGTGATGCTGATAATTCCGATGCGACCGCTGAAGGGTGCGCGCAACTGGCGCTTGTCGATCAATGCCTGCTGCTGACTGATACCGGCCTGGGCGGCCTTGTAGTTTGCCTCTGCCGTGTCGACTTCAGCCTGGCTTATGCCCTTGTAGGAAAGCTGCTTGCGCGCACGATCCAGATTGAGCTTGAGCAAGGCTGCATTGGCTTCAAGCTGGCGACGTTCGGCAATGATGTCGTCGGCGTTCAGTTCGATCAGCAACTGACCTTTCTCGACCTGCTGGCCCGACTTGGCCTTGACCGCAGTCACCACGCCGCCGACATCGAAGGCGAGGTCCGCGCCTTGCACTGCACGCAGGGATCCGACGCTGTTCTGCTCGGGCTGCCAGAGCTGCGTCCCGACCTTCATCGAGGTCACGGTCTGCGGTTGCACCGGCATGTTGGCGGCAGCGTTCTGCCCCATCATCTTGCCAACGATATTCCAGGCAATCAGCACTGCCAGGAATCCGCCGACAAGCGCGATCATCAGGATCATGCGTTTGGTCGTGCTGGGTTTGCGTTCGTTGCGCGAGTTCATGCGCATTCCTCATGGGTCGATGGGTTGGCAACGGCAACAGGCACGATGGCCGGCTTCCGATGCGTAGGGATGTGTGATGGGCGGTGCTTGAAGGAGTCGCGGCGGCAATGCGTCATTGGGGCGACTCCGTGCCGACGGTGTCCTGTGCGATTGGCTCTCCAGCGCTGAAATTGCCACCGAGTGCGGTGTACATCGCAGCCGTGTCGGCGAGTCGATTGGCGCGCGCCTCGATGAAAAGAACCCTGGATTGTTCAAACAGGCGGGATTCGATCAGCACCTGCAAGTATTCAATCGAGCCGTCTTCGTATTGTCGGCGGGCGATGGCCAGGCTCTCGGCGGTTGCCTCCAGGGCGGCCGCACGCGAGGCAAGGCTTTCGGCATCCAGTTCAAGTGCGCGCAGGCTGTCTGCGACATTCTGGAAGGCGGTCAGCACGGTGCTCCGATAGTCTGCCGAAGCCTGGTCGAGGCCGGCCTCGGCCGCGCGCTTCTGTGCGCGCAGGCTGCCGCCACGAAAGATCGGCTGCAGCAAATTCAAGCCCAGGCTCCAGGCCTCAGTGCTGCCGCCAAACAGATCCCCCCGCTCAAGAGCCTGCGAACCGAGTGAGGCCGACAGCACGATGTTGGGGAACAGGTTGGCCGTGGCGATGCCTACCGCTGCCGTGGCCTGGTGCAGGTTGGCTTCGGCTGCCAGCACGTCGGGGCGCGTGCGTACCACGGCCGATGGCAGGCTGACCGGTATCTCCAGCGGCAACTGCAGATCTTCCAGAGTCAGTTCGGCGAATTCGGCCTCCGAAGGGAACTGGCCGAGATATACAGCTAATTGTGTCTGGGTCTGATTGAGCAACTTTTTCAGAGTCGGCAACTGGGCGCGTGCGGCGGCAACCTGGCTGCGCGCGAACAGGACTTCACCCTGCGATTTGACGCCGGTGTCGTACTGCCGTTCGGTCAATTCGAACTGTTCCTGATAGACGCGCGTGATCTCTTCATTCGCGCGAATCTGGCCGCGCAAGGACGCTTCGCGAATGCTCGTGGTGACCACGTTGGCAGCCAGGCTCAGAAAAGTGCCCTGCAACTGGTAGCGCTGGATGTCGGCGTAGGCGCCCTGGGCCTCGACCGAACGGCGCACTCCGCCGAAGAGATCAAGTGTATAACCCACATCGACAGATGCGTTGTAGACCGTATAGGGCGAAGCCGAACCGGATACCGGCCCGCTGGCCAGCGGATTCTGTTGCCGATTGCTGCCCGCTACCGCGTCAACCGACGGAAACAACCCGCCTCGGGTAACGTCGGTCTGCGCCTGCGCCTGGCGCAGCGCGGCCTGCGCCGAAGCGATGTCCGGGCTGTTGGCCAGAGCCTGCTCGACACGCCGATTCAATTCCGCGCTGGCAAAGGCCTCCCACCAGCGTGCCGGGACCTGCGCACCCTCGACCAGGCGCTGCGCCGCACCCGTCGGAGCCTCGGCTGAAGCCGTGGAAACGGGCAGGTCATCGGCGCGGTAACCTGCCTGTTCGGGCAGGACCGGCGAGCGGAAGTCCGGGCCGACTGCGCAACCCGTGAAAAGAGTCACTGCAGCGACCAGCAAGCCGGTTTGCCATAACCGCTGTGAAAAAAGCGCTCCCGGGCCAGATCGCTGGATCTGGGGGAGCGCGCTGTGAGAGTTCATGCCTGAATCCGTTAATTCAAAACCCGTGAGTACAATAATAAGGGCGACGGGTTTGCCAAACAAGCTCCATAAGTCACGGAAGCTGACCTGCTCGTTCAGATTCGAGCCGAATCCGGCCGGGATTTCGGGGTCCATCTGGTCACGATGTTGGCCCGGTCGCCTCGGCGGGCACGACGCGGCAGGCAACGGCCCACCTCAGGCGGGGAGGGCCAGATCCGGATGCCCTGGAGGCGGAAATCATCGCGTTTCGACCATCTAGAGCGGGGTGAAGTCGAAATCGTCAGCGAAAATGCGATCCGTGATCGGCGCATCGTAGGCGATGCGCACACCGCAAAATCGCAGCGTACTGTCGTTCTGGGTACCGAGGTTGGCGACCACGTTGATTGCGGCTGTGGCCGGGTTGACCTCGTAGCTGATCGCCGGCGACAACGTCGTGTTGAAGCCACCGCTAGTTTCCGAGCCGACGCTGGTGAGCTGGCTGAAGTTGCCGACACCGTTATAAGTGTAGATGAACGCCGTCACCGAGCTGCTCGCATTGTCGTAGAAGTACAGGCGCAAGAAGCGCACCACCGAGCCCGCCGGCAGCACTACCTTGTGCGTGAACAAGGAGCCGGCACCGCCCGTCTTCGAGATGCACCCGGCACCCGGATAGCTATAGGTGGTCGTGGTGTCAAATGGGTGAAAGGCCGCACCTGCAATCTGCAGGTAGCGGAAAAGTACACCTGCGGGTTGATCCGCCTGAGCTGATTGAGGTGCCGCTGGCTCAATCGGCTGGCCTGCAGATGCCGCGGTGACTGGCAATGTGGAGATTCCGGCCAGCAGCCCGAGCAACGCGCATGAAAATGCTTTCTTGCGGATCACGGGAGGTGTCTTGATGTCGATTGTCATGATCCCCTCCCTACGGCGAATACAAAAGACGAATACCGCAAAGTCGCGTTCCGGTTTCCGTCGATCCGAGCAGTGCATAAGACTGATTGGCGTTGTCGACGGTGGCCGGGGTTGCGAGCGGGAAGTATTCGCTCGTATAGCCGGTGCTTTCTGTCGACGTTACGAACAGCAAATCAGTGGTTCCTCCGTCACCGGTGTAGGTGGCAACTCCCGCACGAACGCGATTCCCTGCCACGGGGGAGTAGTAGTAGAGACGCAGGCCCTGGATCACGGCGTTGGTCGGCAATTCCAGGCTCGTAAGAAGGTAACCACTGGCGACGGTTAAGCTGGAGATGGTTGAACAGCCGCCCCCAGGATAGGTTACGGTCGCGCTGCTGTCGCGCGGCGTAAAGGCAGAGCCCGCGACAAAGAGATAGGCACTTGCGCCCAGCAATTCGGCTGCGCCATCCGCCGCCTGGTCTGCTCCCGGTAGATGGGTGTAGTTGAAGTTCTGCGCCGGCGGGAACCCGTCGGTCGTCGCTTCGGATGCGAACGCGGGCAGGCAAGCGGCGCCAAGCGCCACTGCAATTGAAATACCAAACCATTTTCTGATCATGTTGTTCTCCCTCTGAGTGCAAGCACAGACCGAACGCCGAAATGGCATTGGCGCCATTGGGCGATTCGGCCGCATACAGAGGCATACGAGATCGGGCAGCCAACCGTGTCAATCAGGGTCGCACGCTGCTGGGGTCAATCGAGGTGATCCAGCCGCAGGCGCATGGCACGCACGGAACTGGCATCGCTGCTCGCGCCCAGCTTGATCAGGGCGTCGATCGCGTTTGAATAGTGTTCGCGCGCTTGTGCAGGGTTGCCGTTGCGCTCTTCGTGTTCGGCGATCGCGCGCTCGATTCGCCACCATTGCGGATGATGAGTGGATTCACCCTCTTCAGCGAATACGAGAGCTCGCTCGAATGCGGCGGTTGCGGTCGGCCCATGGCTCTGCAAGGATTCCAGCGTGCCGAACAGGTTCTGCCGAAGCAGGTTCTGCACCGTCGTCAGTTTCAGGGATTCGGCTTCGGCCAATGACTCCGCTTCGTCGAAGCGCAGCTGTGCCTCATTGTTGCGCCCGAGGTCAAGCGCAATCCGGGTGCCAATCAGCAACAGGTCGTAGACTTCACGAGCATTTCCAGCCGTGCGTACAATCTCGCGCGCTTGCAACCACTCCTTGTCAGCACGCGGATCCGCGCTGACTTCCGCTCGGACCAGGGCCAGATGCCGAAGCGCGATGCCGGTGCGGCGATCATCAGCGCCGAACTGCTCGCTGGCAAGCGCGAACGCCTGCTCAAGCAAGGGTAGCGCGCGCACCGGGTCACCGAGATCGCGCAGCAGAATGCCGCGATTGTGCAGGAACGCAGCGAATGCGGGCGAGTGATCATCGCCGAGTTGACGGTAGATCGGCTCAGCCAACTGGTACGCCGCGTTGGCCTCGGCCAGTCGATTGGCGCGGCGCAAGGAACTACCAAAATTGTTGTGGGCGCGAGCTCGAAGGCGCGTTGATCCTGGATAGAGCCTATCGGCGAGATCGACCGCACGACTCTGGTGCTTGAACGATTGCTCGCTCTTGCCCAGGCGTTCATAGGCGGCACCCAACGCTTCTTCAAGCTCGAGTTCCGTGGCCGGCGCCAGCGGCTGTTCTGAAAAATGCGTTTTTGCCTCAATGACGAGCGCAAGCTTGTCTGCGGGCTCGGATACCAGGCTTGCCTGGCCTAGTAGCAGCTCGCCGCGCTGGGTCGGCGTGTAAATCGAATCCTGCCTGTCGAGCTCCACGGCAAGTCGACTGATCGCCTCCTCGGTCCGACCACTGTTCTGCATGGCGTAAGTCCAGCCCGTCAACGCGGAAACACGAAATGCAGGGTCGCGTGGGTGGAGTTCCAATGCCTCGTCGAACAGTTTGACCGCCTTGCCGGATTCGCCTTCGGCATTGGCCAGCGTGGCCCGGTCCAGACGAACCTGGGCCATCAATCGGGTTTCACCGCTGCGCTCGGCACTCTGCGAAGCGGCGTCGAGAAGTGCGTGTGCCTGCTCGTACTCTCCGAGTGCCGTATCGATATGCCCGAGCAGCGTGGCCATCTCGGCGTGCAATTCGGGACGATCCGAAAACTCAGGCAGACGCGCAGCGCCGAGCGCTACCAGGGCCGAGACGCGCAGGTCCTCGCCACCGGTCTGTTCGCGATTGCCCGCCTCGAACAGGGAAAAGAGAAACGTCCGGCTGGCTTCCGCGCGCTCGGATTGGCGCATCGCTTCCTGCGCCTGCAGCGTGGCGCGTCGCGCCTGCCACTGGGTGGCGACGAGGCCAGCTACGAGCACGACCAGCACGGCCGATGCGGCGGCCACCCAGCCACGGCGCCGACGCAAGAACGCGCGTAAGCGGTAGCTGGCACTGTCCGGGGTTGCACGCACGGCGTAGCCAGACATCAGGCGATGCAGATCCTCGCCCAAGGCACGCGCATCGGGATAGCGCCTCTCCGGTTCGGTGCGCGTGGCCATGCCGATGATGTTGACCAGATCGGACGGTGGCGCCGCGCAGTCCGCACAAAGGTCGCGCAGGATCACGCCCAGCGCGTAAACATCGGTCGCCGTGGTGATCGCAGAGCCTTCGATCTGTTCCGGAGCAGCGTAGTAGGGAGTCATCGCGCGCAATCCGGTGCCGGTCGACTTGTCATCGGCATCAAGCAGTTTGGCGATGCCGAAATCGAGCAACACCGGAACGCCTTCATCGCTGACGAGTATGTTGGCCGGCTTCAGGTCGCGATGCACGAGCAGGTTCTGATGCGCGTGGGCGACGGCATCACAAATCTGTTCGATGAGACGCACCCGATCGCGCCAGTGCAAGTCCTGCTCACGGCAGTAGCGATCCAGGTCACGTCCCTCGATCAGTGGCATGACCAGGAACGGCGAGCCGTCCTCGCTGACGCCGCCATCGATCAGGGCAGCAATATGCGGATGGCGCAAGCGCGCGAGCACTTGTCGCTCCTGCTCGAAACGGCCGACGCCTTGCGAACCGAGTGCGGCCATGCCGAGCAGTTTCAGTGCGGCAACCTGTTCGAAATCGACGTCGCAGCGGCGCGCCTTGTAGACCAGCGACATGCCGCCACGGCCGATTTCCTCGATCAACTTCCAGTCGCCGACGCGGCGACCAGCGAGGCTGTTGAGCGGAGCAGATGGGGACTCATCTCGATCAACGCGATCAAGCACGGACGGCAGCCCGTCGGCGCTGGCCTGCTCGGCGATCAATCGTTCCAGCGCTGCGCGCGCAGCCGGTGACATCGCTTGCTGTGTCAGCCATTCTGTTCGTTGCTCCAAAGGCCGATCCAGCCAGTCTCTGAACAGGAGATCAGCCGTTCGCCAGGCTTGCAGGCGTTCAGAGTCCATCGGCACTCAGGCGCAGTTGCAGCAGTGAGCGGGCACGCTCCCAGTCGCGCGTAACCGTGCGCAGCGAGACGCCACGCAATTCGGCGATGACCGGCATCGACAAGCCAGCGAAATAGCGCAGCTCGACGAGCTCGCGTAGTTCCGGGTTGATGCGATCAAGATCATCAAGGGCGAGATCAAGATCAGGCAGCCCAACCGCGGGCGCTTCGGCATCACAATGGCCGAGTGTCACCTGCTCAAGGCCGGCGCCGCGCTTTTCGGCGTTGGCGCTGCGCGCGTTGTCAACCAGGATCTGGCGCATGGCCAACGCCGCACAAGTAAAAAAGTGGCGTCGGTTGGTCAGAGACAGTTGGTCCGAGCCGGAAAGCTTGAGAAAGGCCTCATGCACCAGCGCTGTCGCCCCGAGTGTGTCACCGGAACAGAGCTGACCCACGCGCGCGCGGGCGATGCGCTTGAGGTCAGCGTACAAACGCTCGAACACGGGGCCGAGATCCGGCGCCTCGCGGCCCTCCTGCGCTCTCAAAAGTTCAGTGATCTCAGCCACGAGGGCCTCCTGCGATACCTGGCCACAGTCTATTGCAAATGGCGGGCACTCCAAGCCACACCGAGCCACAGCAGATTTGTCCTTCGCACACAGCTCGAGCCCTTGGTGGAATTGGGC
>NZ_JBAWHJ010000301.1:0-7872 GCF_049593775.1 Dokdonella sp. | reverse complement strand
CCGTAGCTGCTATCGGTGCCTTCGCCCAGGGGGTGTTGGGATCTTCTCTGTCCGCGATTATGCCGTTCTCAACCGAGTGAACCCGGACGTTCGACCGTACGGTCTTCGCCATCAAGATGGCAACCGATTTCTGGCCGTGCAGGTCTGGGAATGGGAAGAGAATCAGTACGACCTTCGCGTCTACCTCACATCGGAGTCGCCCGACGGAACTTGCAAAACCCAAGTACTGTGCAGTCGTTACTATGCCGTTTCGATTGATCGACTATTGTCGCTGCTTGTTGAAGCTGGCTTTGTCGGCGTGGAGCGCCGTGACGATGTACTTTTCCAGCCCGTCCTATTTGGACGTCGGCCAGATTCGCTCTAACCTTTCCTGCAGGCGACCGCGAAGGTACGCACGGGTTTCTGGGCGCCCTATGCCGGCGACTGACCAGTGAACGTCCGGTTGTGGCCGTTAGGCGCCCCTCAACCAGGCTGATCAGCCTATCGGCGCGCAGTCTTTGTCAGTGCGGGCAACCTTCAGATGGATGCGCATCCTGGGCGACTCACGATGGCAAGCCGTGGAGGCTCAGATCATCGGCAACTTGAGCCCCTGCTCTTTCGCACAGGCCTTGGCGATGTCGTAACCGGCATCCGCGTGGCGCATGACGCCGGTGCCTGGATCGTTCCAGAGAACGCGGGCGATGCGCTTGTCGGCAGCTTCGGTGCCATCGCAGACGATGACGACGCCGGAATGCTGCGAGAAGCCCATGCCGACACCGCCGCCGTGGTGCAGTGATACCCAGGTCGCGCCGCCGGCAACATTGAGCATGGCGTTGAGCAGCGGCCAATCGCTGACTGCGTCGCTGCCATCCTGCATCGATTCGGTTTCGCGATTCGGGCTGGCCACGCTGCCGGAATCCAAGTGATCACGGCCAATCACGATCGGCGCCTTCAGCTCTCCGTTGCGCACCATTTCGTTGAAGGCAAGGCCAAGCTTGTCGCGCAGGCCAAGTCCGACCCAGCAGATACGTGCAGGCAGGCCCTGGAAGCTGATGCGTTCGCGCGCCATGTCCAGCCAGTTGTGCAAGGCCTTGTCGTCGGGAATCAGTTCCTTGACCTTGGCGTCGGTCTTGTAGATGTCCTCGGGATCACCACTCAGGGCCACCCAGCGGAACGGGCCAATACCGCGACAGAACAAGGGACGCACATAGGCAGGCACGAAGCCCGGGAAATCAAACGCATTCTTGCAGCCTTCGTCCTGGGCCATCTGGCGGATGTTGTTGCCGTAGTCGAAGGTCGGGATGCCCTGCTTCTCGAATGCCAGCATGGCTTCCACGTGCACACGCATGGACTTCTTCGCGGCGTCGCGCACCGTGTCCGGATTCGCCTTCTGTTCGGCCAGCCATTGCTCGACGGTCCAGCCGATCGGCAGATAGCCGTGCACGGGATCATGCGCACTGGTCTGGTCGGTGACGGCATCGGGACGCACGCCGCGGCGAACCAGTTCCGGCAGGATCTCCGCCGCATTGCCGAGCAGGGCGATCGATTTGGCTTCACCCGCGCTGGTGTACTTGGCGATACGCGCCAGTGCGTCATCAAGATCCGTCGCCTGCTCGTCGACGTAGCGCGTGCGCAAGCGGAAATCGATGCAACGCTGTTGGCATTCGATGTTGAGCGAACTCGCCCCGGCGAGACTGGCTGCAAGAGGTTGCGCGCCGCCCATGCCACCAAGTCCGGCGGTAAGGATCCAGCGCCCCTTCAAGTTGCCTTCGTAGTGCTGGCGACCCATCTCGACGAATGTTTCATAGGTACCCTGGACGATGCCCTGCGAGCCAATGTAGATCCATGACCCCGCTGTCATCTGGCCATACATCATCAGGCCCTTGCGATCGAGTTCGTTGAAGTGCTCCCAGGTGGCCCAGTGCGGCACCAGGTTGGAATTGGCGATGAGTACGCGCGGTGCATCAACGTGAGTGGGGAATACGCCGACCGGTTTTCCAGACTGCACCAGCAGGGTTTCGTCGTCATTCAATTCCTTCAGTGCCTTCAGGATCGCGTCGTAGCACTCCCAGTTGCGTGCAGCGCGACCGATGCCTCCGTACACAACCAGCTCGGCAGGATTCTCGGCTACTTCCGGATCGAGGTTGTTCTGCAACATGCGAAATGGCGCTTCGCTGAGCCAGCTCTTGCAGCTGAGTTCGGTTCCGCGCGGTGCCCGGATATTTCGTGTGGCATCGATTCGCTCTGTTGCACTCATCTCAGGTCTCCCGATTCGAATGCGCGATTATAGGGCCCCATGCGCAAGGATGCTTCGCAGCGCCGCGAGAGAATCCGGCGCACGTGGCCAGTTGTCATCTGAATGAGTGAGAATGAACGATTCCGTTCCACTGTAGCGATCCAATGCCGAACTGCTTTCGCCTGCTTTCGCTCCTGCCGTTGATATTTCTGCTGGCCTGCAGCGGACCGCTATCCCGGCGCCCTGGAAGCGAGATCGTCAGACCCACGCCGTTGATACTGGTTTCCATTGACGGGTTCCGCGCCGACTACCTGGACCGTGGCATCACCCCAACGTTGAATGCCCTGGCAAAATCCGGCGTGCATGCCGAGTACATGCGACCTTCCTTCCCGACTCAGACCTTCCCGAACCACTACGCCCTGATTACAGGGCTGCGACCGGACCGCAATGGCATTGTCGCGAACACGATGGAGGACGACCGGATTCCGCAACAGAAGTTTGCTGCATCAAACCGCAAGGCGGTCGAGGATGCGCGCTGGTGGAATGACGGAACACCGTTGTGGATCACCGCCAAGCGAAGCGGCCTGCATTCCGGGATCATGTTCTGGCCGGGATCCGAAGCACCCGTGCATGGCTCCCATCCGGATTTCTGGGCAATTTACGATCAGAAACTCCAGGCCGTAACGCGCGTTGACAGCGTTCTGGACTGGCTGGCCTTGCCAGCCGATCAAAGCCCCAGCTTGATGACGCTCTATCTCGATACAATCGACGACATCGGCCATCACTTCGGACCCGATTCTGCCGAACTGGATGCGGAACTCCGCATCGTTGATGCAACGGTGCGCCGCCTGGTCGATGGCTTGATCGAGCGCGGCCTCGAACATTCGGTCAATCTGATCATCGTTTCCGATCACGGCATGGTCGCAACCTCTCCGGACCGGGTGATCAATCTCGATGAAATCCTTCCAGGCGAATCTGCCCGCGTCGTCAGCTATGGCGTAGTGACGGGCATCGTACCCAGACCGGGTCATGAGCGCGAAGCCGAGTCCATCCTGCTTGGCGAACACGAAAACATGCAGTGCTGGCGCAAAACGGAACTGCCCGCTCGATTCCACTACGGGACACATCGACGCGTGCCGGCCATCGTGTGCCTTGCCAACCACGGCTGGACCATCGCGAGTCAGGAATATCTCGCCAGAAAGAAACACTTTTCGCTTGGCGAGCACGGCTACGACAATGAGGATCCGGACATGCGCGCCATCTTCATTGCGCACGGCCCCGCGTTTCGCTCAGGCGTGGTCCTGCCCCCATTCGACAACGTCGATGTATATCCATTGCTCGCATGGCTGCTGGGCCTGGAACCCGAGCCCCACGACGGGAACTTCGACATGCTGGCCGGCGCGCTGAAAATGTCACGCCCGACCGAAACGAACGAGGTGGGCACGACACCGCCATAGCAGCAGCCTATTTGCGCAGGCGTGAGATGACGGCTCGATATCGCGATGCTATGCGCGCTTCGTCGCGATGCTGGAAATCACGAACCACCCATTCGCCATTGACCATGACATGCCGCACCAGATTCGAGTTGCCGGCGAAAATCCAGCTGTCGAGCAAATTGAATTGATCGCGACCTGCGAGCAACGTCGAGTGTTCATCGAGAACCAGCAAGTCCGCTCGGTGCCCGACTGAAGGTACATTTGCATCACCGCCCTCAAGCAATCCGATCGGCATGCCTGATGCGCGCGCACCACCCAACAGCCCTGCCTTCAACAACGCAGCTGCGGTACTTGGCTCGTGCGCCGTCGCGCTGATATTCCGGCGTCTCGTAACCAGACGCTGTCCATATTCGAGCCAACGCAATTCCTCAACGGGCGACACGGAAATATGACTATCAGAGCCGATTCCAAAGGTTCCGCCAATGTCGAGCCAGTCCTTTAGCGGGAACAGTCCATCACCCAGGTTGGCCTCCGTAGTCGGGCAAAGTCCTGCCACGGCTCCGGTTGCCGCAAGCCGCTCCACTTCCATCTTGTCGACATGGGTGGCGTGCACAAGGCACCAGCGTGCATCGACATCCGCATGATCCAGCAACCATTCAACCGGTCGCGCATTGCGCACGGCCAGACAGTCCTGAACTTCGCCGATCTGCTCGGCAATGTGAATATGGATTGGCATCATTGCGCTGGGCGTTCCGCTTCGCGAAGGCGGCAGCTTGGCGATGCCATCGAGCACGGCGTGCATGGCGTCTTCAGGTACGGCACGCAGCGAATGCAGGGCAATGCCGACACGCAGATGGGCGCTCTCGAGCAAGCGCATGCGTTCCACCAACCGCAGGAACCCGTCGACATCGTGGGCGAAGCGGCGCTGCCGCTCACCGAGCGCGCGTCCGTCAAAGCCCCCGGTCATGTAAAGCGTGGGCAACAAGGTCAATCCAATCCCGGCTTCCTGTGCGGCATCGACCAGGGCCAGAGCCATCGCTGCCGGATCCGCATACGGGCGCCCATCAGGCTGATGATGCAGATAGTGAAACTCGCAAACCTGCGTATAGCCTGCCTTGAGCATCTCCACGTAAAGCTGGGTTGCGATCGCTCGCAACTCATCCGGCCCAACGGTTCCGGCGAATGCATACATGACCTCGCGCCAGGTCCAGAAGCTGTCAGCGGGATCGCCGCGATGCTCGGCCATGCCGGCCATGGCACGTTGAAAGGCGTGTGAGTGCAGGTTCGGCATGCCCGGTACGACCCAGCGTCCGAGCGACTCCGCCCCTTCGTCCGGGACATCAGGCCTGACATCGAGCAAGGCTCCCGACAGATAGCGGCCAGCATCGACTTCGATTCGCACGTCGGGACGCCAACCTCCTGGCAACCAGGCGTTCCCGGCGTGAAAAATACGAGTGCTCATGGGCGTGCTCCGCAGATGGAACCGGTGATTATCCGCTGACCCGGCGGTTTGTCGAAACCTGCTATTGGCAGCACCGCATGAGCGAAGGCCGCGTGGTCTGCGATAATCGGGCCATGACAACCAAAAACTACCCTGAAAACTGGGACGGACTGCTGATCGATTGTCACCTGGCAACCATGGATGGCAATGGCGCGCCATTCGGCGAGGTTCGCCACGCCGCACTCGGCTGGAAGAATGGCCGTATCGTTTTCGCCGATGCCATGCATGCCCTCCCCGGCCTGCCGCACGCACTGTCAGCCAATGTCGAATCGCTGGCGGGTGCGTGGATTACGCCCGGCCTGATCGACTGCCATACCCATCTCGTCTTCGGCGGCAACCGCGCGCGCGAATTCGACATGCGCCTGAATGGGGCGAGCTACGCGGAAATAGCGCGCGCCGGGGGCGGCATCGCTTCATCCGTCAAGGATACTCGGGCGCTGGACGACGAAGCCTTGCTGGCTGCCTCGTTGCCACGTGCACGCGCCCTGGTCGCGGATGGCGTGACGACACTGGAGATCAAGTCAGGATACGGACTCGATCTCGACAGCGAGCTGAAGATGCTGCGCGTGGCGCGCCGCATCGGCAGTGAGCTTGGAATCGGCGTCAGGACCACGTTTCTCGGCGCCCACGCACTCCCGCCAGAATTCGCGGGACGACAGGCAGACTATGTCGAGCATGTCTGCGAGGTGCTGATGCCGGCAGTTGCTGAAAGCGGCCTGGCCGATGCGGTCGACGCCTTCTGCGAAAAAATAGCATTCACGCCAGAAGAAACCCGACGCGTGTTCGAAAAGGCGCGAGCGCTGGGCTTGCCGGTGAAGCTGCACGCAGACCAGTTGTCGGATCTCGGCGGTGCGGGGCTGAGTGCCGAGTTCAATGGACTCTCAGCCGACCATATCGAACATACGAGTGTTGACGGCGTTCGCGCCATGGCGCGTGCCGGGACAGTCGCGGTGCTGTTGCCAGGCGCGTTCTATGCCCTGCGCGACACCATGGTTCCGCCTATCGCCGACTTGCGCGAGCATGCAGTGCCGATGGCTGTTGCCACCGACCTGAACCCCGGCACCTCGCCGCTGCTGTCGCTGCGCCTGGCCATGAACATGGCTTGCACGTTGTTCCGCCTGACGCCGGAAGAAGCCCTGCGCGGCGCAACCGTACATGCCGCCACGGCTCTGGGCCTGAAAGACCGGGGCCGACTGGCAAGCGGATTGCGCGCAGACTTCATCATTTGGGATATCGGCGCGCCGGCAGACCTGTGCTACTGGATAGGTGGCAACCTCGCTCGCCGCATTGTCGCCGGCGGGCGCGATCTGCATGAAGAGCGCATCGCACCAGGCTGAAATCGCAAGATGGCTACCTCGCACGACTCAATCGCCGGTCTGACCGCGCTGGCCCTGCAAGGTGGCGGCGCACATGGCGCGTTCACGTGGGGCGTGCTGGACCGATTGCTCGAGGAATCCACGTTTGAACTCGAACAAGTCAGCGGCACCAGCAGTGGCGCGCTCAATGCCCTGGCGCTCGCACAGGGCTGGATGGATGGCGGGCGAGACGGTGCGCGCGAATGCCTCTCCGACCTCTGGCGTCGTGTCGCCAGCCATACCCATGCCGCTTCGTGGATATTCGGCTCACAGGCGCGTGCGGGCAAGCAAGCCACCCAGAATCTGCATCGCTACTTCACGCCAAGGCAAATCAATCCGCTGGGATTCAATCCGGTGCGCCAGATTGCGGAATCGCTGTTCGACTTTGATCGTCTGCGGGAGAACCTGCCGTTCCCCTTACATCTGGCCGCAACTCGCGTCCGCGATGGCGCTCTTGTCATGTTCGGACCCGAGGAGCTGGGCATCGAGGCGTTGATGGCCTCCACCTGCCTGCCTCAGCTCTTCGAACCGGTGACCATCCATGGCGAGGTGTATTGGGATGGTGGCTGGGCTGGCAATCCGGCCCTGGAGCCCCTGGTTCACAGTGGCCGCACACCGAGGATACTGGTGATTCTGGTGCAGCCGCTGGACCGGGCCGAAATTCCAGCCACTCCGGCGAAGATCGCCGAGCGCATCAGCGAGCTGGGCTTTTCCAGCGCATTCCTGCGTGAGCTAAGGACGTTGGCGCTAGCCCAGGGGGCGCTGGAAGGAGCAATCACTCTGAGTTGGCTCGGTCAACGCGTAAAGGACCTGCAAATCCACATCGTTGAACCGGGCGAATCCCTCGATGCTTTCCGCTCCGGGACCGGATTCAACGATTCCACCAGCTTCCTGACCGCCCTGCGTGACCATGGTCGCAGGCGCGCCGAATCATGGATCGCCGATCCGCGGGCACACATGGTCTCGGGAAACTTCCCATTGCTGAATTCAGGATCTACCTGAAACGACAAACCCCCGCATCGCGGGGGCTTGTTCGGCAACGTCGAGCTTGCGCGGCTGGGTCAACCCAGCCGGGCGGTCACTCTGCCTTCTTGGCGGCTGCCTTTTTCGCAGGAGCCTTCTTGGCAACCGACTTGGTCGCCGTCTTGGCTGCTGGCTTCGCTGCCGTCTTGGACGCAGTCTTGGTCGCCGACTTGGACGTCGCCTTCGGCTTGGTGGCTACGGCATTGGCATCCGCATGCGGACGCACATTGCCATAACTGCGGATAGCGATTTTGCCCTTGCGGGTCTTGCGGTCACCACGGCCCATCGGTATTCCTCTAGATAATTCGGCAAACAAAGGGCGGGAAGGATAGCAGTGCCGTG
>NZ_JBAWHJ010000300.1:0-5035 GCF_049593775.1 Dokdonella sp. | reverse complement strand
GAACAATCCCTTGCCGCGCTGGTGGTTTGGTCTGTTCATCCTGACCTTCATCTTTGGCATCGGCTACCTCGTGTTCTATCCGGGCATGGGCAACTACTCCGGCACGCTCGGATGGACCTCCGATCGTCAGGTGCAGGACAACATCGACGCGAACCAGGCGAGGCTGGAGTCGCTGTACGCAGGCTTCCGCGGCAAGTCCCTGACCGCTCTCGCCGCTGACCCCGCGGCAACCAAGGTCGGGCGAAACGTTTTCGCCAACAACTGTGCAGCCTGCCACGGCTCTGACGCCCGAGGCGCCAAGGGCTACCCGAACCTGGTCGACAACGACTGGCTGTATGGCGGCGAGCCGGAAACCGTACTCGCCAGCATCATGAACGGGCGACAAGGCCTGATGCCGCCAATGGGTGCAACCTTGCCGGGCAACGGCGTTGCGGAAGTAACCCAGTACACCCTGAGCCTGTCCGGGCTGGATCACGACAGCCGGCTTGCCGCGGCTGGAAAATCCAAGTTCGAATCGATCTGCGCCGCCTGCCATGGTGTCGACGGCAAGGGCAATCACGCACTGGGTGCGCCGAACCTGACTGACGACATCTGGCTGCACGGAGAAAGTACAGCCGCGGGTATCCGCCAGACCATTCTGCAAGGCACGGGTGGCGTCATGCCGCCCTGGGGACCGATCATCGGAGAAGATCGCGCCCGACTGGCTGCCGCATGGATCATTGCCCAGGCCACGGCAGCCGCCGATTCCGAACGAGTGGATGCCGCCCATACCGGTGGCGCACAGTGACCACCTATCAACCACCACCGGGCGCACTGCGTCCGCTTGAGGAGAACCCGCACGACTCCCTGGTGCGTCGGGTGGGATCGGTGGTCTGGCCTTCATTTTTCGCCGCGGGCGTCGCGACGATCATGTTCTTCGCCATTGTCGATCCTGTCGAACTGGCCGGGATCACCTGGCCACAGGTCGAGATCTCACGCATGACCGGCTACTCGATCGGCTTCTTCATGTTCTGGCTGTGCACGATATCGGCCTGCCTGTTTACGGCGATGCTGGTTGCACCGCCGTTACCGGCGCGCAAGGTTGGCAAGGGTTGAAATGGGACTTGTTGCGCCATGTGATTCTGGTTCGCCTGAGCTTGAGCAAAGGCGCACTTTGGCCCATCTAGTCCGCCGACATGACGACAATAGGAGCACGCCTCTTCGAGGCGCGGCATCCCTGCCATTTTTTCACTCGCCTCCGGGCGAGCGAGACAATTTCTCATGTGCGCTCGCTGCACCGATGTTGCGGTATCTACCCAAAGCTTTCACTCGCCTTTCGCGAGCGACCTGCTTTCTCTTGAGTGGCCAAGTAAAGAGTAGGCAAAGAGAAGCGACTCGCGCGCCGCAGGCGAGTGCAAGCCCTGCACTTGAGGAACGCAGCGAGACTGCACGGAACGCAGAAGCAAACATGCCAGGACAGCAACACCAATGACATCCAAATCTAAAATCGACATCGTCGTCGCCGACGCGACCGGTTCCCTGTACGCGAAGGAACCCAAGGTCTACCCGCGCGAGATCGAAGGTCGCTTCCAGCGCTGGCGCACGATCGCGGTGTTCTGGTTGCTCGGCATGTTCTATGCGTTTCCGTGGATCAGCATTGGCGGGCAGCAAATCGTGTTGTTCGATCTTCCGGCACGACGCTTTCACGTTTTTGGCATGACCTTCTGGCCGCAGGATTTCTATCTGCTGACATTGCTGCTGATCATCGCCGCGCTGAGCCTGTTCTTTTTCACGGCGGTGGCTGGTCGACTCTGGTGCGGCTATGCATGCCCGCAGACGGTCTGGACCGAAGTTTTCCTGTGGATGGAAAGCAAGATCGAAGGCGATCGCAACGCACGCATGCGCCTGGACAAGGCGCCATGGTCGGCCAACAAGGTCTGGCGCAAATCGGCCAAGCAGTTCGTGTGGATCACGTTCGCACTATGGACGGGCTTCACCTTCGTCGGGTTTTTCACGCCGATCCGCGAACTGGGCGCGGAAGTGATGCAGGGTACGCTGGGTGGATGGGAGTCGTTCTGGATTCTCTTCTACGGATTTGCGACCTATGGCAATGCCGGTTATCTGCGTGAGCAGGTATGCAAGTACATGTGCCCGTACGCGCGCTTCCAGAGCGCGATGTTTGATCGCGATACTCTGGTCATCAGCTACGACGAGACACGGGGCGAGCCGCGCGGTCATCGCAGACGCGACACCGCACGCTTTGGCCCGGCTTCGGCAGCGCTGGAGATTTCCAATCCGCTCGATACCGAGGTGCCGGCCGGACAGCAACGCGTGCTCGGTGACTGCATCGACTGCCTGGCCTGCGTGCAGGTCTGCCCGACTGGAATCGACATACGCAAAGGCCTGCAGATTGAATGCATTGCCTGCGCCGCCTGCATTGATGCCTGTGACGCGGTCATGGACAAGATGGAGTACCCGCGTGGCCTGATTCGCTACACCACCGAAAATGCCTTGCTCGGTCGCCCGAATCGGCTGTTGCGGCCGCGCACGCTGATTTATGCATTCATCCTGGCCAGCGTCATCGGTGCGTTCTCCTGGCTGGTCACGGCACGCGATGCGGTGATCATCGAGGTCCTGCACGATCGCAATGCGCTGTTCCGCACGATCAGTCAGGGCGCTATTGAAAACAGCTACAACGTCAAGCTGGTCAACAAGACAGACGCCGACAAGCTGCTTTCGTTGCGCACCGAATCCGGACTGCCACTGCGCATGATCGGCAAGCCTTCCGTCACGCTCGCGCCGAATGAGGTGTTCTCGCTGCCACTGACCCTGCGTGCAGATCGCGGTGCGACTTCAGGACGCCAGCCGATCGAGGTACTGGTGCTGGATGATCAGGGAACCGTGCTCGCGCGCGGCAAGTCACATTTCTTCGGCCCGGAAGAGCCATGAACAAGCCTCCCGCAAGTACGCTGATTCTGGCCTGGTATCGAGTCCCCGAACTCTGGCTGATCCTGATCCTGCTGGGCGCCACCGTGATCGGCTCGTTTGCCCTGCTGGCGACGGCGATCCAGACACCGGATACGCATGTTGCAGTACCCAATGATGTACCGAGGTCGAGCCGCATTCCTCCTGCCGAACCGGCCGCGACGCCGGTGAAATCCACCAGCGGAGACGACGGAAACACGCCGTGAACGCGGAGCGCTGTTTTCATTGCAACGAGGTGAATCCCGATTCGCCTCGAATGCTCGCACGCGTGCGTGGAAAATCGCGCGCAGTATGTTGCCCGGGCTGCAAGGCAGCCGCCGAGTGGATTGACCAGCTCGGCCTTGGTGACTATTACACCTTGCGTAGCGAGCCGGCATTGCGCCAGCAGGAATCAATCGACTTTTCCGCCTGGGAACGCCCTGCGCTGAAGCGCCTGCACGTACGGGAATCGGCCACCGATCACGCCGAAGTCGTCGTCCTCGTCGACGGCCTGCGCTGTTCGGCCTGCGCATGGCTGATCGAGCGCGCAATGCGATCGACACCCGGCGTTCTCGACGTCGGTGTCAATGCACTTGCACGACGCGTCGTGCTCACATTCAACCCGCAGGTGACTGGCCTGCCCCAACTGCTCGATGCGATGGCACATCTTGGCTACACGCCATCCCCATTGACTGCCGACATGATCGATTCGCAACGCCAGCGAGAGTCGAGGGCGGCGCTCAAGCGCCTGGTAGTCGCCGGGCTTGGCACGATGCAGGCGATGATGATGGCTGTGGCACTGTACGCGGGCGTGTTCGATGGCATCGACCCCAGCGTAAGGGAATTCTTCCGCTGGCTGGGCTTCCTGGTCGCTACCCCAGTCGTGCTCTACTCGGCCCAACCTTTCTTTCGCGGTGCACTGCGCGAGTGGCGCTCGCGGCGCTTGTCCATGGATACGCCGGTGGCGCTGGCCATCGGCCTGATCTACCTGGCCAGCCTCGTTGGCATCCTTGCCGGTGGCCACGAAATCTACTTTGATTCGGTCAGCATGTTCGTGCTGTTCCTGCTCGTGGGTCGCCACCTGGCCATGCGCGCACGGCATCGAGCCGGAGACGTGGTCGATGCGCTGTCACGCCTGCAGCCCGCGCTCGCCGAACGGCGCGATGGCGACAAGTTCGAAACGGTTGCCGTGCACGAATTGCAAAAGGGCGACATCGTGCGCGTGGCTGCAGGCTCTGCCGTGCCTGCCGACGGGGTACTGGTCGGACCGACCTGCCGCATCGATGAATCGCTGGTCAGTGGTGAATCCACGCCGGCACGGCGATCACCCGGCGAAAAGGTGATTGCCGGCAGCCATGTGATCAATGGGCCCATCGAGATCGAGGTGCGCCGGATTGGTGCCGACACCGTGCTGGCCGGCATCGTGCGCATGGTCACGCGTGCAGCGAGCGAACGCCCCCGGCTTGCCAGGCTGGCGGATGCGCGCGCTGCACGATTCGTGTTGCGCGTGCTGGTGCTTACCATGCTCACCGCGGGCGCATGGCTGTGGTTTGATCCTTCCCGCGCACTGCCTGCCGCGCTGGCCGTGCTCGTTGTTAGTTGTCCCTGCGCATTCGCACTCGCGGTGCCGGCGGCGCTGACGCGCGCAGTTGCGGTGCTCGCTCATCGTGGTGTACTGGTCGTCGACGCCGATGCGCTTGAAGCATTGGCCAAGGCTGATCATTTTGTCTTCGACAAGACCGGCACGCTGACAGAGCCAAGCTTCGACATCGCGGACGTACAAGCCCTGCGCGGAAGTGCCTCCGAGGCGGCCTGCATCGCCGCAGCGCTCGAGCAGGGCAATACGCATCCGCTGGCACTCGCCTTTCGTCGCATGGCAGCCAACACGCCGGTTCCGGCGGCGCGCTTGCTCCGGCAACTGCCGGGTTCGGGTGTCGAAGGCGAAATCGACGGGGTCCACTATCGTCTCGGCCACCCAGGTTTCGTCGCCACCCTTTTTCCAGGCGGGGATGAAGACCAGAATCCCGGCGATGCGCTGGTCCTTGCCGATGATCGGGGTCTGATCGCTCGTTTTCCGATGACCGAACAGCTG
>NZ_JBAWHJ010000299.1:0-3723 GCF_049593775.1 Dokdonella sp. | reverse complement strand
GCTTGCCGGGGCCTATATTCTGATCAAGGAAGGCGATGATTTTCTCATACATATCGGTGACGTTCTCTTCCTTGTAGTAGCCGTGGCCTTCGGATGGCTGATACAGCCAGACCACTTCTGCCCCGTTTTTGGTCAGGGCATTGCGCATGGCCTCGCTATGCACCGGCGGCACGCGCTTGTCCTCACCACCGGAGATCAGCATGACGTTGGCCTTGATCGTGGCAGCCTGGCTGGCCGGCGAACGCTGGGCCAGCACACTGGAATCCTTGCCAAGAACCTTTTCCAGATAGGCCTCCCCATACAGGGATTGAGGAATGTCGCCGCGTGTCCTCATGAGATTGAGATCGTAGACGCCGGCATCACCAATCGCGCATTGGTAGAGATCCGGTTCGCGCACGACAGCCTGCAAGGCCGAGTACCCACCATAGCTGGTACCCAAGGTACAAATCCGTTTCGGATCAGCCACGCCTTGCTTGATCGCCCATTTTGTCGCATCGGTCACGTCGTCCTGCATCTTGGCACCCCACTCGCCGTAACCCGCCTTGACGAAGTCGTATCCATATCCGCCCGAGCCGCGAAAATTGACCTGCAGGACTGCGTAGCCGCGACTCGTGAGTGCCTGCACCTTCCGGTTGTAGCGCCAGGTGTCACGAACTTCGTACGGGCCGCCGTGCAGATAGACAACCATCGGCAGGTCCCTGGCGTCTTCCTTGCCCGGCGGCTTGCTCAGATAGCCGTGCAGCAACAATCCATCGCGAGACTTGAAACTGAACGGCTCCATGGAGGCGAGCGGCTTGTTCTCGAGCCACGGCGCCTGCGAAAGCAGCAAACTCAGCTTTTTCGTATCCACATCGTAGAGATAGTACGTGCCCGGATTCTTGTCACCTTCGACGGAAACAATGATCTTCTTGCCATCTTTGCTGTTCGAAGTAAATTCCACTTCCTCACCAGGAAAGACGCCCATCATCTCGGCCAGCAATTTGCTTTCAGCCGCTTCGCGGTCGACGAGGGTGACTGCGGTCCGGCCCGGCATCGAGCGAATCGCGTAGATGTCCTTGCCGTCGAAAGTCTTCGAGTAGCTGATAGGCGAAGCTTCGCTTCCACTCCAGAGAGTCTTGAACGAGTGGTTCGCCACGTTCCACAGGCACAGGCCACCCACACCCTTGTCCCCGCCACAAAAGAAGTAGACGCCATCGCCGGCGCGATTGAAGGCTACCGGGTAGACGCGAACCCCATCCTTTGCCTCATCGATGACCAGCTCCCAATCCTTGCCATCACCCTGACGGTAGTACACCTTGTAGCTCTGATCGGTGTCCGTGCCAAAGGTGAATCGTGCCACGCCTTCATTGTCGGTCAGGAAGTCCGCGTAGATGAGCGGCGAGACGGTTAGCGTACGATTCTTGCCGCTGCGCACGTCGATCTTGCGTACTTCGGGGTGTAGCAGCTCGCCACCCGCAGATTTGACATGACTCCAGTTCCAGCGCCGCACGGCGATGATGGCGTCGTCATCCTCATCACGAAGATCGTCAAGCATCGAGGCGCTGGCGTTTTCGCTCTGCTTCTTCTGGATCAGGCTGCCAGTGGAGCCCGCGGGATCGCGATTGGCGCGGTAGCCGAACAGGATGTCACGACCCTTGCCATCTGCGTTCACGGCGAACAGCTCACCCGTGGATACAGGCTGTTCGAGCTGGCCAACCTTGGTCCCCAACGTATACAGGACCCGCTTGTCCGACACCCACCAGTAGTCGACAACCACGTCCTCTTCGCGAGGGGCGATCGAGAACCCCTGGTTGTCCGCGATGTTGACGATGGAGAGCACGCTGTCGCCGTCGACGATCGCGTTGATCGCAAGGTGGGTGCCATCCGGCGATATCTTCACATCCTTGAACTTGAGGTGGCGCGCAAAGTCCGACAGCGGTATGGCTTCGGCCCCCTGTGCACAGAGAGGAATGATCAAGAAGGAAACAAGGGCGAAGAGGCGAAGCGTCATGGCAACGGTTCCCTGTCGGTTGCTGGAATGTGGACTATTGCATAGCGAAAGATAAATTCAAACAGTGGGCAGGACTGAACAAGTGGCGCACTTGTCACGACGCCTGTCTGCATGCAGGTCGCGGCGCTTTGGCGCCAGTGGACTGGCCATCTCGGCAACGGCTCCTGCATCCTGCTGTACTGGAGCGAGGCAATGCCGCCAGCGCAGGATGCGCAAGAACGGGTTCCAACGCCTGCATGCGTGCATGCAGGCGCTTCCGGGCAGTGCAACAAGGAGCAGCGTGCAGGCAGGTTTCGCCTGACCGACCGTGTCCCAAGGGAGCACGTGGCGTTCAGGAGGCCTGCCAACCGCGCATTTGCACTCGAGGACCATCAGCCTTTACTGCGGCTCACAGAAAGGCTGGCATGCCTTCTGGATGGCATGACGTTCGGGCAGCTGGCTGGTTTTGCCCTAGCGCGGCACCCGTCCGTAGCGGTCTTCCAGGCGCACGATGTCATCCTCACCGAAGTAGTCTCCGCACTGGACTTCAATCAGGTGGATGTCCTGGGCGGTCGGGTTTTCCAGCCTGTGCACGGTGTTCATCGGTATATAGGCCGATTCATTGGCCTGCAGCATGAACTCGCGTTCACCGATGCGCACCTTGGCCGTGCCATCCACAACGGTCCAGTGCTCGCTGCGGCGGTTGTGCAATTGCAACGACAGGACATGCCCGGGCTTCACGGTCAGGCGCTTGACCTTGCAGTCGTCACGATCCTCGAGAATCGTGTAGCTTCCCCAGGGACGATGCACGGTGCTGTGGACGCTGGCAGCCTGGTGGTTGCTCGCGCGCAGTTGCTCGACCACGACCTTGACCTGTTGCGAGCGATCGCGATCGGCGACCAGGACTGCATCCCCGGTATCAACGATGACGAGATTGCTGACACCGACCGCCGCGACCATGCGCGTGCCGGCCTGGATGTAGCAGTTCTCGCTTTCCACGACGATGGCTTCGCCTTGCACGCGATTGCCGGCCGCGTCGGTTTGCTCGCCGAGGTTGCTGATTGCCTTCCAGGAACCGATGTCGCTCCAGTCGAATCGTGCGGGCACAACGGCAACGCGCTCTGCACGCTCCATGATTGCGTAGTCAATCGAAATATCGGGCTGCGCAAGGAATGCTTCACGCTCGAATTCGACCGGGCTCGTCTGGCCACTTTCGCTGGCGTGGCAGGCGCGTGCCGCAGCCAGCACGTCGGGGCAGGTCTTTTCCGCTGCCGCAATCAAGGCATCGGCGCGGAAACAGAACATGCCGGAATTCCAGGTGTAGTTGCCGGACGCCAGGTAGGACTCTGCTGTTTCCCTGTCGGGCTTTTCAACAAATGCCTCGACTTCGCGCCCTTCGCAATCGGGCACATCGGCACCCATGCGGATGTAGCCGAACCCGGTTTCGGGCGCACTGGGCTGAATGCCGAAGGTGACCAGCCAGCCCTCGGCCGCGAGCCTGACCGCACGCTGCACATCGGCGGCAAACCCGTCGAGATCCGCGATCAGATGATCAGCAGGCAGGATCAGCAAGGTCGCATCCGGTGAACACTGCTCCAGCGCATGCAATGCAGCGAGGACAACGGCAGGTGCGGTATTGCGCCCTACCGGCTCGAGCAGGAAGGGCAGTTTGTCCAGATTCGCATCCGCGTGACGGGAGTATTCATCACGGGTCAGGAAATAGTAGTCACGCCCGGTCACGGTAAGTACCGTGC
>NZ_JBAWHJ010000298.1:0-8744 GCF_049593775.1 Dokdonella sp. | reverse complement strand
CATTCATGCCCGATGCTTTGACCAGCCATTCGGCTGTTGCAGGCCGGAACGTTGCAAAGAAGCATCACGGCTGAAGCCATTTCCTACAACGCACCAGAAGCCGCACGATTCGACCCGCTGGACAAACTTGCGCCCCACACCAGCTCGCGCATACTTGGCAACGTACGTGCAAGGCGGTCAATTCCCGGAGAGAACCATGCGCTCCATCGCAGACACCGATTACGGCACCCCGGCGTTCCAGTCCCTGGATTCGCTGAAATCCGTCAGCCTCGATATCGATGGCCAGGTGGTGAAGGTTGCGGCCGGCACATCGGTCATGCGCGCGGCGGCGGTGAGCGGCATCGGTATCCCGCGCCTGTGTGCAACTGACACGCTGGATGCGTTTGGATCTTGCCGCCTGTGCCTCGTGCAGATCGAAGGTATGAAGGGCTACCCGGCCTCATGCACGACGCCGGTCAGCGAGGGCATGAAGGTCACCACGCAGAATGCCAGGCTCGCCGATATCCGGCGAGGGGTCATGGAACTCTACATTTCCGATCATCCGCTCGATTGCCTGACCTGTCCGGCCAACGGCCACTGCGAACTGCAGGACATGGCCGGCGTCGTCGGTCTTCGCGAAGTGCGTTACGGCTATGCCGGCGAGAACCACGTGGCTGCAGAAACCGAAGGCGTGGCCAATCCGCGGTTTGTCGCAACCGACACATCCAACCCGTATTTCAGCTTCGACGCTTCAAAATGCATCGTCTGCTCGCGTTGTGTGCGGGCCTGCGACGAGGTGCAGGGTACCTTCGCACTAACCATCCAGGGGCGCGGCTTCGATTCGAAAGTGGCCGCAGGCCAGGACGAAACCTTCCTCGCTTCGGAGTGCGTGTCCTGCGGGGCCTGCGTACAGGCGTGCCCGACCGCAACCCTTTCGGAGAAATCACTGATCGAGAAGGGACAGGCGCAGAAGAGCGTGATCACCACCTGCGCCTATTGCGGGGTTGGCTGCTCGTTCCGCGCCGAGATGCAGGGTGAGGATGTCGTGCGCATGGTTCCGCACATCGACGGCAAGGCCAACCATGGCCATTCCTGCGTCAAGGGGCGTTTTGCAATCGGCTATGCAACACACGGCGAGCGCATCACCACGCCGATGATCCGCAAGAAGATCAGCGATCCATGGATCGTGGTCAGCTGGGATGAAGCCATCGCCCACACGGCGAAGGAATTTCGTCGCATCCAGGCCGAGCACGGCCGTGACGCCGTTGGCGGTATCACCTCGTCGCGCTGCACCAACGAAGAAACCTGGCTCGTGCAAAAACTCGTGCGCGCCGCGTTCGGCAACAATAACGTCGATACCTGTGCACGCGTCTGCCATTCACCAACGGGCTACGGATTGAAGGCAACGCTCGGTGAATCGGCGGGCACCCAGGATTTCGATTCGGTCAACGAGGCCGATGTCGTCTTCGTCATCGGTGCCAATCCAACCGATGCCCACCCGGTGTTTGCCTCGCAGATGAAGCGCCGCCTGCGCGAGGGTGCCAAGTTGATCATCGCCGATCCGCGCAGCATTGATCTGGCGCGTGCGCCGCATGTCGAGGCCGATCATCTGCTCAAGCTGAGGCCAGGCACGAATGTCGCCTTGCTCAACGCACTGGCCCATGTCATCGTCAGCGAAGATCTGGTCGATGACGCCTTCGTCGCCTTGCGCTGTGAGCCGGAAGCCTTCGCCAAGTGGAAAGCGTTCGTCTCCGACCCGCGCCATTCCCCGGAAGCCACCGAAACGGAAACCGGCGTGCCCGCAACCACCATGCGCGCGGCGGCACGCCTGTTCGCCACCGGCGGCAACGCGGCGATTTACTACGGGCTCGGCGTCACCGAGCACTCGCAGGGTTCGACCGCCGTGATGGCCATTGCCAACCTGGCCATGGCCACCGGCAACATCGGTCGTCGTGGTGTCGGAGTGAATCCCTTGCGCGGGCAGAACAACGTTCAAGGGTCGTGCGACATGGGCTCGTTCCCGCATGAGCTTCCGGGCTATCGACATGTTTCCGACTCAACAGTACGCGCCCAGTTCGAGCACGACTGGGGTGTGCCGATTCTGGCCGAACCTGGCCTGCGCATCCCGAACATGTTCGAGGCCGCTCTTGATGGCGAATTCATGGGTCTTTACATCGAGGGTGAGGACATCGGGCAATCCGATCCGAACACCCAGCATGTGAATGCAGCACTGTCGGCGATGCAATGCATCGTTGTCCAGGACCTGTTCCTCAACGAGACGGCGAAGTTCGCGCATGTCTTCCTGCCCGGTTCGACCTTCCTCGAAAAGGATGGCACCTTCACAAATGCCGAGCGCCGCATTTCACACGTGCGTCGGGTCATGAAACCGAAGTCGGGCTATGCCGACTGGGAGATCACCCAGCTGCTTTCCAATGCGCTGGGCTATCCGATGAACTACACGCATCCCTCCGAAATCATGGACGAGATCGCCCGCCTCACGCCGACCTTCACCGGTGTCAGCTATGCCAGGCTCGATGAACTTGGCAGCATCCAGTGGCCATGCAACGCGGAAGCTCCGGATGGCACGCCGACCATGCATGTCGAGGAATTCGTGCGCGGCAAGGGTCGCTTCATGCTCACCGAATACGTGCCGACGACGGAAAAGGTCAATGCCAGGTTTCCGTTGATCCTCACCACCGGACGCATCCTCAGCCAGTACAACGTCGGCGCGCAGACCCGGCGTACGCCAAATGTCGTCTGGCATGATGAAGACCGCCTCGAGGTGCACCCGCAGGATGCCGAGCAGCGCGGCATCCGCGAAGGCGATTGGGTCGGCATCGCCAGCCGCGCCGGCGAAACCGTGTTGCGCGCAATGATCAGCGAGCGCATGCAGCCCGGCGTGGTCTACACCACCTTCCACTTTCCATTCTCGGGCGCCAACGTGATCACCACCGAGAATTCGGATTGGGCCACCAATTGTCCCGAGTACAAGGTGACTGCCGTCGAAATCACTCGCGTCAGCCAGCCCTCCGAATGGCAGCAACGCCATCGGGTCTTCAGTGAAGTCCAGCAGCAGCTCCTGCGCGAGCGACGCAAGGCCCCAGCGCCAGCAACCCCGTAGGAAACGGCTTCAGCCGCGATGCTCCAAGAGATTTTTGCAGGAGCCGCGATGCCCCACGAGAGTTCTGTAGGAGGCTCGTCAGGGGCGATGCTTTCCTGGCAACCTGCGAAAGAGCATCGGACATGAATGTCTCTCCTGCGAAGAGCCGCCCGAAGACGCAGAATTCGATCGCGGTACGCGCGTCGCGTCGCTTTTCGTAGGAAGCGGCTTCAGCCGCGATGCTCCAAGAGGTTTTTGCAGGAGCCGCGATGCCCCACGAGAGTTCTGTAGGAGGCTCGTCAGGGGCGATGCTTTCCTGGCAACTTGCGAAAGAGCATCGGACATGAATGTCTCTCCTGCGAAGCGCTGCCAGAAGGCGCGGGAATCGATCGCAGTCCGCGCGTCGCGTCGCTCTTCGTAGGAAGCGGCTTCAGCCGCGATGCTCCACGAGATTATTGTAGAAGGCCCGTCAGGGGCGATGCTCTTGTCGCAACACACCCAGAAGCATCGCCCCCAACAGGCCTCCCACAGAAACAGCTCGCCCAGGCTCAGAGCGTGTCGAGGAATTCGAGCAACTGCTGTCGGTCACGATCGCTGAGACGCGCATATCCATCACGGACGCGCGCCGCTTCGCCCTCATGGCCGCGAATTGCGGCATCCACCGTTTCTGCACGGCCATCGTGCAGGTAGGGACCACTCTCGCGCAGCCCCCATAGCGGTGCAGTCTTCATCTCACCGGGTCCGGCGGCTCCCTGGGCAATGCCGTCCGCAAGCGAGCCCATGTCGTGGAGCAGAAGATCAGAGTAGAGCGCAACCGGCTTGCGATGCAGGGCAGCGATCGGGTTCGATCCGGTACGGAAGGCGGGTGTGTGGCAGTCGGCACATCCAACGCGCTCGAATTGCCGTTCACCCGCGCGCGCTGAACCTCCCATGGGGCGACGCGGTGGTGGCGCCAGAAATCGCATGAAGTCTGTTGCATGGTCGATGTCACCCTTGCCCGTCTCGGCGTCGATTTCATCTTCCGGATCCATGATCGCGTCAAACTGCGCGAGCAGTTCCTGATTGCCGTTGGGTGCATTTTCTTCGGGGAATATGCGGCTGGTGATGCCCATCTCGTTGACGTAGGCATCGGCGGAGAAATCGAGCAGGGTCGCCAACTGCGCCTTCCATCCAAATCGTCCAACTCGGTTTCCGCCATTCGCCAGATCCTCGACCATGGCCACGCGTCCGCCGATGCCATGGCGCTTCTGCCGCCGCGCGTTGGCGATGATGAGGTTGTCCGGTATTGCTTCAACCAGACCTAGCCCGAACAGCGGCGTCGATTCTCGATTGATGACGACATCGGCTATATCCGGAACGAGCTCCTGCGCCAACGGGTCAATCGCAAGCGCTTGCAGCAACGAACCGCCGAGATCGGCCAACGGATCAAACAACTCGCCGTCGCTCAAGCCGAAGCGTGTCACCAGGGTGTCACTCGCGCCGCCTGTAGCGGGTGCCGAATGACAACTTACGCAGGAGCTGCCGTTGAAGATCGGACCGAGTCCGCCTTCGGCGTCCTCGACGTTGAGGAACTCGTCCTTGCCGGCAGCGAAATCCGCCAACTGTTCTTCAGTAAGCCCGGGAAGCGGGTCGCCGGGTTCGCCTCCGCCAGGTCGGACATGCTGGGCCGACGGATCGGCACGATGGCGGCGTGAGGGAACCTGGTCAGCCGCTGTTGCGACCTCGACCCCGAAAGCACTGAACGCGACGAGCAACAGCAGAATGCGCATGTGGAAGTCTCCGAAAGGCCCTGGTCGTGGGCGTATTCGAAGCTAGTGGGCAAACATGGTTGAACAATGGAGGAGCGTTTCCATTCCGCTAAAACAAGCGGCGGCACGAATCAGGATGCGATGCAGTTCGCAGTTTTGCCTCGCTACCCGGGCCGTTGAAGCAACGGCCTCACGCCAGGTGCTATCCCGGCTGCCCGCCATTCTCGGGATTGCGCGGCTGGGCACCTCCGGGTGGCGGTGGCGGGCGCTGCAACGAGGCATCGCAGGCACGACGGTCATCATCCAGCGCGCAGCCATACTGCGCGCTCAGGCAACCGAGTATCGCGTTCGATCCGGGCGAACCTGCGTGATAGTGATAGCCGATGCTTGCCGCGTCGTGTCCGTTGCAACGATCGAGGTCGCCGGCATCGCCGCCATCCGCCAGGTCGTGGGCGAAGATCCAGTATCCATCCATGGCGATTCCGATCTGTGCGCCATGCGCGCTGGTGGGCGATGTCGAGTCAAGGCAATCCGTCACCGCATGGTAGTGGTAACCGGCATGCGGATTCACATGCCCTCCGCATGGGTCGAATGGCGCAATCGTGTGCGCGCCGAGTATCGCGTCCACGGGTGCCGGGCCATCCAGCAGGATGCCGTTGGAAGCGACTCCCGAATGGGCAAAGGCTACCGGGCTGGCGTGGTCGGCCGGTTGTGCAGTCAACGGAATCACGTAGGTCATCGTGGCGTCTTCGGGGATGTACTCGAGCAGGCACTGGACACAGTAGTTCCGATACGCCGGATCCACATCGGGTCGAGCTGCGGCCTGGCAGGCCTGCAGGCTATCGGTGACGTGGACCTTGCCGGTCGAAGCGTCGAAAATCTGCCATTCGTCATCGTCGTAGAACGTGGCGAGATTCTTCATGAATGCGCCGTCAGCCGCGTGCACCTGTCCGTTGTCCAGCCAGATGCCGCCGGCATTCGCGCCATCCGCAATGTTGCCCGGGCACCAGGGGCCCGCTTCATAGGTCGAAGGTTCGCTTTTTACGGTGATCGAGAAACAGCTCGTCCGGGCGCCGCCCGACAGGGTGCAATCCACGATCTTCGGGCCAGAGACAACTTTCGCGCTTTCGAAGAAATGCGATATGGCGGTCAGGTCAGGAACGTCGGTGTCATATCTCTTGGCCGGATCACTGTCGATCACGCTGTTGCAGCCTGTCAGCGCAATGCTCGCCTGCAAG
This sequence comes from Dokdonella sp., assembly GCF_049593775.1. Taxonomy (GTDB): domain Bacteria; phylum Pseudomonadota; class Gammaproteobacteria; order Xanthomonadales; family Rhodanobacteraceae; genus Dokdonella. The sequence continues at coordinate 2,679 of NZ_JBAWHJ010000298.1, read as the reverse complement.
AAGACGATCGTCAGGCACTTCGTTGAATGCACAGATTTCTCCCGTTTGGAATCTGGAGAATCGGGAACAGATCGCGCGCGGGCGCAGTGTCCCAGGGGATTCTCGCAAGCCAGGTGAGGGGGCAACGCGATGCAGGCGTGTGACCTGAATCTCTGGTCGCGACGTCGCAGCGTACACCTCGCTGTGTCCTCACTCGATCCCGGCATCTTCTCACTCAATCATGGAGAGAATCGGGATGCGCCGGTTCGCAGCTATTCGTCAACCAGCTTCGGCGTGTAGCGGTAGCCCACGCCGTAGATCGCGGCGATCGAATCGGGATCGGCACCTGCCGCGGACATCTTCTTGCGCACGTTCTTGATGTGGCTGTCGATGGCGCGGTCGTTGACGTCCCGGTAGTCCTCATGCAGCTTGTCGAGAAGCTGGTGGCGCGCGAATACCCGGCCCGGCTGGGCGAGAAACGAGCGCAGCAGCCGGAATTCGATGGGGGTCAGGGCAAGAAACTGGCCTGCGTGCGCGATACGCATGCCATCGTCATCAATGGTCCAGGTATCCGCGGCAGCCATCGACAACTTGCCCTCCGAGCGACGCAGCAGGGCATGCAGGCGTGCCATTACTTCCTTGGGGCTGAACGGCTTGCAGATGTAGTCATCAGCACCAATCGAGAGTCCGAGCAGGCGCTCCACTTCGTCGACACGTGCAGTGATCATGATGATCGGAACAGCGGAGAACGTGCGCACCTTGCGACACACCTCCACGCCGTCAAGCAGCGGCAAGCCCAGGTCGAGAAGCAGGGCGGAGGGAGGTCGTTTGCGCACGGTTTCGACAGCCGTCAAGCCATCGCTGACAACGGTTGGAGAATGGCCTTCCGCGAGCAGGAAATCCGAAAGAATGGCAGCGATCTTTCGATCATCTTCAGCGATCAGTATTTCGCGCTTCGCCTGTTTCATGTCAGCCTCCATTGGGCAGGTCGATACGGATGCAGAGCCCGTCCAGCGACGACGGCGATGCACTGATTCTTCCATGGTGTGCTTCGACGATCGCCTTGCATACCGCGAGTCCAAGGCCGCTTCCGCCCACCAGCCCGTTGCGCGAGTCCTCGGTGCGGTAGAACGGCTCGAACAAGTGGTCGATCTCTTCGGGATCGGGAGACGGCGCACTGTCTTCGATGACCAGCGCCGTGCCGTCTGCTGACGCGACGACCGACAACATCACACGACCGGGCGCGCTGGTGTACTTGATGGCGTTGGTCAGCAGATTGCGCAGCACCTGATCGATGCGGCCCACGTCGGCGACGACAATCGCCTCATCGAAATCACTGCTGAACGCCAGCTCCAGGCCCTTCTCGCTGGCCATGGCCTGGAAGCGTCCGCTTGCCCGCTTCGCCAGTGCGACCATGTCCATCTCTGCAAACTGACACGGCATCTTGCCGAGATCGGCCATCGAGACCAGGTGCACATCGTCGAGCAAGGCACTCACCGCAACCACTTCGTCGCGAAGAGAGTTGATGACGGCCTCGGTCGGCTGGCGGACGCCGTCGCTGAGACATTCAATTTCCCCGCGCAGCACGGTCACCGGCGTGCGCAGCTCGTGCGAGATGTCGGCAAGCCAGCGCCGACGCGCCGTCTCCAGCCGTTTCAGGGCGGCCACCATTGCATTGATGTTGCGAATGGCGCCGGCAATCTCGACGGATCCGCGCTCTGTCAGGCGTACGTCGAAATCGCCATCCGCCACGCGGGCCGTTGCGCCCTGGATATCCTTCAGCGGAGCAGCCCAGCGCTTCGCCATCAGCCAGGAAGTGATCGCCGCGCACAGCAACAGGGCGATTGCCGCAATCGAGATCAACAGGAATTGCTGGCGAAGAAACTCCGCATCGACACCATCGGATTCCGCTGGAATTGCAGAGACCGCGTAAGCGACCACTTCGCCATTGACGGTGATCGGCAAGCTGAGCGATTGCTCATCTGCGCCCAGCGGAAACCCGGTCACCCGTTCGCCGTTGAGATCATGGATTGCCACGCGGCCACGAAAATCACCGCCACGCAGGGGGTGGCCCGGTGGTCCTGCATGTTCAGGTCGTTCGAGATCACGTCGCGGGGGCGGACCACCAGGCGGGCCCGCTCGCGGTCCGGCTGGAGCAGTCTCCGGTGCCTGTCTGCCTGCAACGGATTCAAGCAACTCACGCATCAGGCGGGGCCTGTGTCTCAAGCCTTCAAGGCCATTGTTCCTGACGATGCTCTCGGCCGCCGCGCTGGCAAACGATTCGAGCATGACCGCTTCGCGCTCGATCACGTATTGCGAAAAACCGCGACGCAGGTTCCAGCTCATTGCCAGGCCGATGACCAGCACGCAGAGCAGCACTTGCACGAACATCCAGGCGAACAGTGATTGCGCAATCGGCCATCTTCGGCGCGAGTTCGCGTTCAGATGCGTGGTGGTTGATTCGTCATTCATTGCGCGTATGGCGTCGATCACGGGGAAGGCGAGCAACAGGGTAAACCCAAAACACACCGCTTCGCTGCATTCGAATTTTCAACCCGTGTCGCACGTGCGGGTGATGACGTCAAAGACTTGCCTGATCGGGCGGGCAAGCGCAAAGCGATTTTCGCTTCTCCACTTTCTCTACAGATTCGCAGTTCAGGATGATCATCGAAACCTGAATCCCCACGAGATCGTTCATCA